>PMCR01000170.1 GCA_003155465.1 Myxococcales bacterium | reverse complement strand
CCGACCTCGGCGGTTGCAAGCCTCGGTGAAAAGTCTGCTGTTCCGGCCGGCGAGGTCGGTAGGCATCGCTTCTCTGTCGTCCCACGACATCGGGCGTGGGAGGCTTCGTAGTGGCCTGCGTGCAAGAAGACACTCACAGGTATCGGACAGACACCCGCCGGCTTGGAAGGTGACGTGGTAGTCTTCGCTCATGGACGCGCGAGACGAACCCGCCAGGCAGCGCCGCATGCGGTGGAGCTGCGGCCTGACCCAAAAGGGTGAATCCCTAGCGGCGGATCTGGCGTTCTGGCGCACGGCCAGCGCAAGTGTGAAATTTACCGCGATTCGCGCCATGGCCGACGAATCGGAGATCATCAAAGGACATGCCCCTCCCCCCGGACTTCAGAGATCTGTTGGCGGTATTCGCCGCGCACGACGTTGATTATCTCGTCGTCGGTGGCTACGCCGTGGGATTCCACGCGCGGCCACGGTTTACGAAGGACATCGACCTGTGGGTCGGGCACTCGCCCGAGAACCTGAAACGTGCCCGTGCTGCGCTCGAAGAATTTGGCGCGCCGGCTGCCATGCTCGAACAGCTTGAGTCGGCACTCGACGAGGATGTCCTTTGGATGGGCGTGCCTCCGGTGCGGATTGACGTCGTCAAAGGGGTTCCTGGTGGAAACTTTCCCGCCTGCCTCTCTCGGCGCGTGCGCACGAGTTGGGACGATGTCTTCGTTTCCGTCATCAGCAAAGACGACCTGATCGCCATCAAGCGAGCCAGCGGCCGTCCACAAGATCTCCTCGATGTCGAGGCGCTGTCCGAGCCCGGCGGGGAAGGGCGCTGACGAGAGCGGCCCCCAAAAGACAAAACCGGCCGTCCGCTTGTGCAAACCGCCGGCTTTGTTGCTGACGTCGCTACTACTTCGCTTGCGCTTGCGCGACTGCGACCGCCATACTGGCGCTGACCAAGGCTTGTTACCCATGCGGAGGAAACCCGTCATTTCCAAGTGCGCGGTACGGAAGACGAGCCGGCGAGCTGCGCGTTGGACTATGCCAAGTTGATGAGGGCCTCTTCGACAATGTCGGTAGGGTGCATATCGTAAACGACTCTTGGCGTACGGTCCTCTTCGAGAAGTCCGCGTGCTGCAAGCGACCCAAGAAGTATGCGCCTGACCTCGTCCTCAGAGGCAAGATCGGACAGGTATTCAGGGTACTCTTGGACGAGGCAAGCACACTCCTCGCGCGCCGAGGTCGGGACCGATTCTTCACGGAGTTGCATAAGAGCATCGTCGACGCGCTTCTTGAGCGACTGCCGCGAGATCTGAGGACGCAAACGGGGCAACAGATCCGCATGGCCGTCCTGGGAAACCACGATAGCCATTCTATTCGAACGATCGTTGACATAGCGGACAGCCGAATTGAAACGTGCCCCGCGACCGGGATCTCCGCCGCAACACGCTGGGCCATCGAGGATGGCGCCAATCGCATGGCAGAAGCCTTCCGGATCGAGTATTACCGCGCCATCGATTGCTGTGAGGAGCTTGCTCAGGTCCGGACAAAGTGCGGTGCGTTCGATACAGGTCCCCTGTCCAGAGAGCCGGTGGGATTCCTCGGCAGCGTCACCAACCACGACAATCGTGGTTCCGTGCGCTTGGTCAAGGGCTGAGTCAGCAAGTGCCCAAACCTGGTCCAACCCGTCAGCACTTGCCTGTGGAAACAAGCGGGTGAACGCGCGTTCGAACTGCTCCCGTCTGAGCCGCGGACGAGGAAAGTTTGGCACCCCGTGCTTTATGCGGGCGAGTACTTCATTACGGACTGCAATTTGCCAATGACCATGACCAGTGAAGTGAACTCGAAAAGACGGATCATCGGTTGCTGGCACTTTGACTAGGCCGAGGAGATTCTCTGTATCCGTGTACAAGGCGAAAGATTGACTAGATATGTTGAGCATCTTCCTCGCCCGTGTAGCGTCCGCGATCGGAATCGGCTCGATGAAGCAGAGGGATGCTCCGGCGTGGCGATCTTCGGAACCCCCGTCCTGTGCGGAAACTCGATCGCGACGGTCCAGGGCTGATCGCAAACAACTTCAGGCTGCCTTCCGGTAGTAGAAGCTCAGGAGACCGCCGAGACGTTCCCGGCGAACGACTCTTCCAACGCCGTTCGTGGCCTTGGTGGGCGCGATTAGCTCGTTGTCGAGCCCCTGATGGTTCCGTTCCTCATGATAGTGCTTCGTGTACTCGAGGATCGCGCACCGCAGATGGGTCTCGCCCAGAGGAATCAGACGGTCCAAGCATTCGGTCTTGATCGAAAGAACAAATCTTTCTGCAAAGGCGTTCAGATTCGGACTCCTCGCCGGCAACCTCACTGCCTTCACCCCACCCTGCACCAGGATTCGGCGGAATGCTTCCGTGTACAGCGGGTCCCGATCGATCAGGATATACCGCTTGCCGACCAGGAAGCCGTCTACCGCATCGACCAGATTCCGCGCCACCTGTTCCATCCATGGGCCGCCAGGATTCGCGACTATCCCGAAATTTTCCACCTTCCTGCTCGCGATGTCGATGGCGAATAGTACGTGATACCGAACCAGCCCAAGCCAGGTCACAACCTCGACAGTGAAGAAATCCATGCCGACGATGGCACCCAAGTGTGCCTTGATGAATGTCGCCCATGACATTCGCCGCCCTCGTTCGGGTGCAGGGTCGATTCCACTTTCCAGCAAGATACGTTTGATCGTATTGCGTCCGATCTCGTGGCCAAGGTTCTTCAGGGCGCCCCTAATCCGCGTGTAGCCCCAGGTGTTCTCTCTCGCCATCCTGATAACCAGTGCCGCGATCTCGGCCCCGGTCTTCGGCCGCCCTTGTCCTCGCTGCAGGCTGCCGTCGTACTTCTTGGCCACCAATTCTCGGTACCACCGCAGGATGGTCTCAGGTGATGCGATGGTCGCGACAGCCGCCAACCCCCTCCGGCCCAACGCCTTCCCCAGCGTGGCCAGCCTCCTTCGCTCGGCGTCGGTCAACCTGACCCTCTTGGGCCCCAGCTTCTCCCGTAGGAGCAGATTCTCAGCCTTCAGATACTCGACTTGCTCCTGGAGAACCCGGCCGAGTCACACCGCGAGCCACGCTGCCAGAAACTGGAGCGGCAGCGGAAGATCTAGACCTGTCCTTCGAGCGGCCATGGGAGTGCCAAAACCTCCGGTTCTCACGCATCACCTCGCCATGCGAGCCAGGAGAAACCGCTCGATATCACGACGATTTTGGCGGATCCAGTTTTGGCACAGGACGGGGTGCTGCTAGTCACGCCTGTTTGGGGATCCGGCGGACGAGGAGCCGGACGGCGTTCTGGGCAGGCGCAGGCGGATGCCCGACAGGATGGCGGCCAACTCGCGGCAGCTCTGTACCCGTGCCTCGGGTTTCTTCGCCAGCAGCCTGAGGATGACCGTCTCCAGCTCGGCCGGAATCGCGGGATTGCGCTGGCGGGGCGGCTCAGGCGCGCGAGACATGTGGGCGATCAGAATCGGCATGACCTCGTCGGCGTCGAAGGGGACCGTACCGGCGAACATCTGGTAGGCGATACAGCCCAAAGCGTAGAGGTCCGCCAGATGGGTGACGCCGCTGAAGTTGTTCACTTGCTCGGGAGCTATGTACTGGGGCGTGCCGGCCATCATGCCCGCGCGGGTCAGCCCGCGGCCAGCGCTGTGGCGCTTGGCGATGCCGAAATCCATGACCTTGAGCACGCCCTCGTCGGTGATGAAGAAGTTGTCCGGTTTGATGTCGCGGTGNNTTCTTTTCCAGGCGATAGCGCTGGTTGACGACGGCGCCCGGTTCCAGGGTCACGCCGGAAAAACCGATCTGCGTCGCGATCCCCCAGGTCAGTTCAGGCTCGACCAGGGTGGGCACGGCCGCGGCGGGCGCCACCGGCGGAACCGCCACCGGCGGCGGTGTTCGGCCGGCCGGGGACAGAAGCGTGTGCGCGTGGGCCACGGCCACAGGCGCCGATCCGCGGCTGCCGGCCTCCCCTGATGGCGCGGCTGCCGCAGGCAGAGCGGGAAGATCAGGCAACTCGGGAAGTTCCGGCAGCGGGTCCAGGGGATCGTCGTCATCCTCCGTGGGCTGGGCAACCAAGGGGGCTTCATTCCGCTTGACCGCCTCGCGAAAGGCCAGTTCTTCCTTGAAGGCGCGCTCGTAGTCCTTGGCGGCCGCTCCGCGGTAATCGGTCTGCGCGGCTTTCAAGCGATCCTGGGCGTCGCGAAAGAAGGGCCGCGTGGCTAGAATCTTGCGATAGCAGGCCGCCGCATTCTCCGGGAACTTATGGTTTTCGGCGTGCGGTGCCCGAGTCTTCCTGGATTCTTCGGATTCTTCCTGAAACGTCGGCGGACGGATCCCGCGATCGCTCTCAATCGAGGCTGAGGTTGGCGGGAATGACGGCCAGGACAACGGCAGCGTGGGCCATCGGTGGCCGTACGGCTGCCCAGAACGCAAATCGGAGCCGGGGACGTTTGGGGCTTCCGTCGGCGGCAGACGACGGGCATGGCTTACCCTTAACCGACTGGCCGGTGGGATCGTCAGCTCGGTGGTGGCTGTCTCGTTCACTCCGGGGCGTTGAATGGCAGGGCTGACGGGAAGGCCCACAAAGGGAACATGCCCACCAGCCCTTTCAGGAAAGCGATGGCATCCCGCCAGCGCGGGCGCTCCGCCAGCGCGGACGGTGGTCGCAATGAAGGTGCAGAGCAGGCGATCGAGCGCTCGAAGAAGGAGGCTCATCGAGCCAGGCAGGTCAATCAGCGGTAGTCTGCCTTGGTGAATCGGGTTGCGGCGCGATCCGGCTACCGCGCGATCGGCCGTCGCGCCTGGTGATAGATGCGGACAATGCGGAGCGCTTCGCTCGATCGCTGGTAGTAGAGGCGGTACGGCGGCAATGGCCAACTCCTCACGGTCTCGCCAGAGCGAAGTTGCTGCTGGGACCCTTCAAAGTCAGCGTTGGCCAGATGCTCGACCAACGACCTGACACCGGCGACCAGTTGCGCAGCGGCGGCCGAGCCGCGATCCGCAAGGAAAGCCACCGCCGAGTTAAGATCTTGTTCGGCCTCCGGCGCGAAGATGACCCTCACCGGCGCAGTCTCTCCTCAACGCGCCGGAAGACAGCATCGGCTGGGACTCCTTGCCCCTGACGTAGCGAATCTATGGCCTGATCCAATCCGGCTTCCTCGTCGGGGGAAAGGGCAGGTGCTGCGTCAACGGATTCGATGACATACCTACCCTCGGGAAGCGCGCGGAGCTCTTGGGGCACGTCCTTGCCATTCCAGTGGACCATGACTGCCATGGGTACAAAGATACCTCGCTCTCGGTCCATGCGCAGCGGGTATCTGGCTATCTGGCCCGAGGTTCTGGGAACGTAACCGATTCAAGCGGGTGTGGTGCGTGGAAAACAGAGGGATGGAGCGAAGGCGACGGCCAAGCCTGGATGGAAAGGCGGTCCACGAGGATGAACCCGCGACCCTTGACCTGTAGGCGGTCCCACAATGAGCCTTCGGTGGGCAGACCCCTGCCTTGCGGCGGGGCGCTTCGGCCTGCTCGAACAGCTCGACCTGGCTGGTCGGCTTGAGGCGGGTTACGGAGCGGAAGTAGGGTGGCGGCCGTGCCTCGGCCAGGCCCAGCGGCTCGGTCCACAGGTTCTGGTGGCGGAGGAAGCGCTCGATGCTCTCGCGGTCGCGGACCAG
>PMCR01000033.1 GCA_003155465.1 Myxococcales bacterium | reverse complement strand
GCCTGCGTGGCTCTGTCGACTGACTATGACTGCTGGCGGGCGCACCGCACTGACGTGGACCAGATTCACCTCTTGGAAGAGATCATCGGCAACGTGCAGGCCGCGTCCCATAATGCCTTCGGGTTAATCAGCGCGGGGCTGCCGGCCATCGCGTCGCTGCCCGACAGCGCGTGTACTTGCCAGGAGGCGCTCAGGCTGGCCATCTGGAGCGACCGGCGCCAGATCCCACGCGAGGTGCGGGATCGCCTCGCGCCACTGACCGCGAAGTACCTGGACTAGCGCTGATGAACGTCGCCGGGGTTCCCTATCGCACGATTCGTCTGCACGCCGACGGTTGGTCGCTCGAAGTGATCGACCAGACGCTGCTGCCGCATGACTTTCGCCTGGCGCGACTGCAGACCTGCACGGATGCGGCGGGCGCCATTGCCGACATGGTGGTGCGGGGCGCGCCGCTCATCGGCGCCACAGCGGCGTACGGGATGGCCCTGGCTTTGCGGCAGGACGCGAGCGACGCGGGCCTGGCGCGGGCCTACGCACAGCTTCTGGCCACGCGGCCCACAGCGGTCAACTTGCGCTGGGCCCTGGACGAGATGCGCGCTGCAACGGCCCAGTTGCCCCCGGCGGAACGCGCCACGGCCGCCTACCGCCGCGCGGCCCAGATCTGCGACGATGACGTGGCGCTGTGTTCTGCTATTGGCGAGCATGGCAAGCACATCATCGAGACACTCGCCAAGCGCAAGGGATTGAAGCCCGTGAACGTGCTTACCCACTGCAACGCCGGCTGGCTGGCAACCGTGGACTGGGGCACCGCCCTGGCGCCGGTTTACAAGGCCCATGATGCTGGCATTTCTGTGCATGTGTGGGTGGAGGAGACGCGGCCGCGCAACCAGGGCGCTTCCCTGACCGCCTGGGAGTTGGGCCAGCACGGCGTGCCCCATCATGTGATCGTGGACAATGCCGGCGGTCACCTTATGCAACAAGGCGCAGTCGACCTTTGCTTCGTGGGCACAGATCGAACCACGGCCACTGGCGACGTGTGTAACAAGATCGGCACCTACCTCAAAGCCCTGGCCGCGCGTGATTGTCAGGTGCCGTTCTACGTTTGCTTGCCCAGTCCCAGCATCGACTGGACCATCCGCGACGGACTGGCTGAGATCCCCATAGAGGAACGCGGCGCCGACGAGGTCCGCCTGGTGCGCGGGCTGGGACCCGACGGAAAGCCCACTACGGTCCTGGTCACTCCCCCCGGCAGCCCGGTGGCCAACCCCGGCTTCGACGTCACGCCCGCGCGCCTGGTGACCGGCCTGGTCACCGAGCGCGGCGTGTGCGCAGCCAGCGCCGACGGCCTGGCGCAGCTGTTCCCCGACTAAGGGACGTCGAAAGCTATCCTGCAGGTCTCATCGCACAGGACTGTTCCCGCGACTGACGGCGCCAGCTTGCTGTCCACTGCCACCCCGTTCAAGTCACCCAAATCGCACTCTTCGCCGCGATCTGGGTCGACTATGCCGTCACCACAGTAGTGGGGTTTCGTGCATCCGAATGTGCACCCGTCCTTGCCGAGGTCCAAACCACTTCTGCTGCCCAGGTCGCACTGCTCCCATCCACCATTGACCAGGCCGTCGCCACAGTAGGGCCCGAACGTGCATCGGGTTGTGCAGCCGCCATAACCTACATCGCTGTTCCCGTCACCGTCGTCACACTCCTCGCCGGGCGAGACAATGTTGTCGCCACAACGGAAAACACCGACCTCGTCCGTGTCCTGTCCGCCGTCTCCACAAGATTCATAGATGCATGCGCCACCGGAACAGTCCCAGCAGGGCTCGACCAGGCAGTTGTGCGCGCACCCGTCACCGTCCACGGTATTCCCGTCGTCGCAGGTTTCCCAGCCGACCATCTGCCCGTCGCCGCAGATGGGAACGCAACTCCTTCCCGGCACCCGACAGCGCCAACCCGGCTCTATTTGGCAAGATTCCGAGCAGCCGTCGCCGCTGGTGATGTTGCCGTCGTCGCACTCCTCGTCCAGAGTCAGGATAGCGTTGCCACACACACGGCGGTCCACGCACGAAGGGCTGCCCACGCAGTCACAGCCCCAGCATGGGAAGTCGCGCTTGCATTGGCTGTTGCAGCCGTCGCCGTTGAAAGTGTTGCCGTCGTCACATTCCTCGCCGGGGTCCAGTTTGCCGTTGCCACACAGGCCGGCGTCGATGGTCGCCACCGGGCTATCAAGACCGCTGACATCCAGTGAAACGCTCAGGGCAGAGTCCACGGTGGCATCTGGCGCCGAGGCGGCGTCCGCCAACGCGTCCGATGCCGCAGCCAGGGGAGCCGCTGACGAGCAAGCCAGCCCGGCGATGCCTGCCAGTGCCGAAAGAGCCGCAGCGAAAACTCGATGCTTCTCCATGTCCTATTCCTTCCACTTGCCTAGAATGTGCCCACATCCGACGGCACCGATGACCTCACGCGAACCGAAGTCCGCTGTCTACCACGCACAGGACGGCCGCTCCAC
>PMCR01000288.1 GCA_003155465.1 Myxococcales bacterium | reverse complement strand
CGTAGCCGGTCGTTCCGCCGCGGCCATAGCTCCCGCCGTAGCCGCTGTTGCCGCCATTCCCCCCGAAGCCGCTGTTGCCGCCATTCCCCCCGAAGCCGCAGTACGGATCCCTTTGGTTGCACGTGCCCATGCCGTCACAAAGCAGGCAACTGCCGCAGGTCGTTCCGTACTGAGGGTACGCGCAGGAGCCGACTCCGTCGCAAACGGACTTGCAAGTCCCGGAACCCTTGCCGCATTCTTGCTGCGGATCGCTCCCGGCTGCGAAGGGGCTGCACCTTCCGGCAAGCCCGGCCTGGTTGCAGGACGCGCACGTGCCACTGCAAGCATTGTCGCAGCATACGCCGTCCACGCAGAAGCCCGAGGCGCACGCGCTGGCGCTGCTGCAGACTTGGCCGTTGCTGGCCTTGCAGGTGCCGCTGCCGTCACAGGCTTGTCCGCTCGAACAACTGCCCGGAACCTCAGTGCCTGGCGGCGCGGGAGTGCAAGTGCCTTCGTGCCCGCTCACGTTGCACGAAATGCATGGACCCGTGCAGGACTTGGATGCACAGCACACTCCATCGACACAGTTGCCGGAGGCGCAAGCCGAAGCGGTGCTGGTGGCGCAACCCTCGCCATTGCCCAGGCCGGTCACGCTGTATTCCCAGGTCTCGTCTGTCGGGTAGCCGTTCCCATTGCCTCCAAAGTAGACAACCACGCCGCGGACGCGGTCGAATACCATGGCAGCGCCATAGCCCGAGGAGGGCGAGTCGTCGATCTCGCGCACATACCAAGTCGGGCCCTTGGCATCGAGCTCCCAGGTTTCGTGCTTCCCAGTTGTCATGCTCCAGAGATCGCCAAAGACGACCTCGCGTCGTCGTGTCGAGTCGTAAACAGCACAGTAAGGAGCGGCGTAGTTGAGATAGTCGCCGGTATCGCGCATGGCCCACCCCGCCGACACCGGATCCCACTCCCAGAAGGCGCTGTTGTTGCCGGGGCCGTAGTACGTGTACGACGTGCCCTCTTCGACGAAGAGCTTCTGGCGAGCCTCATCGTAGGCGAGGATGGGATACTGACGAGGACTCGGCACGGTTGTGCCAACAACCGGGGTTCGATTGGTCCACGTCATGCTGCTACCGTCCCACTCCCAAACCTCGTTGCGAATCGGATCCTTGTAGCCAGGGCGGGGATCGGGCGGGTATGGATAGGACTGGTAGATGCTCATTCCAGCGAAGAGGAGAATCTTGTTGCGGGTCGTGTCCGTGACCATGCCGTGTGAGTAGAGCGGGTCGGGACTTGCCTTCGGGAAAAGCTGCGTCCACTGTCGCGTGGTGCTGTTCCACTCCCAGGTGTCGCCGAGGACTGATTGAGGGTACATGCCGCTCATCGGATCGGCTTGGCCGCCGTACAGGATCAGGGATTTTCTGGCCGGATCGTAGGCCAGACCGGCGTCGGAGCGGGCAGCGGGCCGGACATCCGTGATGACCTGCGTCCAGGTACTCCCGTCCCACTCCCACATATCGTCGAAGGCTTGCGACATCGAGTTCAGACCGCCAAAGACGTAGGTTTTCTCGGTAGTCGGGTTGTAAGCCATGGCGTGATTTGAACGCGGCAGCGGAGTATCGCTGGGAGTCGAGCGATCCTGGCATGCATACGACGCTGGATCGATCTCCCAAACCTCACGGGTGCCCTCCCAGCCATATCCTCCCCAGTAGGGATCGTATCCCAAGGCACCAGCTATCAGATCAAGCCGTGCCTTCGAATCATCTGCGACCAGGGAGGCGTACATGCGCGCCGATGGAATGCCACTCTCGCTCCCGTCCAGGCGTGAAGTCCAGGAGCCGCTTGCGGGATCCCACTCCCACAGGTCGTTCATGCTTCCCCCAGTGGTTATGTCCCAACCGCCGAAGACGAAGGCCTTCTTGATTCCCCCGACGAATGCCATCGTGTGAGCGTAGCGAGGGGATGGTTTGACCCCTAGGGTGGTTCGCTCAATCCATGTGCCATCGGCGGGGTCCCACTCCCAGGTATCTTGCATGGGGGTACCGTCGACTCCGGCGGCGTCTTTCTGCATGCCGCCGAAGAGCACGACCTTCTTGCGGGAGGAGTCCCAGATCATGCCGAAATCATGTCGCACCCCTGGAACGGCCGTCGGTTGGCGCTGGGTCCAGGTGTGGGCCTCCGGGTCAAATTCCCAGGTGTCGCCGAAAGAAACCGAGATGCCGCTTCCGTCAGAAGAGGTGGAGTCGCTTCGTCCCCCTCCGAAGAGCAAGATCTTCCCGGTCGACTTCTCGTAGACCATGGCGTGCTGGCTGCGCGCGCTGGGGCGGTTGCCTGAGGCGGTCAAGTCCGTCCAGGTCCCGCTTCCAGGATCCCACTCCCAGGTGTCTCGGTAATTGAAGCCGCTGCCGGCGCGGCCGCCGAAGAGAATGATCTTGTTGTGCTGAGAATCGAACACCATGGCCGCACCGGAACGCGGACTTGGTTGTGGGCCGGTCAAGGTCCGATTGGTCCAGTCGCCGGTCGCGGAACTCCACTCCCATGTCTCCTGGTTCGGAGTGGCGAGACTGGAGGAGGAGTCGTAGGTCACCCCTCCGAACATCACAGCGACGTTGCGAGTCTCGTCGAAGGTCACCGCCTGCAAGTAGCGTCCGTCCGGCAGGCTGCTGCCGCCGAGTTTCCGCCAGGTTGCGACCTCGCTTGTCGCAGGCGTGCCGAGCGCCTTGGACGAGGATTCGATATTCGCGGGACCACTACCTAGTTCCGCTTCGTTGCAGGAAGCGAGGAAGAGGAAAGCGGCTATCGCGCCATTGCGCAGTTTCATGGCAGGCCTCCTTGACTCAGACAAGTGTGAAGGGGAATCTGACACAGCTGGACAGATCCGGAAAGTTTCTCTGCCCACAACATCGATCAGCGAATGCTCAATTCTGGGAAGGGAGTGTCCGCACAGATCTCGGGCCCGTCTTGAGCAAGCAAGGCCCGTGCCACGAAAAAGCGGGCAAAGCGCCTGAATTCAAAGTGATCTGAGCTGAAAAACTGTGACGGCCCTGACACGGATGTCGTGTCGGGGCGCGATGGGGTAGACTGCCACGGGTGGTCGAGCAAGCCGATGTACCCCACGCACAGGAGGAGTCTTTTTGAAGGACATCCTGCGAAAAGCAAGGTTGCGCCTGCTGAAGATGCACTTCGAGAGCGGCGTCGGGCACATCGGAGGCAATCTCTCCTCACTCGAAATGCTGCTGACCCTGCACCATCGGGTCATGGGTGCCGACGACCAGTTCATCCTGTCCAAGGGACATGCGGCCGGTGCCCTGTACATCACCCTGTGGTCGCTGGGCCGGTTGACCGAGGAGCAGCTTCTAACCTTTCACAAGGATCACACCAAGCTGGGTGGCCATCCGGTCCCCCACGCCATCCCTGGCATCCCCTTTGCCATCGGAAGTCTTGGGCATGGGCTGGGGCTGGCCGCCGGTCTGGCCCTGGGCAAGAAGCTGCGCGGCCAGCCGGGACGGGTTTTCTGCCTGATGTCGGACGGTGAATGGAACGAGGGCTCGAACTGGGAGTCGTTGACCTTCATCGCGCATCGCAACCTGCGCGAGGTCATCCTGCTGGTGGACCTCAACCGTCTGCAGGGCTTCGGCTCCACCGTGGAAGTGGCCAACCTCGGTTCGCTGGCCAGCAAACTGAGGGAGTTTGGTTTCGAGGTTCGCGAAGTCGACGGGCATGATACCGACGCTATCGAACAAGGGTTGAAACAGCCCACCAGCGATCGCCCCATGGCTCTTCTGGCACGCACCATCAAGGGGCACGGTGTCTCCTTCATGGAGAACAAGATGGAGTGGCACTATCTGTCGATGACCGCAGAGCAGTACCAGATGGCCGTCGAGGAGGCGAACCGCCTGTGAGAGCCATTTTCACCAGGACCCTGGTTTCCCATGCCCAGGAATCGGATTT
This sequence comes from Myxococcales bacterium, assembly GCA_003155465.1. The sequence continues at coordinate 24,975 of PMCR01000288.1, read as the reverse complement.
CGTCTTTCTGACCGGCGATCTGGGCTTCATGGTTCTTGAACCGTTGCGCGACGTCGCGAAGGACCGCTTCATCAACGCCGGGATTGCCGAGCAGAACATGGTGTCGGTCGCGGCCGGTCTGGCCCGCGCGGGCTACAAGCCCTGGGTCTACAGCATCGCGCCCTTTGTCTATGCGCGCGCCTTCGAACAGATCCGCAACGACGTCTGTCTGCACGACCTACCCGTCTTTTTGGTCGGCAATGGTGGCGGATACGCCTACGGGGTCATGGGCCCCACTCACCACGCGATCGAAGACTACGGCGCCTTGCTCGGGCTACCCAACCTCACGGTCTACGTGCCAGCCTTTGCGGCGGATGTTCCCCCGGCGATAGCGCGCCTGATGACGGCGGCCAGACCGGCGTACTTGCGACTGGGCCGCGACGAGAAACCAAAGGACTTCGTGGTGCCCCCCTATGCTCCCTGGCGGCGAATTCTGCCGGGCCCCGGCGCCACCGTGCTGATGGTCGGGCCCCTGGCCGGCGGCATCCTGGCCGCGGCGCAGACCCTGCCCGAATCGCAGCGGCCCAGCCTGTGGGTCCTGTGCGAGTTGCCCATCGTAGCGACGGAGATCCCGGCCGCATTTCTTGCCGGTCTTGAACAAAATGGACACCTCATCGTCGTCGAGGAGCACGTCGCCCAGGGCAGCGCGGGGGCTGCTCTGGCGCATGCCCTTCTGCTCGCACAGACGACTCCGCGCCGTTTCACCCATCGGTTCGCGCGGGGCTATCCCACCGGCCGCTACGGCTCGCAGCTCTACCACCGACAAGAATCTGGCCTGGACCCATCTTCCATCCTTAGACTGCTCGGCAACCACCCATGACCTACCCTGGACTGGAAGACAAGATTCGCCGCTTGCAAGGGCCGATCCTGGTGCTTGGCGCCAGCGGCTTCCTCGGGGCGAACCTGTTGCGCACTTTGCTCGCCCATCGGGATGACGTCATCGGCACCGTCTTTCATACTCCGGCCTGGCGCCTCCAGGGCGTGCCCGAGCGCAATGCCATCGTCGTCGACCTTCTGGTGGATTCCAATCGCAACCAGCTGTTCGATCGCTGCAAGCCGCGCACCATCTTCAATTGTGTCGGCTACGGCGGCTATTCCTTCGAAGCCGAGAGCGACCTCATCTACGAGACGAATTTCAACCTCGCGGCCAAGTTACTCCAGCGCCTGGAGTCCCTCGCCATATCTTGTTATGTGCATTCCGGCAGTTCGTCCGAATACGGCGATGCGGCTGCCGGCCCGAAGGAAGGTGACCTACCGCAGCCCAACAGCGAATACGCGGTTTCAAAGCTCTCCTGCGCCAACCTCTTGCGCCTCTACGGCAAGAAGAAGTCATTGCCCTGCGCGAATCTCCGGCTCTTCTCGGTCTACGGCCCGTACGAGGATGCGTCCCGGCTCATCCCCACCTTGGTGAGATGCGGCCTGCAGGGTAAGTATCCGCCTCTTGTCGATGGCGCCATTTCCAGGGATTTCGTCTACGTCGACGACATCTCGGAGGCCTACATCGACACTGCGCTCAATCTGCGCGAGCCCTTCTTCGGCGACTCTTTCAACATCGGCAGCGGCCGCAAGACCACCATCGCCGAGGTTGCCAAGGCCGCGGCCGATCTCTTCTCGATTCCCGGCCAGCCGACCCACGGCGCCATGGAGCGGCGCAAGTGGGACATCGTCGATTGGTTCTCTGACCAGAAGAAGACCGCCGATGTCCTGCACTGGAAAGCGCGCACCGAATTCCGAGAGGGTCTGCGCCGAACCGCCGATTGGTACCGCAGTCTCGAAGACAAGGAACGCTACTATCGATCGTCCAGGCAATTCGGCCTGGACACAGAACGCAGCGTCTCCGCGGTGGTGGCCTGCTACAAGGACGTCCAGGCCATCCCCATCATGTACGAACGGTTGAAGAAGACATTCACCGAACTCAAGATCGATCACGAGATCATCTTCGTCAACGACAACAGCCCCGACAACAGCGAGGATGTGATTCGTGACCTCAGCAGCCGTGACCGCCACGTGGTGGGAATCTCACACTCCCGTAACTTCGGGTCGCAGGCCGCTTTTCGCAGCGGCATGGAGATCGCGACCAAGAACGCTTGCGTGCTGCTTGATGGCGACCTTCAGGATCCTCCCGAGTTGATCGCGGAGCTAGTGGGCAAATGGAAGGAAGGCTTCGACATCGTCTACGGGCAACGGGTGAAACGCGAGGCGCCCCTGTGGAAGCGCATTGGGTACAAACTCTTCTATCGGCTCTTCGATGCTTTCTCGTATCTTCCCATTCCGCACGATGCGGGCGACTTTTCCTTGATTGACCGCCGCGCGGTCAAGGCCATCCTTGCGCATCCCGAGCGGGATTTCTTTCTGCGGGGCATCCGTGCCTCGGTGGGCTTCAAGCAGACCGGAGTTGACTACCTTCGCCCAGAAAGGATGTTCGGCCGCACGACCAACAGCTTCCTCAAGAACGTGGGCTGGGCCAAGAAGGGCATACTCTCCTTCAGCTACACGCCGCTGTCAGCGCTCAGCTTCTTTGGCACGCTGCTTTTCCTGGTCAGCGGCCTGCTGGGCGCGGGGCACATCGCATCCCGTTTGCTCTTTCCGGGTCTGGCCCCGCGGGGAGCCACGACCATCATTCTTTTCATTCTCTTCTTTGGTTCCCTGAATCTGCTGGGAATTGCCATCGTGGGTGAGTACATCGCGAAGATTCTCGAGGAGACGAAGCGGCGGCCGCATTTCATCCGCAAGACCATCATCAGGCACGGGGAGGCACGCTCGGCTGCGGATTCCTTGGGAGACCCGTCGTGAAATGGGCGCAGGCTATTGCGATGGCGGCCGAACTCGTCAAACCCAGGCGTCAGCTGCATGAAGCGCCGAACACAGCGCCAGGCTCCTAGGCCGAAGGAAGCCGGGGCCCGCGACGCCGCCGGAGGCCCGCAGCGTCCGCTGTCCGAGAGAATGGCGCGACTTCTGCGCGGGGTGCCGAAGCAAACCTGGTTGATGGCCCTGCTGCTGGTGAGCGGCACGATCATCGCCTACCTACCGGTATGGCACGCTGGTCTCATCTGGGATGACCGCAGCTTCGTCATAGACAATCCCCTCATCCACCGCGCGGATGGTCTGTACCGATTCTGGTTCAGCACCGAGCCGGTGGACTACTACCCCGTGACCTCGACCATGCTGTGGGTCGAATGGCGGTTGTGGGGCGCCAACCCGATGGGCTACCACGTGGTCAACGTGCTCTTGCACTCGTGCAGCGCCGCCGTGCTGTGGCGGGTGCTGGCACGGCTGAAGCTTCCCGGGGCCTGGCTGGCGGCGGCGCTGTTCGCCGTGCATCCGGTCAACGTGGAATCCGTCGCTTGGATTGCCCAGCGCAAGAACACGCTGGCGATGCTTTTCTACCTCCTCGGCCTGTTGTCCTACTTGCGGTTTGATCCTGCCCTCTCGCCTCGTGCCGATGGCCCAAACAACGTCACGCCACCCTCCACCCGGGGCTTTCAATGGCGTTGGTACTGGTTCTCGCTGGCCGCCTTCCTCCTGGCGTTGTTGTGCAAGACAGCAGTAGCGCCCATGCCGCTGGTGCTGCTGGGGCTGGTTTGGTGGCGGCGGGGGACGGTGAAGCGCAGAGATCTGTGGCGCAGTCTGCCGTTCTTCGCCATGGCAACCGCCGTGGGGTTGCTCTCTCTATGGTTCCAGTCTCATCGGGCAATTGGCTCCGACATCGTGCGGATGGACAGCTTCCCGGCGCGGCTGGCAGGAGCTGGATGGGCGGTTTGGTTCTATCTCTACAAGGCGGCGCTGCCGTTCGGTCTGAGTTCCATCTATCCGCGCTGGCAGATTGACGGAGCCCAATGGTGGTCATATGTGCCGGGGCTCTTGCTGGTCGCAGGACTTCTGGCGTGCTGGCGTTACCGGCAACGCTGGGGCCAGGGCCCGTTCTTGGCCTTTGGCTACTTCGTCATCATGCTCTTGCCGGTCCTGGGGTTTCTGAATATTGGGTTCATGCTGATGTCGCTGGTGGCCGACCACTGGCAGTATTTTGCGATCATCGGCCCGATCTCCCTGGCGGCGACAGCCATCACCGCGGCCTGTAGACGGCCGGGGACAAGAGCAGTGGCCGTGGGCGCGGCCCTGCTGGTGGTGCTGGGTGGATTGACCTGGAGGCAGTGCAGAATATATGCCGATCCCGGAACCTTCTGGCAGGCAGCGCTTGCGGCGAATCCAGACTCCTGGTTGGCCCACAACAATCTCGGCAGCGTTCTCCTCGAACGGGGCCAGCTAGATGAGGCGATGGGCCATTTCCAGAGAGCCCTGGAATTCCAGCCCGGCTATTCGACAGCCCACTACAACCTCGGCGGGGTCCTTCGGCAGAAAGGCCAGTTGGATGAAGCGATGGCTCATTTCCGGAAAGCCGTGGAAATCCAGCCCGAGTATTCAATGGCCCACTACAACCTCGGCGAGATTCTTCGCCAGAAGGGCCAGGTGGATGAGGCAATAGCGCATTTTCAAAGAGCTGTTGACATACGCCCCGACTATGCCGAAGCCCACAACGGCCTCGGCGTCGCTCTCCTGCGAAAGGGGCGGGTGGATGATGCACTTGTTCACCTGAGAAAGGCGCTGGAAATCCAACCCGACCATGCCGAAGGCCATAACAATCTTGCCAACGTTCTCTGGCAAAAAGGGCAGGTGCAGGAGGCCATCACTCACTACCGGAAGGCGCTGGAAATCCGTCCCGACTATGCACTGGCCCAGCACAACCTCGGCCAGATTCTCCAGGAACAGGGACAGGTGCGGGAAGCCGTCACCCATTTCCAGAAGGCGCTGGAGATCCAGCCCGACTTCGCCCCGGCCTGCAACAGTCTGGCCTGGGTCCTGGCGACCAGTCCGGAAGCATCGGTCCGAAACGGCGCCCAGGCGATCGAGTTGGCCGAAGCGGCACAGCGGCTTTCCCGCGACAACAATCCGACGTTCACCGCGACGCTGGCGGCCGCCTACGCCGAAGCCGGGCGATTTCCCGAAGCGACAGAGACGGCCAAACGTGCGCTGCAGCTAGCCACCACCCGGAATAGGCCTTCACTCGCCAATCGCCTACAGGCACAAATCGCACTCTACCAAACCGGCTCCCCCTACCGAGACCCCGGCCTGGCCGCGGGAACTGGCCCCAATTGACGGCGGTCTAGGTCAGCTCGGCTTCCGCCCGCGCCACCTGGTCTTCCAAACGGCGCTGTTCCGCGGTCAGATCGCTGCGCCCGAGAAACACCGTATAGCTCATGAATGCGGTCAAGTAGGACAGGTCCTGCGCCCAGGCGGGCAGATAGGCCGGCTCTATGGCCACGTTCTCGCGCACCAGCCGGTCGAAAAGCGGAATGTCCTCAATGGCGATCTTGCCCACGAACAGTAGACGGACCAGTTGGCTCTTGCCTTTGGTCAGGGCGATGCGAAGGAAGTTGGTGACCCGCAGAAGCCCGTCCAGGTAGCACACGTCCTTGGTGAACGGGGCGCCGCCTTCCACCAGGCCCCCGCGGCACACCCGGCGTGCGCAATCAAACGAAGCACGCTCGTCATGGCCGCGGCCGAGGAAGAAACGGTAAAGGTCGAGGAAATTAGCCCCCTCCTCCGCCATCTGGACCGCCAGGGTACGGTCACACAGTCGCCGCACGCGGGCCAGGCTGGTCGAACGGGTGACGAACTCGGTGAAGACCGCCAGCCCCTCCTGGGTCCGCGTGGTGCGCGGTGAAGGCACGCCGACAAAAGGCATCACCGGCTGCGCCCGGCCGTTGAGCGCCGTGGTCACGTGCACCCCCAACTCGTGGTACTCGATCTGGCGCAGGTCGCGCGGCGAGAACCGGGCCCCTCGCTTAATCCTGATCTCGTCGACGCTTGCCGATGCGTTGGACGCCAGCGTGTCCACGATCACGACCCGCACCTGCAGCCCGGGAAACCGCGCCTGAAAACGCGCGCGAAGCTGGGTGGCGGCCTCCTCCGCGTCGATGGTCGGCTGGTCGACCGCTGCCGGCGGGGGAGCGTAGCCGGCAATCACGGTTTCGAAGTGGCGGGCCAAGTCGGAGTTGGTCGTACGCCGATCCGAGGAAAGGCTGCCCGGCCGACCATAGATCTCGACCGAGTGGAAGTAGAAGTCCTTGCTACCGACGGCGCACAACATGCGGGCCGCATTGGCCATGGCCACGCAGGTATCGTGCAGAAAGCGTTCGATCTCGTTGTCGCCGGTAACCCGCTGGGCTAGAGCCCGAAAGCGCTTGCCCGCGGCCTCGACCTCCTGGGGCACCTGGTAGGTCGGACGCGGCAGATCGCGGGTACCATTCTCGAAAAACGCTCGTTCCACTTCCTCGGGCCAGGTGAGCAGACGGATGACCCGCAACGGCCGCTGCGCATCGAAGATCTCGGCGGAAACCTCGCGTAGCAAGCTGAGCAGACGCTGGGATACCGCCATCCGACCCTCTGCCAGAAATGGCCAGGTGCTCTACGCCCCGACGCGCCGGCCTGGCGGCACCGAGTAGCTGATCCACGCGTTGGCGCCCACCACCGCGCCTCTGCCGATCACTGTGTCGCCGCCCAGGATGGTCGCGTTGGCATAGATGACCACATCATCCTCGATGGTCGGGTGGCGCTGGGGCACGGCCTGCTTTGGCGCCGGGGCTGACGCCTGCGCACCGTGCTTGCGCTTAATCGACAGCGCGCCCAGGGTAACACCCTGATAGATGCGAACCGCGTCCCCGATGCGGGTGGTCTCGCCTATGACGATGCCGGTGCCGTGATCGATGAAGAAGGGCGAGCCAATGGTGGCACCGGGGTGGATGTCGATTCCGGTGCGCGAGTGGGCGTACTCGGTCATCATGCGCGGCACGAGCAGCGCCCCTTCCCGCAGCAAGCGGTGCGCGGCCCGGTAGATGGCGATGGCATAGAGCCCGGGATAGCATGCCACCACCTCGTCGGGCCCGGTAGCGGCGGGATCCGCTTCAAAGGCAAACTGGACGTCCTTTTCCAGAAGCCCGCGCAGCTCGGGCAGGGAAGCCAGGGTGCGCGCGGTGATGCGCTGAGCGCGCCGCCAGCATGCCTCCTTGTTCTTGGCGACATCGGGGCACACGCGGTGCAACCCCAGAAAAACCAACTCCTCCAGCCGCAGATCCAGATCGCCCAACACCTCGGCCACTCGCTCCCGCGCGGCCGCGTGCGAAGTTTCGCCCAGCATGCGCGTGCGCCTGGTTCCCGGCAGGATCACCGACAGCAGGTCCTCCACCAGGGTGGCGACTTCGTCGGGCGACGGCATAGGGCCCGCAAGCGGGGGCATTCCTCGACCGCGCTGCTTGAGGATGCGCTCAGCCAAGGCTTGGTGGGACTTCTTGGGAGGCGTGCCGTGATTCACATGCATGCCCCCAATCTACCTCGATTCGACGGGTTGACCAGCGCTCAACTAGAAATTGCGGGCCGGAGGGCCGGCTAGCGGGCCGCGGCTCGCGTGGGCATGGGCGTGAGCGAGCCTACCGGAGCTGCGCCACGGTCTGGGCGAGTTTCTGCATGACTTCTTCCAGGCGTGACTCTGGCACTGACACGCGCGTGGGCATGCCGCCGCCCAAGTCGAATAACTTGATCAGGTCCAACCCGGATCGGTAGTCAGCCGCGATGGACAACGATCCAGAATCCCGCACCACGGCCACCGCCGCGCGTTGCTGGCCGAGGAGCAGCAGCTCGGTCTTGTCGTAGGGTGCACTCGACCGGGCCTCAACGTACGCAACATTCCCTTCCACCTCGTAGCGCAGGGCGATCCTGCGCGCCTGGTCCAGCAGCGGGTCGATGAGGCGCGCCGCAAGCTCGATCTCCTCCCAATGATGGGGCGCCTGGGTCCGCGCCACCAGGTACTGGATCACGCGGTACTTCAGAGTCTCGTCACGAAATCGGGCGCGCAAGGCGCGGTCGATGCGCGTGGCGATGGGGCCTGGCTCGCCCCGCCGCGTGTCCACGGCGCGCGCATCCGCATCGGCGCCTTCATAGGGCTCGATCCCACCCAGCACCCACTTGGCGCCGGCATAGATACCGTCCAGGTCCATGTGCATGGCCACCGTGTCCACAGGTCCCACCGCGGCCACGAAGGCCGGGGTTATCATCTCTGGGCAGCCCCCGTGCTCAGCCTTGGTGGCCAGCAGAAAACGGGGATCTCGGACAAAATCGACGTGGCGCTCGTGGTCGTGATGATCAACCCAGGCGGCCAGCCGGTTTCCCAGGCCGTTGATGAACGGAATCGTGACGCCAGCGAACGAAGAGCCACCTCCCTCGGACGCGAAGCCGATGTCCAGCACCACCACCCGACCGGTCAGGGTGTCGGCTGAAGGCAGCTTCCGCGGCGTCAGAAAGGCGAAACGCACACCGCTGCCAGCCTCAACCTTGGTCGCGCTCATGGATTGGGGGCTGAAGATAGCGGCGCCCTCGCGCCCAAGCTACCAGTTTTTTGCTGGTCTGCCTGCATCGGCACCATAATTGCGATCTCACCTCACGAGGAACAACTCGAGGACAAATGCTGCTTCCGCTCTGGCTGGTACTGGCAACCGCCGCGCCGTCGTCTGGGGCAACGCCCTTCCGCACCACGGTGAGCCCGCGCATCGATCCGGTGTTCGGCGACGTCACAGTCCTGCGCGGAACCGTGGATCGGTTTCTGGCTCTGCAGGCCGAAATGGACCAAGTTCGCAACGAATTCTCCACTGCGGTTCACGGCACCCTGTCCGAGGTGACCCGGCCCACTGGCCGCGGTGAAAGTCACGCGGCCAAAGTTTGTCCGCCCGCAGCCGCAGCTCTCTACGGGCGGGCCCTGGCCGCCGGAGGCCGCTACTTGGCCATTGGGCACGAGATGGAATCACGCTTTCGCGAGATTCGTCGCGCCGACGAACTCGGCGACGCATCCGGCTTGACCCCTGACTATCGCCTGAAGGTCAAGAAGGCGAGCCAGATCCACCAGGAGATGCTGCGCGATCTGCAAGAGATGCGCGTCGCCTTCTACGTGCAACTGGGCGCCGAGCTACGCCACGCGGGGTGCGATCTCCAGGGCGCGAGCCATAGCCCGGCTGCAGGCGCTGAAGATGCGATTCCGACGGATCCATCGAATCCGGCATCCTGGACCCTGGATGATTCCGCGGTTGACCCCGAGGCCAGCGGCACGACAGATCCCAGCCGGACAGTGCGCACGCCGCCTAAGACATCGACCCCGCCCACCACCGCCCCCGCGGTGTGGATCGAGATCGACAACTCGCACTGCGCCCGGCCCTCCCAGTTGCAAATCGACGGACGATCCTATGGGGCGCTGCCCGGCCACAAGCGAACCTCGGTACGCACCCACGCCGGGCCGCACGAGATCTGCGTGCTGCCCACCTTGGAGAAGCGCACCTGCGGCGAGGCCGGCACCCTCCGCCAAGTGTACTTCTACGAAGGCTGGTCGCTCGCCGTTCGCTGCGATCGGTAGGCAGGGCGCCGCCGGGCGACGTAGCCACGGCTTGTCGGGAAATTCGGGCCGCCCGAAGGGCCGGCCCGCGGATGGCGGCCCGGGGGCCGCGAGAGCGTGGGCGTGAGCGAGTTCGTGCGGGGTGCGCGGCAGGCGGAAGGCGTGGAGCGAGGACGTGAGCGCTCCGGGTGTCGCGGGCCGCGGGTCGCTCACGCTCACGCCAGCCGCCCACGCTGGCCGNNCTACCGCTCACGCGCACGCTGGCCGATCTGCGCTGGACCGGAGGGTCGCTCACCCATGTGGGCCAGCCGCGTGAGCATGGCGCACAGGTGGTCAAGCAAAGCCAGCAGGGTCAAGATTTACGCCTCGGAAGCAAGGTTGAGTACCAGCGCGCCCTCCAGGGCTGCCGCGGCCTCGCACGCCTCGCCGCGCGCACAGCCGCGACCAACGAGTTCGATTCCTGTGCGACCTCGTTGGTCGTGCCGATCGCACCAGGCGCGGTGGCGTCCGCCAGGGGCGAATGTACGAGGTTGGCATCGGCATGCCCTCCCTTCGCCCACCTCTCCAGCCGAATTTGGGGACACGCACTAGTGGCTTCAGCAGCCCCAACTAGTCTGGTACGACTCCACGACAGCGCCGCCATCGACAACAGCGTGGGGCGCCACCGACGGCGCGGCGCCAGCGTCGGGCAGGACGATGTAGCCACAATGCGAGGTAGTGAGTGCACCGGAGGACACGTTGGGGATCCTCTTGCCAACGCAAAAACCGTTTTGGCACTGGACCTGAATCGCCGGCGGGATGCAAGGAATGCATGTCCCGGGGCTGGCGTGGGTGCCCGGAACCGGCCCCCAACCGGCCTTTCCCCCCAAAGTCGCAGTTGCCGTGCACGAGTCGACAGTCACGCAGCAGTCACTGTCGGTGGTGCACAACGGAAGGCTTGCCGGAACATGCGCATCGGGAGACACGGTTGCGGCATCGGGGGGCACGGCATCGATGGGCACGGCTGCATCCGTCGAAGTTGAAACGCAGGGTGGCGCTGACACAACCTTCGCGGCCTCGCTTTGATCGCACTCCGTCCCGTCCGGGATCTCCACTGGTGAGATCGCCACAACCGGTGTCCAGTATTCGACCGTCCCCCCTCCAGCCACTGCTACTTGATAGCACCCGGTCGCGGTGGGTAGGGGGCAGGGCAACCCAACCGCCGTGGCACAACACCCTAGGGTCGTGTCCACCGCAGAGTAGCAGCCGGCGCTCTTGTCGTAGCGCCGACCCGTGAAGGGCGTGCATGCGGTGTTGAACATCACCGGCGAGCAGGTTCCGTCGGCCTTCAATTCGCATTCATGGCCAGTTCCGTACACCTTCGAGCAGGGTCCACGCATGCTCGGAATGAGCAGGCAGGCCCCGCTGCAATCGGCTTGGCACTGCTCCAACGTTTGGCACGCGGGGCTGATTCCGTTTCCGACCAGACAGCGGTATCCACCGCACGCGTCTTGGACGAAGCTGTAGCAGGAACCACTCTCGAGGCTTCCGTCGGCGTTGCAGTTGGGCTCTCTCCGCGACTCAAGGCCGGCGTCACTTTGCCAAACCATTTCCGCCGTGCTGCAGATTTCTGCCTGCTTTTCTGGCCAAGTCTTGCAGACGCCCCCGTCTCCCTCACATTGCGTGCCGGCGCTGACGTCCGCCTTCGCGCACTGCTCGCCCATGCTCGCGATAGGCACACAGGTCCCGTCGCAGGCGTATTGGCACTGTTCCAGTGTGTAGCACGCGGGGCTGATCTCGTTTCCAACCAAGCAGCGGTACCCATCGCATTCGTCTTCGGGAAAGCTGTAGCAGAACCCCGTCTCACTTACCTTGCTGGACGCGCAGTTGACGTCTCTTATGTCTTCAACTCCGCCGCTGCGCCAAACCATGTCCACCGTGGTGCAGATGTCTGCCGGTTGCTCCGGCGGCTTGTTGCAAACGCCCCCTTCCGCCTGGCATGGCGGGATGGCGCCGGTGTCGGGCACCTTCTGGACGGCGTCTTTGGCCAGGTTGGAGGCATCAGGCACGCCGGCCGTGGGTGAATCCTGCGCCACACCAGGCGCATCAGGCGCCGCCGCGTCCGCCAATATGGGGTTGGCCTCGGCCCGCTGCGCTTGGACATCGCGCGCGACCTGCCCCGCGCCGTCCACCACGCCCGAGTCATTCCCCACGCTGCCCACATTGTTTTCACTGGTCAGACAACCCGTGATGCCGACAAGAACCGAGAGGAAGAAGAGGCCAGATGTGCGCTTCATTGTGATCGTGTTTGTGTCGCCCACTCCCCAAATGTTACACCCATAGGCGAAGATCCATGATTAGCTTTCTTCGTGCACGGCCTCCTCTTGGCAGTTTGGCTTGCGGCCCCGGTCGAGGTTCACAGCGCGACCGCGTGTCCGTCGTCGGAAGCAATCACAGCGCGGCTTGGGCCGCTGCTTCCCGGGGCAGGCACCGGAATCAATCCGGCGGATCAGGCCGACTTGAGGGCCAGCGAGGCCGAGTCTCCCGGCCCGACGCAGTTGCGCCTGCGGCTGGCCGGCGTGGACGGAACCCTGATTGGACAGCGAGATATTCCCCTGTCCGACCGCTGCGATGAACTGGCGGAGACTGTCGCGGTGCTTCTGGCATCGTGGGAAAGCAACCCCCACGCTGGGATTCCGCCCCTCGCGGAACCACCCGTCATCGCGAAGCCGACGCCAAGATCTGCAGGCGCGGCGTCTGGCTTTGAATTGCAGTTGGGGGCTGGCGGCGGCGTGGCCCTGCTGGGCGGGACGGCAGCCACCGCGCGCTTGGAGATCGGCCTTGGCTCTCTTCAATCTCACTGGCAGGGACGCATCGGCCTGCAGGGACAGACCGCGAGGCAGACCGCCCTGTCGACGCTCGGACAGGTGCACTGGCGGCACAGCATGGCCACGGTTTCACTGGGTTGGCGGATGCTCGATCCGGATTGGCTCGTGAGTGCCGATGCCGGTCCCCTGCTGGGCTTTGCGACCATTTCTGGCCAGGGCTTTGTCGTGGATCAGGAAAAGAACTCCCTGGAGCTCGGCCTGGACGCTGGACTGCGTGCGGGCCGGCGTTGGCGGCGCTTCACCCTGTGGGCTGATCTGCGCGGCGAGTCGTGGCTGCAGCACCAGCGCGCGAAGGTGACCGGCAGCACGACAACGATGACGCTTCCCCCCTGGGATCTGGCAGCCACCCTGGGAGTGTCGGTATCGATTTACCCATGATGAAACCTTTTCAGCTCTCCCCACACTAGACGGACTTAGAGGTCCGCCGATCCTAGACTCCATGCACGCCACCGGAAAGCCCATCGTCGGCCGGGTGCCCTCAACCTTGAAGGAGGCGTACCGCGACTACTGCCAAACCGTGGCACGCTGGGCCTGGCACCTGGGCGGCCCTGACGTCGAAGTCGAGGATGCGGTTCAAGAGATCTTCTTCGTGGTCAGCCGCCAGATGGCGAACTTCCGCGGCGACGCGCATTTCTCGAGCTGGCTCTACGGAATCACCCGCAAGATCGTGGCCAACCACCGGCGGCGGCATCGCTGGCGTTTTTGGCGCGACAAGAACCGGGACATCCTTGACAGGCTGCCATCCCCCGGACTCGACCCCTACGCGCAGTTGGAGCGACAGCAAGCCCGCCTCCAGTTCTATCGGGTTCTCGACCTCCTGCCCGAGAAGTACCGAACCGTCCTGGTCCTCTTTGAACTGGAAGACATGTCCACCCTGGAAATCGCAGAAATCTGCCAACTCAAGCTCAACACCGTGAAGGTGCAACTACACCGAGCGCGGGAGATGTTCCACGATCGACACCGCCAACTCCTGACCGAGGAGAAGTCATGAACAGCGTTGGACCAGATCCACCCCGGTGGAAGGATCGGGCCGGGCAGGCCAGTCTTGCCGAGCGCATGGCCGGCCGACTGATTCGAGCCATGGGCGCGCCTCCGCTGCTTTCGGACCCGCAAGTCGCCCGCATCGAAGCGGGCGCGCCGGGAAAGCAACGCAGGCCGGGCTTGCTCAGGTGGTGGCCGGCAGTGGCCGTGGCGTTGCTGGTCAGTGGCGCGACCTTCGCCCTCGCAGCGCATTTGGACCTGATGCCGCACTGGCTGCGCCCCGCGCCCTTCTCCCCAGTGGCACCGGCATCGCCGGCGCGAAGTCACAAGCCCCACTCGACCCATGCCAAGCCATCCTGGGCGAGCGCGCCCGTACCGGCGGCGCCTGCGCCTACCATCGAACCGCAGCCGACGATCCAACCCACAGTCGAGGCAGCGCCCGCGGCAGAGGCGGTAGTTGCCCCAAAAAGGCCGGCGCCGGCCCCGCAACTTGCGTTCGTGGAAACCTCAGACGCGCTTCACCTGCCGCCGGCTGGAAATCGTCGTCGGAATCTCGAACCGGCGGCCAGACCAGCGGAATGGAAGTCAGAATCAGCGGCCCCACCCGCGAAACCGCCCGTCCTTCCAGCGCCTGCCGAGACCACGCGTGTGGCTGCAGCGACAGCGCCCGTAACTCCCGCGCCAACCCGGTCCGCCTGGCCGACAATCGCGCCAAGCCAGCCTCAGCCGGTTGCTTCCAGCGGCGGCCGGCCGCGGGGCGGGGCGCGCTGGCTGGCCGAGGCGCTCCAGTCTCTGCGTGCCGACCACGCGCCCGGCGCAGCCCTCGCGTTGCTGGATCTTCACGCGGACGAACTCACGCAGAGCGCGTTCGTCCACGAGGCCATGGTCCTGCGGGTCGAGGCCTTGCTGGACCTAAAACGGTCGGGCGAGGCGCTGGAGCTGCTCGACGGCAGGTCTCTCTCCGACGTGGCGGCTTCGCGGACCCTGCTTCTCACCCGCGCCGAGTTGCGCGCGGCTGCCGGCCGCTGCGCCGAGAGCCTGATCGATTTCGATTTGGTTCTGGCGCGGTCGCGGCAGCCCAACGAACAAGCCCTGTACGGTCGCGCCGTCTGCCGCAGCCGAACCGGCGACAAGCTGGGCGCCCAAGCCGATTTCCGTCTCTATCAGCGCCAATTCCCTACCGGAACGCACATCCACGACGTGGAAAAGCAATTGGCCCCGCTGTAGAATTCGCGGACCACATCCCCTGACGGAACCAGAGCGTCGTGCTCAACCTGCCGACACGCGCTGACAGCGCTTTCTTCCTTCGGTCGCTGGCGAGGGCATTCTCGCTCGGTGCCCTGGCGCTTGTTGCCATGGGAACCGCCAGCGCCTTTGCGCAGCCACCTGCTGCCGCCGCTGCTGGTCCAACCCGGGCGACCGCTGCCCCGGCCTTTCAGCCGGCTACCTCCGACGCCCAGCCCACGGCACAACCGGCCCAGCCCTACTACCCAGCGCCACCGCCCTACTACTACCCGGCACCCCCGCCAGGCTATTCCGCACTGCGGCCCAACCCCACCGCGTCCCCGGCTCCGCGACCCGAGCCGACTTTTCTGGTCGCCAGTCTCGCGCTGGGTCTGGGCACACCCTACGGAATAATAGGCGGCGGGTTCACCTTGGGCTTCGACTACCTTTCCGTTATTGCCGGGGTCGGCTCCGCGCTTTTCGAGGGTCTCGGCTACGGTGCGGGTCTGCGGGCACATTTTCTTGACACCAGCCATCGCTGGCGTCCCCATTTCACGGCGGTCTACGGCACCACCTGCATCTACAGAATGCCCTCCTTCTACAGCGGTGCGCAATCGTCGGGTGTGTTGCGCGGCTTCGGTTTCTACCTGGGCATCGACCAGGATTTCGGCGAGCCGGGCGCCTGGTTCGCCACCTACGGCCTGGGCTATATCACCCACGAGGAGCTGCCCGCGTCCGTGAGGAATGCCATCGGCGGAAGCCCGCAGCTGGACATGCCGATCGACATCCTGGTGGCCTTCGGCTATCGCTTTGGAGGGAAGTAGCGTCAGCCCTTCTGCGCCACGCCCCCGTCGCTGACCATGGGCCACCAGTCGCCCGTGGTCAGATCGATCTGCCACTGGTCGTTGCGGTCCATGGTGAGTGACGTGCCATTCACGCGGATGGGAAACCAGATGTACTTCGAACTGACCAGGTCAGGATCCTGCCAACGATCGCCGGAGAAAATGAAGGTGGTCGTCTTGGTCCCCAACACGGGAATGACGTAGTTGGACTGCGTATCGTAGGTGGTGCTGTCGCCCAGGCTCTGCAAGGCAGTCCAGGGACCCTGGATTACCTTGGCGGTGCCGTACTTGGCCTGGTTGGGATCCCAGCTCGTGGCCGCCGAGGTGATGAGGAAGTAGGTTCCGTCTTGCTTGAACATCGCGGGTGCTTCGCGGTAGCTGCCCACCCACAAGGTCACCAACTGTGACTTGATGGTCAAATAGTCGTCCGACAATTGATAGATGATCATGTCGGCGTTCTCCCTGGCGGCTGCCATGAAGTACGCTTTGCCGTCGTCGTCCTTGAACAGATTATCGTCGCGAGCCATATTGTTATTCGGTCGGAACGAGCTGCTGTAGGTGTAATTGCCGTCGATGGTGTCGCTGGTGAACACGCCGGCCTTGGCCTCGGCGTAGGCTTTCCCCTCCCAGTGCAGCCACATCACGTATTTCTTCGTGGTGTCGTTGTAGATCACCTTGGGCCGCTCAATTATGCGATCCACTGTGTTTAGTTCGGTGGTGGTGTTCTTGGTGATAATGGCGTTGCGGAATTCCCAGTTGGTCAGGTCTTTCGAGGCGTAGCAATTGACGGCCTTGAAATTCGCCGAATTGGCCGACTTGTCCTCTCCCACCCAATACCAAGTATCTTGCACGCGCAAAAAGCCGCCGCCATGCGCCTCGATCCTCTTGCCTGTGGTGTCGTTCCAGAAGCCGCCGTTGCGAATCGTGGCAATGGGGCCAGCCGAGGCGTCCCCGCTGCTGCCGCCGGAGCCGCCAGCGTCTCGCGCGGGTGAGCCGCCCATGGCCGCACCGTCGGCGGCGGCAGCGTCGCGCGGAGCCGAACCGCCGGAAGCCGCACCATCGGGGGCAGCAGCGTCGCGCGGAGCGGAACCGCCGGAAGCCGCGCCGCCGGTGGCCGTGATCCCGCCCGAGCCATTCGTGTTGCCCCCGCTTCCCGTCACCCCGCCCGAGCCATTCGCATTCCCCCCGCTTCCCGTCATACCGCCCGAGCCATTCGTGCTGCCAGAGGTCGCGGTAGCCCCACCCGAGCCACCTGTGCCGGCAGGGCCATCCAAGACCACGCCCCCGGTTCCGGCGCGGACATCCGGGCGCGAGACGGTGGCGGCGTCAGGGACGAGCGGGGCCTCGGCATCCGGGGAAGCGGGCGCCCGCGCATCCTGGCGTTGCGCGCCCGCGGTAGAGTTCTGGCTACAGCCGGCCACGGCGAGAAAGGGCGCCAGCAGACTTGCCGCGAATCGCGCTGAAAACTGGGCCTTCGATGCTGTTCTCAACTTCCGGGCCTCCCTTCGGGTGCGTATCGCGCCGTTGCTTGCGTCAACAGGGGAGGCCTTCATCACTGACTACCGTGGCGTCACCTTCATCACCGTGCCACCGTAGTAGTTGGTCCAATAGACGCTCGTGCTGTCCAGGTGAATGCCCAACGGTCCGTTCTGCCCTGAGACGAGCGTAGTGGGGGTACCGCCGACGCCGTGTACCTTCATCACCGTGCCGTTGGCGTTGCAGTTGGTCCAATACACGTCCGTCCCGTCCGCCACGATGCCCCTGGGGTGGTCCTGCCCTGAGGCGACAACGGTGGGCACGCTGTCGTTGGCAAAGAAGGAAGACTTCATCACCGTGCCGCCGAGATCGTTGGTCCAGTAGATGTATGAACCGTCTGTGGCGATGCCCCAGGGGCCGTCTTGACCTGAAGCGAGAATGGCGGGTGGGCTGCTGCCGTCAGTCGGCATCCTCATCACCATGCCACTGGCGTTGCTATTGGTCCAGTATAGCTCCTCGAACAACACGATGATGCCCAAGGGGGTATTCTGCCCTGAGGCGAGGACAACCGGGTCGCCGCCGGCGAGGGGCATCTTCATCACCGCGCCGGAGCTGGAGGCGTCTGTCCAGTAGACGTTGGTCTCGTCGACGGCGATGCGGCTGGGGTGGGTCTGCCCTGAGGCTACAATGGAGGAAGCGAAACCGGCGGGCTGCTTCATGATTGTGCCGGCGGGGTCGTCGGTCCAAAAGAGGGTACTGCTGGTCACTGACCCGGCGGGGTCCCACGTGTGGTGCATGACGATGTCTGTGGGGTAGTTCTGCCCTGACACTATGACTGTGGATGAGCCGCCGTACTTGGACAGAATCAACACCTTGCCATAGACCGTCCAATAGATTTCGCTGCTGTCGACTTCGATGCCCATGGGGCCATCCTGCCCTGACGCGAGAACAACGGGACAGCTACCCGCAACGCAGGCGCCGCTGCAGAGAGTCTGTCCCGACGGGCAGCTGCACTGGCCCATCTGGCAGGTACCGCCGGTGCAGGTACCGCACGCGGCCCCTGCGGTGCCGCACATCGCGGAGGCCTGGCTGGCGAAGTCCTCGCACGTGGTACCCTTGCAGCAGCCGTCGGGGCACGAGGTTTTGTCGCAGACGCACACATTTCCGCTGCAGTGCTGTCCCGGAACGCACCGAATACCGCAGCCGCCACAGTTGGTGTCGTCGGACTGGAAGTTGACGCACGCGCCGGTGCACCAGCTTAGCCCCGCGATCTGGCAAATGCAGTCGCCGCTCTGGCAGGTGCCATAGCCGCATTTCCGACCGCATGCACCGCAGTTGTTCACGTCCGTGCGCAAGTCCGAGCAGCTGCTTCCGCACATCGTGCCGGAGCAAGCACCTCCGATGCCGCCAGTACCCCCGGTTGTTCCACCCGAGCCTCCGGTGCCGCCGGCCGTGCCTCCGATGCCAGAGCTGCCACCCGCCCCAACGCCCGAAGAGCCGCCGGCAGCCAAAGCGCCATCCGCGCCAGAATCGCCACTTGTGCCACCCATCGGGGCATCCGGGGTCGGGCTCTGCGGCACATCGGGCGCGCCACCATTTGTGGCAGAGTCCGGGAGTGTGTTCCCGCTGCCATCGGCCGCAAGAGGGAGATCGCTGCTCGCTGTCGGCCCGTCGGCGCTGCCGTCGCTTGGGAGAATCCCCACGCCGGAGTCTTCGGCGAGGCCTGTCGAGCAGCCCTCGTCTTTGCAACACACACCCTGGGTTAGCGCCTGATCGGGAAACTCGCACGTGTACCCGGGCGGACACTCAGTCGGCTTCGTACACCGGATGTTGCCATCGGGCACATTGGAGGAAGAGCTGCAAGCGACGAGCGTGCCCGCGAAACTTGCAGACAGGAGCAGGAAATATTGGGACTTGGACATTTTCTTACTCATCGCCATCAGAACTTGGGATCCTCTGCCAGATACACTGCCATCCCGCCCTCGTCGAGCAGACGCTTGATCTGGTTGTCATTGACCTGACTGCCGATCACGCAGTCGCAAACCGCTCCTGGCCGGCGGATACTACCAGAACGCGCTCAAGCGGCACAGGTCGCCAGCCTTGGCCGTCATGGACGATGATCTTTCCCAACCCGCCGGGAGCGTGGTATCACTTGCGCCTAGTTCTGAAGAACTTGATCGGTGGGCAGCAACCCCGCAGTCAGACGCCGCAGCAGAACACCTAGCCTAAACCGTTGAAAATATTGAGTTCGCGCGAGTAGCTCAGTTGGTAGAGCATCGGCTTCCCAAGCCGAGGGTCGCGGGTCCGAGCCCCGTCTCGCGCTCAGGTCAAGCAAGCGCTCGGATGCGACTACCCGACGCGCTCAAGATAGCCGGCGATCTTGGCCGCGAACTCGGCAAAATCGTCCAGTCGCTGGTTCAGAAGCTGGTGCAACCGAGGAACGTCGACCTCGATGTACCCGTGGACCAGTAGGTTGCGAAAGCCAGCAATCGCGCGGAAGCGGGCGACAAAAACTGGGTCCAGCACGCCGATGGCCGAGAGGGCGTCAAAGGCCGAGGCGTAGTCGGGCACGTCGCGGCCGGCGCTGGCCGCAATGTGCGTCGCGAGATCAAGGGCATTCTGCGCGCAGAGTTGCAAGCCACGTTCCACCGTCCACCGTTCGTCGAGGTCGGTTTGTAGCAGCGTCACCGGCTGGCCCGCGTGTCTGCGGAGCTGAGCGAGGGCGGCGTGCAGGGAGGCGAGGTGGCGGCGCAGGGTCTGCGTGTCCATCTTTCCGGGGCTCATCGGCCGGCCTTTTCCTGCTGCACGCACAGTCGTTCGGCATCCTGGATCTTGCCGAGTTGGGGCAGGTAGTCGCAGTAGCGTGAAAGCGCCATCCCTTCGCGCCGGGTCGCCGCCACCAAATCCCGCGCCAGCACCCGGATGCCGTCGCGGAGCACACGATGATAGAGCAGCGGTCCCGCGCGGTTGAGCAGGACAACATCGACGTCGTTGCTGCCCAGGGCCTTCATTACATCCGCCGCTATCTCGCAGTCGATTCCAAAGCCCGCGTTCATGCACGCGGTGGGCTCGACGTAGACAGCCACGTCCACGTCACTGTGCGGCTGGGAGTCGCCGCGCGCCTGCGAACCGAAGAGGTACGCCTCGCAGATCTCGGGGCGCGCGGCCAGAGCCCTGGCCAGTTCGTCGACAAGCTTGGCGGCGGCAACCACGACTTGAGGATGACGGACTTTCACTCTCGAGGCAAATGCGGCCCTGTCTTGTCCAGAGACCTAGCGCTCTGGGATCAACTCGTAGGCCAGCGCCGCTGACGCCATCACCATTAGACCCGCAAGGAAAACCAGCGGGCTGCCAGGCAAGATCGGATCAAGGAAGGGCGCGCTGGCAAAGCCCGCTGACAAGGCCAGACCGACGCTTGCGGCCGCGAGCCCGAGAATCAAGCATGCTGCGGTGACGAGCAAGCGGCGTCGCCGGCCCGTGGGTGCGGGATCAGCAGCCTCGCGCGCTGCCTCTGTTCCGACTGGGCAGACCTTGGCCAGAAGCAGAAAAGCAAGCACCGCCGCGGCCGCTACCCCTGCCAGCACTGACCACTCGATCGACGTCGGGTGGTACGTGCCGGCTGGCCAGGGCAAGCCCAGGCCGTGCGTCTGCCAGGCCACCAACACCAGGAAGCGCTGGAGGAACACAGCCGCACAGACCAGCAAGGCCGTGATCGCGGCCCCGGCAGGAGAGACTGTTTTCCGCCACGTCATGGCCAGACAGATGATCGCGGCGAGGAAGAAGAGAACCAATTGGGTCCAGAAAAAACCGCTCCACGGCCCGTCGAGCAGGGCACGCGCGTAGCGCTGCACAGACAGATACGGCGTACGCAGCGCCAGGATCTCGCCTGACACCACGAGAAGGACGGTCAGGCTGATCAATACGGCCAGAACCCGCTCCAGCAAAACCCGCGCCCGCGCGGCCGCGCGAGCCGCCAGGACTAGCAGGCTGCACCCGGCCGCGCCCCCTGACACGACAAAGGTGACGACTTCGAGTCCACCCTGCCACCCGGGACGCCCTGCCCTGACACCAAACACCATGCCAAGGATGACGAGGCCACCCAGCAGCAGAGGCAAGAGCGCAAGCGACAGCCAGAAGTCGACCTGCTGTCGCCACCGCTTGGCCGACGCTGTCCCTGACCAACCGCAGGCCAGCATCCGCCAAAGCCATGGCCATTTGCCGACAGCCTTCGCCCGCTCGGCCCATCCCGGCCGGCTGGCCAGCGCCATATGCACCACACTCGCGAAAAGCGATGCCCCTGCGACCAGGGTGAATGTCCAGAAGAAGGGCGAGCGCGGGCGGCCGACCAGCGGCAAATTCACCGTCGCAGCCAGCGGCCGGCCCAGGTCAGCCAGCACACAGCCAAGCGATGCCGACAGTCCCGCAATCCCAAGCGGCAACCCGATCCGGGCCACGCCGTCCATCCCGCGCCAGCGCAAGACGCGAATCACGCAAGCCAGGGCCAGGCTGGCCAGGGCCGCGCTGGCAAAGAAACCGTCGCCCACGACATACAGTCCCCACACCGCGCCGCCTGCTCCGATGGTGCGCAGATCGGTGACCGCATCGCCGTGGAGGCTCTGCTGGATGAAGGCGTAGGCGCCGATGGTGACCAGCGCCGTGAGAGCCACCACCGCTCCGCGTGCCGCTTTCACTTCGTCTCCCCCAGGTAGATGACCTTGGGCCGCGTGCCAGCCTCGGGAAGCAATCGGAGGGCGCGCGGGCTCGCGGCCAGGCGCGCGACCTCTGACACGGGATCGGCCAGATCGCCGAAGGTGATGGCCTGGGTCGGACAGGACTGGGCGCAGGCCGGAAGTCGGCGCACGCTTTCATCGGTCAGTGGTTCCTCGTCGACCCGCGCCCGCTCGACCGCAGCGCGAATGCGGTGCTGACACAGGGTGCACTTCTCGACCACGCCGCGCGGTCGCGGGGCCACATCAGGATTCAGGCTGCTTGGATCGCCGCCTGGCCAACGCGGCTCGCTCCAATTGAAATAGCGGCGGCTGTACGGGCAGGCCACCATGCAGTAGCGGCAGCCAATGCAACGTTCCCAGATCTGGGCGGTGATGCCCTCTTCGCTCTTGTAGGTTGCGCCCACTGGGCAGACCTTCACGCAAGGCGGGTCCTCGCAGTGCATGCAAGGAACCGGCGTGGCCGCGAAGCTTCCCGGCGCGGGCGTCAGAAAATCCATCCAATGAATGGGGCGCGTCCGGGCCGCNNCGGTCGAGATCGATCACCAGGCCCCAGTTTCGGCGAGATCCGCTGGCTGCATTCTCGGGCTCCGCATTCTTGCCGGCTGCGCTTCGAGACAGACCAGCGATCGCACCCGCGGTCGAGACCGCCAGCCCGGATAGAAATCTGCGTCGCGAGTCGCGCGCGTCGTCGTCGCGCTTCATGACAGCTTCCTCACCCGCACGCGCGTGGCTTGCCAGGCGAGCACGCCCGAGAGCCGGTCTTCTTCGGGCACGATGAGATCGACAACCCCTGCCTTGCCCAAGGCCATCGCCACTACGCCGGCGCGAACGCCGTCGCTCAACTGCGCGACGGCTTGGCATGAGCCGATCGAAGATTCGACCAGCACGCGATCACCATCGGCCACTGCCAACCGCGCAGCGTCGGCAGGATTGATCTCCGCGCGAAGCGGCCACGGATCGCCTGAGACCAGCGGCAGCTCGTTCAGCCAGGGCAAGAAGCGCATACCATCGCCAACGAACGGCATCGGCCGGTAGGGAACCAGGTGCAAGGGATAGTGCGACGGATCACCAGAAAACCTGGGCGGCTCCCAAGGCGGCAGACCCTTGCACGGCCAAGCCTGTGATACCTGGGCAATCTCGGGAACCGCACCCATGCGCTCCGCAATCGCCGGCGAACAGATCTCGAACCTTTGCGAGGCGGTAGGGAACGCGCCGGTTCTGGCCTCGCCATTCGCGGACTCGCGCCACCAGCCGCCTTTCTCTTTCATGTCAGCCAGCAACGACTTCACGTCTGCGGGCGCATCGCCCTCTTCCGACGAGCCCAGCAAACCCTGCAGCCTCGCTGTCACGGCGTCTTGGTAGCTCCTCCAGGGAAGGGATTGCGCAACCGATCCACCCAGCCCGGCCGCCAGTGCGACAATGACTTCGCCGGCTGACCGCGTGTCGTGCAACGGCGCAACTGCTGGCTGCCTGAGGCTGAGTATCGGCTCGCCACCGGCGGGCGCGCCCCTGACTACATCCCAGGCCTCGAGAAAACAAGGCTCGGGCAACACCAAGTCGGCCCGTCGGGCGGTCTCGTCGAGCCATGGAGAGAAACTCACTACGAACGGCACCCGGTGGAGCGCCGCGGTCCAGGCTTGCCGTCCCGGCAACGCCGCCAAGAGATCCGGGATGTGCAGAAACAGCGCCTCGACTGGATAGGGCTTGGCGTGGGTGATGGCCACGGGAACGGCCTGCACGCGGTTGCGCCCGAGTGGGCAAGCCGCCGTGCCCACGCCGTCGATGCGCGGAGCCGCCCCGCCCGCAGCCGCAACCGCGTCGATCGTGGGTGCCTCCCAGCCCGACAAACCCGCATCCCGCTGCAACAGCACGCCGCCGGGGCGCTCCAGATTCCCGAGCAGCGCATTGAGCGCAAGAATGGCCATTGCCGAGGCCAGCCCATTGCTGCCCGCAGCCGCACTTGTGTCGCTGGCAACCACCGCCGGCCACTCGGCAGCCAGTGCGTGGGCCAGCCGTTCGACCGTGGCGGTGGGAATGCCCGTCATGTCCTTGGTCTTGTCCGACGCGTAGGCCGTCAGAACCAACTCCTCGAATCCCGGCTGCTCGACACCTCCCTGGTCCCGCCACGCGGAGAATCCCAAAACGCGATCGTGGACGAAGTCCTTGTCAACCAGGCCGTCACGAACCAGCACGTGCGCGAGCGACAGCGCCAGAGCGCCGTAGCCTCCTGGTGCAATCGCAATCCAATCGTCGAATCGGCAACTTGGCCGGCGCGGCGACACGCAGGTCACGCGCAGGCGACGACCGCGACCATCTTCCCGTGGCGCGCCGGCGGCGCGCAGAAAGTGCATGGCCTGGCCGGACGACTCGAGCAACTCCGCGCCCATGGCCAGCACGAAACGAGTGCGGTCGAGATCGTACGCGGGCAAGCCATAGCGGCCCTGCATGGACTCCGTGGCCAGCCCGACGGCGCCCGCCGATTCCAGTCCGATGTGGTTGGGGCTGCCAAACGCCGACAGGAAACGCGCCCACAGCTCGTGGGTGAACCCGCTTGACTCCCCGTCGATGAGAAGCAAGCGTTCGGGACGGCCGACGGCGCGCAACTTGGCCAGCCTCGCCACCATTTCGCCGATGGCCTCGTCCCAGGAGATTGGCTTCCACTTGCCCTCACCGCGCGCCCCGACCCGGCGCAGTGGCGAGCGCACGCGATCGGGGTGATAGAGCAGTTGCAGCGCCGCCTGCCCTCGACTGCACAAACCGCCGCGGTTCACGGGGTGCTCGGGGTTGCCTTCGATCTTGACCGCCCTGCCCTCCACCACGCGCACCTTGATCCCGCAGCCGGCCTCGCACAGGGCGCAGGCGGAAAGCACCCAGCGCTCCTCGCCAGCGCGCCCGCCTTGGCCGCCCGGCACGGGAGGTTTGTCGATGCGATAGGGATCCTTGCCCCGGCGACAGCCCAGGGCTGCGGCACCCGCCAGGGCAGCGCCACCCAGAAGCTCACGTCGGCCGAATCGACTCATAGATCACTTGTGGCAGGCGACACAGTCCAGGCCGGCGTCTCTGTCGCGATGACAGGCGACACAGTCGCTCATGTCCAAGTGGATGTCGGCCTGGTCGAGCGCCTGATTGACCATGCTCATATCGCGGTGACACCCCTCGCACTTCAGGCTCCCCAGGGTCACATGCGCCGCGTGCGAGAAATATACATGCCCGGGCAGCCGGTTGAGCCGCACCCAGGTCAGCTCTTGCCCGCTCGCCGCGAACGCGCGCACCTCGGGCTCGCCCGGCTCCTGGCCCTGTGCTGTCTTGTGGCAGTCCATGCAATCAGCCAGGGTGGGGAACGAGGCCATGGCTTGGCCCTCCACCCCCTGGTGGCAGGCCCG
>PMCR01000056.1 GCA_003155465.1 Myxococcales bacterium | reverse complement strand
CAGCGGCTGGTTGTCGCGCGGTCTTCATCCGCGTCCGGAAGAGGCAAGCCGCAGCCGTGACAAGCGCGTTCGACTGCCGAAACAGAAGGTGCGCAACTCTCGCAGAAGGCCGTGCTTTCTGGGACAAAGGCGTTGCAGGCCGCACAACGGGCGGGCCAGAGAAGCTGAGCGGCAAGCTGAAGCAGCATGCAGGCTTATCGGTTGCGACGGGCTCCAGGTTGCGTGCGGTCAGGCGCACTCCCAAGGCGCCTCCCCTGCCGGCCCAGGCTGCGCAGGCGTGCTAGAATGCCGTCAATGGCGCTCGTGAACGTTACCACCACGGACGTTCGGCCGGGGTTCGATGTCAAGCGTCTTTTCGCGGATGATCCGGACATCCTGCGTGCGGTGGCTGAGGTCGATCGGTCGCTCATTCAGCTCACGCTCGCGCGCTCGCTGCGCGAAAGGCTCCGCGCCGGGGTCGCGATGGCTCGTTTGGCGAGCAGGTTCCGTACGTGAAGCGCCCGACTGTCGCTGATCCGGAAGCGCTACTCACCGAGCTTGCCGCGGACCAAGTGGAATTCATCGTCGTGGGCGGAACCGCGGCGGTGTTGCATGGCGCGCCCATTGCAACGCAAGACCTCGATATCGTCCATCGCCGAACCGAGGAGAACGTCGCGAGGCTCATGAACGTGCTGGTACGGCTCGACGCGGTCATGCGCAACGATCTTGCCCATCGTGGCCTTCGACCGACAGCCGCCATGCTCCTGGGCAGCGGCCAGATCAATCTGTCGACCAGCCTCGGTCCGCTCGACCCGCTCTGTGAGCTTGGCAAGGGGCAGGGATACGACGAGCTTCTTCCGCACACGGAGATGCTGTCGGACGGCGGTCTTACGATCAGGGTGCTCGACCTACCAACTCTCATCGACGTCAAGGCCAAGACAGGACGTGCCAGAGATCGCGCCGTGCTCCCGGTGCTCATCGCCACGCTGGAGGAACGCAAGCTTCGTTGAAGGCGATGAGCAGAACTCTGACACCCATCCAGCGCCGCGCGAATCGTGGGCAACATCTTCGCGAGAAATAGGGAAATTACGAAGGAAGAATCTATGCACCTTGGCAGAGGCCGTGCTGGCGCTTGACGCAGGATCACTGGCGTGTCTATCGTGCGGCCTGGTGAGTTCCGATGGGAAGGGCAAGTCCGTCAAGTCAGCGCCGGCCAAAGACCGAAGTCTTCACTCCGGTGACTCTCACACGAAGCATGGTGCCGTGGGTATCCGGCCATGAGTCCATGGCCCACTCCGGCCGAGCGCGAGCGGCTCGGAACCGGCTCCATCCCTGAACAGTGAAAGGCCAACAACATGTTCAAATCACTCCTCAGGTTCTCGAGTCTCACTCTGGTTGGTGCTGCGGTATGCGGCATCGGTTGCAACAACGACGGTTCGGGTAGCCAGCCAGCTACCGGGCAAGTCGAACTGCAACTGACCACCTGCGGGTCGTCACCGGACCAGATCAGGGGTTGCGTCAGTATCGCGGGAATCTTGCGGGTCATCAGTGGCACGCAGAACTGCTTGCCTGGGGAGAAGCCCCTTTGTTGGAACCAGGTCGGTCCCAAGGGAAGCAACAGTCTGACCACGGTGAGTACCCTGCCGGTCGGTGATCCCAACTGCGCGACGGGCGGCTCGAAGCTTACTGTCGGGGTGGATGCCAACGGCGACGGGAAGCTCGCCTCTGCCGAAGTCACTGGCTTCACCTATGTGTGCAACGGCGCCCCCGGAGCGACGGGAGCGCAAGGACCGCAGGGTGAGCCGGGCAAGAACGGCAACTCTTGCAGCGTGACGAACAACGGCAACGGTAGCAAGACCATCGCCTGCGGGGACGGAACCACGGTCACGGTGTCTGACGGATCCCCAGGTGCGAACGGAACCCCAGGGGCCAACGGCACCTCCTGCACGGTGACGACCCAACAGGGTGGCACCAAGCTCATCGTGTGCGGCGCGACCTCCGCGGTGGTGAGCGACGGTGCCAACGGTATGTCCTGCTGGGATCTGAACGGGAATGGCACATGCGATCTTGCGACGGAGGACAAGGATGGCAACGGTGCCTGCGACGCCGCCGACTGCCAGGGAGCCACCGGGGCGACGGGCGCGATAGGTCCGGCCGGGGCCACCGGCCCAGCGGGCGCGACAGGCACCGGCCTGAACTCCCTGGTGGCTCTTGTGGATGAACCGGCAGGGCCGAACTGCGCGAATGGCGGCGTCAAGATCGAGTCCGGTCTCGACAAGAACGGGGACAACAACCTGACTGCCGATGAAGTGACGCAGACGAAGTACGTATGCAATGGCGCGAACGGAGTGATCGACGCCGGCACCATGCAGGACGCCGCTGGGGGTAGTGACGGCGGTGAATGCGCGGGCGACGCAGGCGGCGCGGGTAGCGTCGACACTGGGGGAGGCCCCTGCGATAGCGTGGTCTGCGGGGTCAATGCCTCATGCAATCCCAGCATGGGTCAGTGCGTGTGCGACGGAGGGTACCATGGAGATGGGCAGGCTTGTGTCATTACCCAGCCCAACGGAGTTGTAGTCCCGACGGGGATGAGCTGTTCAGGGGGCAAGCCCACGGGGTTGGCGGCGGTATTCGCCTGCACATGTGCTGAGCCGGGGCCGTGCAACATTGGCGCCCTCTGTGCCTCGCAACAAAGCTGCGACAATGGGCAGCACGGAACCTGCGAAACCACGCTCTGGCATGCTTTCAACGACAATGCATGTATTCCCTCCAACTTGAGCGGGCTGGATCCGATCAAAGACGCCAAGCTGGCGCCACAAAGGTACCTGCCAACGGGCCCGCTCGAAGTCGAGATCCTGTCACGTGCGCAGTCCCCGTTTCAGGTTGCCTTCGGCTGGTACAACGTGACCGGACAGCGACCCTCAGCGTCCGATGTTCACACCATCGCAGATTGCCACCAGCCCCAAGGCTCTTCTATTGCCGTGGATATTCTTGCAGAACCCGCGTATGCGGGTGGGCCCATTGGCTTCTTCCTCGCGACGCCAGAGTCCCCCGATGCCCCGGGGACCTGCGCCGAGGGGGACTGTTGCGCAACGTTTACGCGGACGATGGCTGGCAACGGACGCATGTACTACACTGAAAGCCTCTACAACTCGGACGCTGACATCAACTCGTTCGTTCATACGCTCGCCTACTCCAGCCAGGTTTGGCCCGCCAGAATCTACCTAGCGTGGAAAGCCGCCTTCGCGGGCGGTGACGACAACTCCTTTCAAGATCTCGTAGTGGGGGTAGAGGGCGTATCAGGAGGCACCAGCCCCTAGTACCGCCTTTCGAGAATTCGTGGCTGCTTGAACGCTGGATGGATGTCTGAGACATATTCGGGAGCGGCCGGCGTTCCGGGCCAGAGCAAGTCGGCCAGCGTGCGGTCGGGTAGCCCAGGGCGGTCGCCCGCCCTGGGCCCCCACGGATCCGGACGTGCCCGATTCGGGCATCCGGCTCTTCAGGATCACGGATTCACTACGCGATAGACGGAGTGGGCGATGCGCGATCGAGGCAGCACCAGTTGCGGCAGCCGCTTGAAACGCTCCCATGTGATGTGTGCCCGTTGGGAGCGTCGACCAAGCCAGTAATGCCAGACTCGCTCCACCACTTGCCAGTAGTGCACCAGCAAAGGGAAGTTCCCGGTTATGCCGTAATACTGGTAGTGACCTGTGACCTTGCTTGCCAGCTCCTCGCACTGCTTGCTCAACGGCTCGTGGCGGTTCTCCAGGCACCACTCCCAGATGCGACGGATCGCCCGCCCCAGACGCTTTTTCATCGTCCGGCGCTTGATAGCCAATCCCCCCTTCCGGGTCGCGGACCAGTAGTGTGTGAAGCCCAGGAAATCGAAGGTCCCCGGCGTGGGCCGGCCAACCGCGCCGCTAGATGCGGTGCCTGAGACATATTCAGAAGTGTGTCGCGCATTCTGGCGACCGGTCCAGGCTTCCGGCCCCGGCCCGCCGTTCACCCGATCCGGCCACCGGCTTTCGGCCAACGCCCAGCAGTTCAGCCGCCACTCAGGATTGCGGCTTTTCGTACAGCCCATCGACTATATGCCCGTACCGGCTCCGCACCACGTCGCGCTTGAC
>PMCR01000228.1 GCA_003155465.1 Myxococcales bacterium | reverse complement strand
GGTTCATGGCCCCGATGTCGAGGTCGCTGGGCGTGGCCGGAAACATGCAATTGCCCGAGCCGTCGGCAAAGGTGTAGTAGGTGCCCTCGCCGGTGTGCACGGCGGCGGCTGCGGCGGGACAGGTGGGACCGGACACGTTGGCGCCCGCCTCGGCCTGGGTCGCGGCAGGACCGTGCTTGGCATTGCCGCAGGAGAAAGCCATGCCGGCCATGACCCAGAATCCGCACTGGCAACGCATGCTCACGCCCCCATGGTGGCACGAGCAGGCCGTCGCCGTCCACCCTGGGTGCACCTCAATTGCCCGAGCGACGCCGGGCTCGCGAACTGGCCGGGTTGGTGTAGTCTGCCGGCATGATTGAGCCGGCAGCCCAGCCACGACACCTGTTCATGGTCCACGAATTCCACTTGGCTGACCTGTTCACCATGCCTGATGATCAGCAGGACCCCGCGGATTCCCAAACTGTGACGGCACAAGGAGCAGAAGCATGAGAATGGCCCAGATAACCTCGCGTGGCCCCAGCCGCTTTGCTCGGATCGCCGCAATGACACTTTCGCTCGGGCTCGGCGCCCTTTCTGCCGGGCCGACCGGTGCAGCACAACCTTCGCCGGTCGGCTACTGGCGTACCGTCCCTGACGACGGCGCCGCGCCCGCGACGATTCAAATCTGGCTGGAAGCAGGGAAGCTATTCGGGAAGATCGTGGGCATCGAGGCTAGGCCAGGCATTGATCCGAACGCGAAGTGCGAGCGATGCGAGGGCGCGCTGAAGAATCGTCCCATTCGAGACTTGATCATCATCCAGGGCCTCTCACCGAGTGGCGACGAGTGGACCGGGGGCACCATCCTCGACCCCGGCAACGGGAAGTCCTATCGATGCAAGATCCAGGTTCTTCAGGGTGGAGCCAAGCTCAAGGTTCGGGGCTACATCGGATTCGCCCTACTGGGTCGCACACAGATTTGGGTCCGCGCCGAGGCTCCCGCCGGGCCGCCGCCAGCCAGCGCGACCAAGACTGGTCACTAGTCAGTAGTGCTAGGCTTCGTGAATCATTCGCTCAGACGTAGTAATCCTTCTCGCAGGTCCAGCGGTGGTACGAGCAGGTGCAGCGGTAGAAGACGTTCGGTTCTTTGACCCAGTCGTCATACATGCAGCTGGTTCCGAACTGGGCCCAAGAGCAAGGCTTATATTGGCTTGGTTTGGTCTCTGAACACCACGGGTGCAGTTCTCACCAACCGCGAGGCACTGCGCGAAGCACATTCCCCTGATGTAGTTGGGGCTACTCGCCGGGCAGGTTTGTTGGTCGACCCAGACCGCGTCAGTGGTGCAGCCTTGCGCCGTGTTTCCGCGACATTGTTGGTTGCCAGACGCCAACGCGACACAACTGTCACGGTCTTCCACCTTCGCGCGGAGCACTGGCTATTCGTATAGCTCCGCGCTCGCGAGATGTTCGAGGCCGAGGGTCTTGAATCCGCCAGCAATGAGCACCTTCCCGCTCGGTAGCAACGTCGCCGTGTGGACGCTCCTCGGCACAGTCATGCTGGCGGTAGGCGTGAACGTGCCGGCTGCTGGGTCGTATAGCTCTGCCTTCGCAAGAGGCTCGTCGTCGTCGTCTCCGCTTCCGCCGGCGATGAGCACCTGCCCGTTCTGCAACATCGTCGCCGTGTGGCGGTACCTTCCCGCGGTCATGCTGCCGGCGGGCTTGAATCTGCCGGCGTCGGGGTCGTATTGCTCCGCGCTCGCGAGAAGGTCGTCACCCAATCCGCCGGCGATGAGCACCTGCCCGTTTGGCAGCAACGTCGCCGTGTGCATTTCCCTCGCAGCAGCCATCCCGTCGGTTGCGGCAAAGGTTCCGACGCTTGCATCGTACTGCTCCGCGCTCGCGAGATTTGTCTCGAGATTGTCTCCGCCGACCACGAGCACCCTGCCGCTCGGCAACAACGTCACCGTGTGGGCGTACCTTGCCACGGTCATGCTGCCGGTGGCCCTGAACGTCCCGGTCGCTGGGTCGTATAGTTCAGCGCTCGCGAGAAGCTGCGCGGTGCCTAGGCCGCTGAAACCACCGGCGATGAGCACCTTCCCGCTCGGCAACAACGTCGCCGTGTGGGCGTATCTTGCCACGGTCATACTGCCGGTGGCCCTGAACGTCCCGGTCGCTGGGTCGTATAGTTCAGTGCTCGCGCCGCAATCGAGTCCGCCGGCGATGAGCACCTCCCCGCGGAGCAACAACGTCGCCGTGTGGCCGCTTCTCGCCATGGTCATGATGGCGGTGGCCGCGAATGTGCCAGAAGGTGGGTCGTATAGCTCCGCGCTCGCGAGTGGATTTCCATTGCCATCGCTTCCGCCGGCGATGAGGACCTTTCCGTTGGGCAACAACGTCGCCGTGTGCAACGTCCTCGCCATGGTCATTCTCCCCGTTGGTGCGAACCCCCCTTGCAGCGCCGCCTGCGTCACCATCACCGTCACCTGCGCCGACAGGGAGCCGTTCAAAGTGAGCGTGTAGGCCGTCGTTCGGGTGGGCGCAACCACCTGTGAGGTTCTGCCCAAGACCGAACCGATGCCTTGATCGATGGACAAGGTCGTCGCGCCCGCCACGGTCCAACTGAGCGTGCTGGCCTGACCCGCTGAAATCGTGGCGGGTGTGGCGGTGAACCTGACGATCGCGGGAGCCGTGCCGGTATCCGCGGTGCCGGTCGTGCCTGCGGAGGTGCTGGTCGCGTCGTCACCACCCGAGCCTGACGCCGACGGCCCCTGCATCGACGTCCGCAGGCAGGCAAGCCCGCTCGCCCACACCGCCACACCGATTGGCAACCATCGGTATTGACGCCTCATGCCCGCCAGACTATCAGCAAAGTGGTCCGATCGTGTGTCCACAACCTCAACCTCGGTCCCGCGCTACCATCGTCGAAGATTCCCCACAGCGCGCAGGGCCCGGCGGACCGCGAGAAACTGGCGAAACCCGGGTGTTCCCCATCCCCTGCGCAAAGCGCGACCGCGGAGATAGTAGGCGTCGATCCGGGGCAGCAGCAAAGCCCGTTCGCCTGGGTGCAGAGCCCTGAATTCGGTGGTACAGGCCAGGTCGTGCGACCTCGCCACGGCTGATGCCACCCGGTCGGTGTGGGCGCCATAGGGATACGCGAAGACTCGTGGTCTGACTCCGAGGGCGGATGCGAACTCGTCGCCCGCCCGTTCGATCTCCTCGACCAGCTCACCGTCATCGCAGCGGGGCAGCCACCGATGATGCCGGGTATGCGAGCCGATCTCGAAACCACTCGCGCGAAGCCAGCCCAATTCATCCCAGTCGAGCAGCGGCAAGGTGGGGACTGAATGGCGCCCGGGTGAGGTCCAGGTGTTGGATCCGCCCACCTGGCCTGACACCACGAAGACGGTGGCCGTCATGCCCTCGACTTCGAGAATCGGCACGGCTTCCGTCATGAAACTCGCCACCCCATCATCGAAGGTCAGCGCGACTGCGTCGGACTCGTCGCCCAGCCCGACCAGGACCGGGAGGGAAACCACCGCCACCCCTTCCGCCTTCAGCCATCGCACCTGGGCCCGGAAATCCTGGCGAGCCACAGATATGGGAGATCCGCTGTCATCGATGGAGTGATAGGTGAGAATCGCTCGCATGACTGCTCAGCCAACCGTGCCAGTCGTCGGGGACGTCGGTTTCGCGAGCAAGTGGACCATTCCCCGACGGGACGCCGCCCCCCGGATCAGATCGAGATATCGGGGAATGACCACGTCCTCTGCCCACCGCGCCTGGAAGGCAGCGCGGGCCTTCGCGGCAAGCTGTTCTCGCTGGGCCGGGTTGCGCAGCAGCCGCGCCAGGATCGACTTCAGTTCTTCGGGCGATGAGAAGAGCAGCCCGGCCCCGGAGGTCGTCACGGTCTCGGGCAGCGGTCCCACGGCACGCGCGACGATCGGGGTGCCCTCGCGAAACGACTCGACGACCACGTTTGCGAAAGCCTCGTAGCACACTGACGGAACCAGCGTGGCCACGGCGTGGCAAAACCAGTCGCGAAGCGCCTCGGGATCCAACCGGCCGAGGAAATGCACGTTCTCACTGCCGGCCGCCACCCGCCGAAGCTGCTCCCCGTGATCCCCCTCGCCGGCGATCACGAGATCCACGCCGGGCAGGTCCCGAAAAACCGGGATTACGTCGTCGAGTCCCTTGATGAGTTCAAGCCTGCCCGCAGACAAGAAGTAGGGTCGTCCATGGGGGCGATTGCCGGAGAGCAACGGCACGGCGTCTCGCGCGGGCAGGAAAGTGGGCAAGACCACCATCTCCCGCTGCAGCCCGAATTCCCGATGCTTGTCGCGACTGAATTCGCTCAGCGCGATCACCACATCAATCCGGTCGAGCGCCCGGGGTAAGAGGTCGGTGTATCGCCACAGTTGGGGCGGTCGTCGATACGCCAAGGTGCAGCGGATGCAGTGCCGTCGATCGCACCGCTCCCGGCGGCTCCGCCACAGAACGTGGGTGGGACAGACCAGCCAATGCTCATGAGCGGTGTACACCGTTATGGCGTCGCGGGGCCAGGTCAAGATGCCGGGGCCGCCGATCAAGGACGGATTGTGGAAGTTGACCACATCAAACTGCCCCGAACTCAACAGCCGCCGCAGCCGGCGGCGGCCGAGAACGCGGGTGCCTAGCTGGTGGACCAGAAGCGGGCCCAGCGTCCCTAAGCCGCTGCGCAGCCGGATCACCCGCACGCCGTCGTCATCCTCCGGTGGATCCGGCAGCGGCCCCTCATGGAGAGCGGCGTAGGCATCGACGTCGTGGACCACGGTGATCTGGTGCCCGCGCCGCGCCAGGGCGCGCGACAGACGCTGGACGCCGATCGCATCCCCGCCGAACGAAAACGGCGGGTAGAAAGTGGTGACCATGCAGAACCGCATGCCGCTGTCCGTCCCCTGGGGATCAGGAATTCAGAACTATGCCACAGAAAGGGAAATGGGAAGCCCCGGAAAACCGGGCCGTTTCAGATAGTGGCGAAGCTCTCCCGGTGCAGGTTTCCCATCGGCGCCACACACGACTTGCACGGGTACACCACACCGTCTGACTTCGACGCCATGCCGTCTTCACACCTGCTTCGGGTACAGCCCCAGCCATTCCACCAGCTTGATCTCGAGCGGAAATCGGTAGAACAGGTTCTCGACCCGCTTGCGCGCCAGCGGCCGGTACAGCCAGGCCAGCAGCCTGACCAGGGGATGGGTGGGCCACAGTGGAGTGATGAAGTTGTTCTTTTCCAGAAACAACGACGAGCAATGCAACATCCTCAACAGACTCTCGCGCTCGGCCGTGATCCACGGCATGCGCTGCCGGTTCACCGTTCGCCAGTTGAATCTGGTCCAGTCCTCAAGCCTCCGCGGCGGAACGAAACCGCATTGCACCGAGAAGTCGAACAGGGCCGTGCCGGGATACGGCGTGTAGATGTTGATGTCCTTCATGGCGTTCTCGTTCTCGTCGAGAAGCTGCAGGATCAACCTGATGGTGGCCTTGATGTCGTCTTCGGTCTCGGTGGGAAACCCCATCATGAAGCAATAGCGGGGAATCAGGCCAAAGCGCTGCACGCGCCGGTTGAAGTCCACCACCTGCTCAACCTTCAGGCTCTTGCCGATGAGATCCAGGATGCGCTGCGAGCCCGACTCCACGCCCACCACCAGCGCCCGAGCGCCCGCCTTCTGCAGCAGTTCCATCAAACCGTCGTCCACCGAGGCCAACTGCGCGACGTGGAGGTCCAGCTTGCTGATGAGGACGTCCAGTTTCTCCTGCACGATCAGGGTCAGGATCTCACGCACGCGCTCGACGTCGCCGAAGAACAGATCGTCGGCGAAGCGGATGCCACGCACGCCGTACTGCTCGCGCACGCGGCGAATCTCGTCCACCGTGCGCCGGGCCGACAGCGCGCGCCAGCGGCGCTTGAAGAACGCGGTGTTGTAGCAGAAACCGCAGCCATAGGGGCAGCCGCGGCTGCTTGAGATGCGCAGATGCTCGATGCCGAAGCCGGTCAGCATGAACCTCTTGATGTCGACCAGGTCGTAGGCGAGGGGCGGCAGGGTGTCCAT
This sequence comes from Myxococcales bacterium, assembly GCA_003155465.1. The sequence goes on along the minus strand of PMCR01000228.1, from coordinate 8,824 downwards.
GTCAACCAGCGGCCGCATCGCCGTCTTGTGGATTTGGCCCTTTTCCCGATAGGCGATACCTCGGACCCGGGAAAGCGGCTCGCCCCGCTCCAGGGTGTGGACCAGTTCAGCAAAGGTCTCGTCGCCCTCGCCCACGACCACGATGTCGATGGCGGGATCTTCCAGCGTCTGCTCGGGCAGCAGGCTGGCGTGCACGCCACCCCACACCACCGGCGCGTCCGTATGCTGCTTCACCAGGCGCGAGACCTCTAGGGCATAGCGAATCTGCGGCCCGGTCTTGCTGGTGATCCCCACGCACAGCGGCTGGCGTCCAAGCTCGCGGAGCAGGATCTCGCGCCAGCGCGGCTCGGTGGTCTGATCGATGATCGTGATGGGATAGCCCTGGCGCGCGAGCGGCGTCGCCACCGCGACTAGCCCGAGAGGGATCCCGGTTCGCCGCTGCTGCTCCTTGCCCACGCGAACCGAGGGGTTGAAAAGCACGACGGGACGCTTGCCGGTGTCCATCACGCCCCCTGTTTGGGATACACGCCCAGCCATTCCGCCATCTTCAAGTCCAGGGGAAAACGGTAGAAAAAGCGCCTGACTCGAAATCTGGCCACCGACAAGTACAGCAAGGCCGCCAGCTTCACCCACAGGCGCGTCTTCTTGTACGGGTTGATGAAGTTGTTTCGCTCGGCCAGCAGGGTGGCGAAGTGGAGCATACGGATGATCCGCTTCTGCCGATCCGACAGCCACACCGCCCGCCGATTCACCGTGCGGTAGTTGAAAGTCACCCAGTCGGCCAGCCGCTCAGGCGGCTGCAGGCCATGCTGCAGGCAAACGTCGTAGAGGCCGGTGCCCGGGAAAGGGGTGAAGATGTTGAAACGCGGCACTCCCTCGGGGTTCTCCTGAGAAAGTTGCGTCTTGAGTGCCAGGGTCTGGCGCAGGTCTTCCAGAGTCTCGCCCGGGAAGCCCATCATGAAGAAGTAGTGCGGCCGCATGCCGCTGCCGCGCAAACGCCGGTTGAAGGCCAGCAGGTCCGGGATGCGCATGCGCTTGTTCAGGATATTCAGAACCTTGGGCGAACCCGACTCGATGCCCATCATCACCATCCGGCAACCCGCCTTGCGCAGGACCTGCATGTCCTCGACGGACAGCAGGGCGAAGCTGCCGACGTGGGCGTCGATCTTGGACACCGTGACGTCCAGTCCTTCGTCGGCGATGCGGCGAAGAATCTCCAGCGCCCACTTCTGCTTGCCAAAGAAGTTGTCATCGGTGAACAGGATGCCCTTGATGCCGTGGTCCTTGACCAGGATGCGGATGCGGCGCATGGCCTCGTCGGGCGTGAGCGCGCGCCAGGTCCCCTGGTAGACCTTGGTGTTGTAGCAGTACGAGCAGCGGAAGGGACACCCGCGGCTGGTCTCCAGGCTGATGTGGCCGCGGCCGAACACGTCGATCAGGTAGTCGTCCAGGCGGACCAGTTCGTAGGCCAGCGGCGCCTGCCGATTCAGATCGATGTAGGGGCGCGGCCCGCTGCTCAACCCCCGGCCGTTCTCCTTCCACCACAGGCCGCGCACCTGGGACAACGGCGTTCCCCGGTCCAGCGCAGTCACCAGGTCAAAGAAGGTCTCCTCACCCTCGCCCTCCACCACGATGTCGACCGACTCGTCCTCGACTGTCTGTTGGGGCAGCAGCGTCGCGTGGATCCCGCCCCAGACCACGGGCACGCCATGGGCCTTGACGATGCGCGAGGCCTCGATGCCGTTCCTGATCTGCGGCCCGGTCATCGCCGAGATGCCGACGCACAGGGGACGCTCGGCCAGTTCGCGCGCCAGGGTATCCCGCCAGTTGCCATCCGTGCGCTGATCGATGATCACGACCCGGTAGCCCGCCCGGTGCAGCGGCGAGCCGATGGCCAGCAGGCCCAGGGGAAGTTCCACCCGCGACTGCACCGAGCCGCCGAACTTGTTTGACGGATAGACGAGAACGACTTTCTTCATGGGCGCACCGACTCTGGCACGGGCCCGCCGCCGGCTGGCCCATGATAGGTGATTCCGACCATGCCGACAGCCGAATCCACCATCCCGCGATAGCCGCAGAAGGTCGTGGCAAGCCACGCTGCATGCCTTTCGTGCTTGGCTCGCCGGGCCGTTCCAGGCAGAATTCGCCTCCCAGCGGATGTGTGATGAGCCAGCCCGTGAAACCAGGTTCGGAAGGTAATCCCGAGGGCACGGTGCGCTTGCTGCCGCGCCCTCGGCTGGTCGCGGCCGCTGCGGTGGCGATTCTAGTCGTGCTCGGATGGATCGCGCGGGTTCAGACGCCGACCTCCGACCCGTTCGCGGCCGAGGCGAGGCCGCTTTGCCGACAATGGCTTGCCCAGCCGATCGAACGGAATCCTTTCGCACGTCGGACGATTGTTGGTTCTAGTCTGTTTGGCCTCACCTTCACCAGCGACGGGCAGCGTGGCTGGAGCGTCGGCGGGCAAGGAGCCATCCTCCGCACGCGCGACGGCGGCAACTCATGGCAGACCCAGTCGAGCGACAGCAGGACTGATCTCTACGCCGTGACCTTCGCCAGCGACGGCCAGCGCGCCTGGGCCGTCGGCGAGAATGGAACCATCCTCCACACGCGCGACGGCGGCAACTCCTGGCAGACCCAATCGAGCGGCACCGAACACGCGCTTCGCGCCGTGACCTTCAACGGCGATGGCCAGCGCGGCTGGGTCGTCGGCGCCGATGGAGTGATCCTGAGCACGCACGACGGGGGCAACTCCTGGCAGACCCAGTCGAGCGGTACCGAGAGCTGGCTTTTGGCCGTGGCCTTCACCAGCGATGGCCAGCGCGGCTGGGCCGTCGGCCTTGAATCGATCCTGAGCACGCGCGACGGCGGCAACTCCTGGCAGTCGAGTGCCACCGAGAACATTCTCTCCGGGGTGGCCTTCACCAGCGATCGCAAGCGCGGCTGGGCCGTCGGCTCGAACGGTACAATCCTGAGATCCAGCGACGGGGGCAACTCCTGGCAGGCCCAGTCGAGCGGCAGCAATAGCTGGCTTCTGGCCGTGGCATTCACCAGCGATGGCCAGCGCGGCTGGGCCGTCGGCGCTGACGGTACAATCCTGAGCACACGCGACGCTGGCCTCTCCTGGCGCGCCCAATCGAGCGGCACCAAGGACGGTCTGCGCGCGCTGACCCTCGCCAGCGATGGCAAGCGCGCCTGGGCCGCCGGTGCTGACGGTACGATCCTGGGCACGCGCGACGCCGGCCTCTCCTGGCACGCCCAGACCAGCCGCCCCAAGCGCTGGCTCTACGCCGTGACTTTCACCAGCGATGGCCAGCGCGGCTGGGCCGTCGGCGCTGACGGTGCGCTCTGGAACACGAGCGACGGCGGCCTCTCCTGGCACGCCCGGTCGAGCGGCAGCAAGGCCCAGCTTTCCGCGTTGACCTTCACCAGCGATGGCCAGCGCGGCTGGGCCGTCGGCGATGAGGGAACGATCCTGAACACGCGCGACGCTGGCCTTTCCTGGCACGCCCAGTCGAGCGGCAAAAAGGGCGGGCTTTCCGCCGTGACCTTCACCAGCGACGGCCAGCGCGGCTGGGCCGTCGGCTACAAAGGAACAATCCTGAGCACCCGCGACGCTGGCAACTCATGGCAGGTCCAGCCGAGCGGCAGCGAGAGCTGGCTCTACGCCGTGACCTTCACTAGCGATGGCCAGCGCGGCTGGGCCGTCGGCAGCGAAGGAGCAATCCTGCACACACGCGACGCCGGCAGCTCCTGGCAGGCCCAGCCGAGCGGCAGCACGAGCTGGCTCTACGCCGTGACCTTCACCGGCGATGGCCAGCGCGGCTGGGCCGTCGGTCTTGGCGGTGCGATCTTGAGCACACGCGACGCTGGCAACTCATGGCAGACCCAGCCGAACGACAGCAAGAGCAGGCTCTTTTCCGTGACCTTCACCAGCGATGGCCGGCTCGGTTGGGCCGTGGGCGGCGATGGCACCATCCTCCACACGCGCGACGCTGGCAACTCGTGGCAGGCCCAGTCGAGCGGCAGCAGAAGCGAGCTTCACGCCGTGACGTTCACCGGCGATGGGCAACGTGGCTGGACGGTCGGCAACGATGGAGCGATTCTCCACACGCGCAACGGCGGCGGCACGTGGGTCGCGGCGACCTATACCCGCTATCCGGCGCCCTGGTTCTATGCAGCCGCGTTGCTTGTTCTCGGCGCTGCCGTGTGGGTTGGATGGCGGTCAGGCCGGCGCCGCTGCTAAATGACTGAGCGTGATGTGCGAACTGGGGCCTCCGGAATGGGCCTGAATCGCACGGTCCTTGCGCCCGGATCTTCGCGCAGCAATGCGGAGCAGCGGTTGCGCCGCATGTTTACAGGAGATCCGGCTCGCATAGTTCTCCCTCTCCCGAAGGGAGACGGGAAAAGAGAGTGCTTGTCCTCAAATCATGACCAGTCATTTGGCGCGTGCTGCCGATTGAACCGACCGAATTCTCGAAGACCTGCGGCCAGTTGCATCCCAAGGGCCGGATATCGCACGAGGCACTTCAATCAATATAATAATAGTACTGAAGATTACGCAACACCTGGCGATATACTAGAATATGAGGCTGCGTCTTCCCCTGGCGGTCGTCGCTGCGCTGCTGGTCAGCGCGGCACTGCCGGCCTGGGCCTGGGAAAACTACGAGCAGGGGGAGAACGCGCCGATCATCACCGTGCCCGCTGCGCCGCCTTCGTCCGTTCGCCTGCCCATCTTTGGCCTGATGGCTGACGTGGGCGTGCCGGATGGCCTCATCGGCTCACTGACGGTTCGGCCGTGGAGTTGGGTACGCCTTTCCGGGGGGGGGCGGGACCAACGGCATCAGCCGCGGCTGGCGCACCGGCATCACGCTCCTGCCCTTCACCGCAGGTCCCTCGGCCAGCTTCGAATACGGCCGCTATCAGGAAGGCAACGCAAACCCCCTGGCAAGAAAGATCATCGGCGGCGGGTTCGACGGCAGCCCGCTGCTGGAGCGGGTCGGCTACGAATACATGAACGCGCACCTGGGCTTGGATTTCGGCTCGCGCAGGGTCGTCTTCTTCCTTCACGGGGGCATCACCTTTGTCCGTGGCCAGATCCACAATGTCGATGCCGCGATTCGCGACGCCACGGCTCAAGATCCGACCGTGTCCGGCACGACCGAGGTAGTTGTGCGGCAGGACCCGTCCGTCAAAGCGGTGGGGTCTTCGGTGAAACTGGGACTCATCGTCTACATCTGGTGAGGCGCTGGCGATGACACTTCTACCTTCTCCCATCATCCCGGTCCTGGCCGCACTGGCCGGCGCCTGCAGCTTCTCCGTGGAGGCTGACGTCCCAGAGGTCGAGATCACCCAGCACGGGGTGAAGATGCCGGGCGTGGCGAAGTCGAAGCTGGACGGTGATGTCTCGGTGACGAGTTCCTTCACGTTCTCATCGGCCAACACTGCCTGGGCCAAGCACATGAATTCCGAGGTCTTTGTCTGCCAGGTGACGGTCACTGCCAAAGGCGGCCTGGCCAACCTGGACTTCATCAAGTCAGCACGTCTGACCATGACCGATCCCACGACCTCGGGAGGGACCACCGAGATCATCAGCTACGACCGGTGTGAGGAGGCGCAGCCCAGTTCTGTCATCGAAGTCAGAATGCCCGAGCCCATCGACATCACGCCCCTCTGGTCCGCCGACCATACGGTCATCGAGCTGCAAATGGCCGGACGACTGCCTGAAGAGGAATGGACAGTGGACGTAACCCTGATAGTCGCGGGCAAGATTACGTTCAAGTACTAGCGGGCACAGCCGGCCACGGCCACCCTTCATTGTCTGGCTGGGCGAGTAACTTCGGCCTGGGCTACCGCCTTATGCCAGGTGCGCCGCGGCGTCGCTGCGCTTGCCGCGGGATTGGGGTGCGGGCGGAGTTGACACCAAGGCGGCTGCCGGATATCAAGGCAGCCGATGAAATGACGTCTCCCCTGCACCAGGAGGAATACACCATGCTGGGAAATCTGTGGAGAGTGGCAATTGCCGGACTATTCGCGATTGGCGTAATCGGCTGCGGCAGCGGCGGCAACGGCGGTGGCAGCGGTGGCGGGACTTGTGCGTACCTGGAGGGTACCTGGGAGGGCAAGGAGCTTGACCCCTATGGTGCAGAGCGGGGGACCATCACGTTCGTGGTTCAGGGCGATCAGGTTGTCGTGAACGCCGCCCGCTACGACGCGAATCCAGAATCGTACACCCTCACGGCTACGTGCGATGACAGCGTGACTCCCAACCGGATCACCGGAAAGGTCACGGCTTCGAGTCTCGCCATGGCCGTGGGCCAGCCCTTCTACGCAATCTACGAGCTGGACACCAGCACGCGCTCGGGCAGGCTGTCGGGCCTCAAGCCCGGGACCACAACCTACCCCACCGAGTTCACCGCAGGTAACGGCCAGCGGCTCTTCCTATTTGGCCAGTCGGCCGCAGGGACCGGCGGCGCAGGTGGCACGCCCTAATCCCGCGATAGCCGCAGAAGGCTGTGGTCGTGGTCTTCAACGACTACATCTACACGTGAGACAGCCCCGCGCCATGACCTCGCCGGTAGCTATTGGCGATCACAGCCCCTGCAGGCGCGTTTCCATGTCGGCTTCCCATTCCGTAACCCATTCACTTCTCGGTCTCGCGCTCGTCGCCTCGTGCGGCGGACGGGCGGGCTTGAAGGTCGGCGATGGATCCCGACCGCGGGACCTGGCAGGATCCGTCGATGCGGGTTCGGAAGGCGCGGGCACGGTCGAGGACGCGGGGGTGGACCTACTGTCAGTTGATGGGTTGATGGAAAGCGGGACGCCCGACAGCAGGGCTGTGGACCGGTATTTATGTGAACCCGTAACGTGCACCCCACAGGGCGGCTACTACTGCGGAATAATTGGCGACGGCTGCGGTGGCACACTGGATTGCGGCGAGTGTCCGGGTGGGCTCCTCTGCAACGCTTGCCGACCCCACGTGTGCGTCAGAAGCGAGGGCGTCGTGATGTCTTGCCAATGGTCAAGTGGGGACCATTACTGCGGCAAGCTTGACGACGGTCTCGGATGTGCTTTGGACTGCGGCGAGTGCCCTGCAGGACAGACGTGCGGTGGGGGCGGCACCCCGGGTGTTTGCGGATCCGAGGACTGCGCTACGAAGGTCACCTGTAGCACGGGCGACACGCAGTATTGCGGCTGGATCGGCAATGGGTGTGGTGGCGCTCTCGACTGCGCGCCCGAATGCCCGACCGGCCTGTTGTGTCACCCCGACAAGATTTGCCATTTGGTGGACTGCCCGTCGAGGATCAACTGCAACACTGCCGACGCGGAGTACTGTGGCCTGATTGGCGATGGCTGTGGCGGCGTTGTCGATTGTGGGCTCTCCTGCCCGGCTGGCCAAGTGTGTGACAGTGACCATGTCTGCAGTGGATCGGCTCGGCCAGCCCACCCCGCACCCGCCCCGCCCAGCCCCCCGCCCATGCCGCCGCCACCGCTGCGGCGACCAATCCCCGACCCACCACCAGCGCCAACGACTCGTTGAGAGAGGGTGCCGCTGCGAAACACAACACGCAGATGGAGTTCTGCGATTGTAGGTGTTATCGTGAATTGCATTTCCTGATGGCCTGTGCACTAGGGGAAATACACGATGCCAAGAACGCTCTGGAGAGTGGCAATTGCCGGACTACTCTGGATTGGCGCAGTTGGCTGCAGCAGCACTCAGGGTTCTGGGAATGGCGGCGCAGGTGGCACCGGCGGCGCGGGCGGCAGCGGCCCCATGGCCGAGGCGACCTGGACGGAGAGAGGTACCTTCAACGTCTGGATATCAGTGGCATCGTCGGCGGACGGTGCCAAGCTCGTCGCCGTGGCCAACTACATCTATACGTCTGCGGACTCCGGGGCCACCTGGACCCAGACAGGTACCCGGCAAGAATGGTCATCCGTGGCATCGTCGGCGGACGGCACCAAGCTCGTCGCCGCGGGCTGGGGAACCTACGACGCGGCCTCAGGCGGCTACGACGGTGGCTACATCTATACGTCTGCGGACTCCGGGGCCACCTGGACCCAGACAGGCACCCAGCAGAAGTGGGTATCGGTGGCGTCGTCGGCGGACGGCACCAAGCTTTCCGCCGTGGCCCTCGGCGACAACGGCGGGTACGTCTGGGCGTCTGCGGACTCTGGGGTGACCTGGACCAAGACCAGCGCCCAGGACGCCTGGCAGTCAGTGGCGTCGTCGGCGGACGGCACCAAGCTCGTCGCCGTGACCAACGACGGTAGCTACGGCGGGTACATCTATACGTCTGTTGACTCTGGGGCGTCGTGGACCCAGACCGGTACCCACTTGCCCTGGAATTCAGTGGCGTCGTCAGCGGACGCCACCAAGCTCGTCGCCACGGAGCTCGGCGGGTACATCTACACGTCTCCGGACTTCGGGGTGACCTGGACCTCGGGCGGTATCGACAACGAGTGGTGGACATCGGTGGCATCGTCGGCGGACGGCACCAAGCTCGCCGCCGTGGCCCACTGGTCCGGCATCTACACGTCTGCGGATTCCGGGTTGACCTGGACCGAAACCCGTAGCCGCCACGACGATTGGATGTCAGTCGCGTCGTCGGCAGACGGCACCAAGCTCGTCGCCGCGAGCGCACACACTCAAAGTGGCGACAGCGGGCACATCTACACCTACTCCGTCCCCGTGCCATGAAGGCTGGCTCTGTCGCCACGTGAGAGCGGCTCCATCGACAAAGCGGCCCGATGTCCCACGACCACGGACCCGGCCACGACCACGGCGCACGGCCTTGCCTAGCCGAAGTTGCGCAGTAGGCCTGTG
>PMCR01000312.1:5474-5722 GCA_003155465.1 Myxococcales bacterium | reverse complement strand
ATGGCTGCCCGCGTGGTTTCGCCGCGGACGCGGGACGGCCAGCAACTGCCAGCCACGCCACTCGATGAGTGGGCGCTCAGGCTGGCAGCCGAAGCCGTACCTCCGGTGCTCGGCGTTCTTTCGGCAGAGAACAAACCAACCAGTTAGCGTGGCGACAAACCAGGAGGAAAGACCATCCCAAGGCCAGGCGGGTATTCAGGTTCTAGTGGAAGCGCGGCGGAAAACTATCGTGTCGGGCGACGCATTCG
>PMCR01000312.1:0-5456 GCA_003155465.1 Myxococcales bacterium | reverse complement strand
CCCCCGGTTTGCCGGATCATGGACTTCGGAAAATTCAAGTATGAGGAATCCAAGAAGGAGAAGGCGTCACGGCGGCACCAGTCCACGGTCGTCATCAAGGAGATAAAGCTTCGTCCCAAGACCGACAAGCACGACTTGGCTTTCAAGCTCAAGCACATCCGTCGGTTCTTGAGTGAGGGCAACAAGTGCAAGCTGGTGATCGTCTTTCGCGGCCGCGAGATCGTGCACCCCGAGACAGGTCAGGCCATGCTGGACCAAGTTGTTAAGGCCTGCGCAGACGTGTCAGTGGTGGAGCAGAAGCCCCTCATGGAGGGCCGCCGCATGGTGATGAGCATCGGCCCGCGCGCCGGCGTGATCCGACCGGCCGGTGCGCCGGTTTCCCCCTCGCCTGCGAAGGGCGATCAGGACGGCGGATCCAAGCCGAGCGAGCCGTCATCAGGACCCTCTGGCGCGCCGCGCTCTGGCTCGGCTGCAGCGCCGCAGAAGCCGTGAGACCCGCGCAAGGCTGCGCTAGACTCTTGCACTGACCGACGAGATGGATATACTCCGCGCCTCCCATGCCCAAGCTCAAGATGAAAACCAAGAGTGGCGCGAAGAAGCGCTTCAAGCTGACGGCCAAGGGACACGTCAAGAGGAAGCGTGCCTACCTGCGGCACATCCTCACGGCCAAGCGGACCAAGAACAAACGGAAACTGCGTCGGGGCGGCTACATCGCCAAGTCGCAGGAACATCAGATCAAAGCGATGATTCCGTACGGACTCTAGGAGTTGATTTATGCCCCGCGCTAAAGGTGGATTCAAGACAAAGCGACGCCGTGACCGCATTCGGAAGCATGCCAAGGGCTTTCGCGGCGGCCGCTCCAAGCTGTGGAAGGCAGCAGTAGAAGCGGTTCACCACGCGTGGCGCTTCTCACTCTTCCATCGCCGCAAGAAGAAGGGCGATTTCCGAGGGGTATGGATCGTGCGTATCAATGCCGCCAGCCGCGAACTCGGTGTCGGCTACTCACGGCTTGTCGCCGGGCTGGACAAGCAGGGCATCACCCTCGACCGCAAGATCCTCGCGGACCTGGCCATCAGCGACCCCAACGCCTTCAAGAAGGTGGTCGAAGCCGCCGGGGTGGCGTCCTAGTCCCTCTGTAGCGCCGGTTCCGTCGTGACAGCCAGCGAAGGAACGCCCCCGGTCCAGGATCTGATTTCAGCATTCGAGCGCCTGACTGCGGAATTCGCGGCCGAGATCGGCTCGCTTTCCACCGAGCAGGACATGCGCGCGGTTCAGGCGCGCTACCTAGGCAAGAAGGGGAAGGCCACCGAACTGATGAAGGGCCTCGGCCGGCTGCCGCCTGCTGACCGGCCGGCGGTGGGCGAGTCAGCCAACCGGGCGCGCGCCGCCATCGAACTGGCCGTGCAAGCTCGTCTGCGCGCCTTGGCTAGCGCTGACCTGGCCGCAGACCTGGAACGCAAGCTGGACGTGACCATGCCGGGCCGCGGCCGCCGCGCCGGATCCCTGCATCCGCTCACGCGGGTGCGGCTGGAAATCGGGGAGATCTTTCATGGCATGGGCTTCGAGGTACGCACTGGTCCCTGGATCGAGACCGAGTGGAACAACTTCGACGCGCTCAACACGCCGGCCGACCACCCAGCACGCGACATGCAAGACACCTTCTACGTCGAGGGTGGTTTCATCCTGCGCTCGCACACCTCGCCGGTGCAAATTCGCACCATGCTGGCCGGCCCGCCCCCGGTGAAGATCATCGCGCCCGGCAACGTGTTTCGCCGCGACGACGACGCCACCCACACGCCCATGTTCCCGCAGTGCGAGGGGCTGCACGTGGACCGTAACGTCAGCTTCGAAGACCTCAAGGCCACCCTCATCGTGTTCGTGCAGCGGTTTTTCGGACCCGACACCGAGATCCGGCTGCGGCCCAGCTTCTTCCCCTTCACCGAGCCTTCGGCCGAAGTGGATGCGTCCTGCTTCTTGTGTGAGGGCAAGCAGCCGGCGCGATCGACCTGCCGGCTGTGCAAGGGTACCGGATGGCTGGAGATCGGCGGCTCCGGGATGGTCCACCCCAACGTGCTTAGGGCCGTGGGCTACGACAAGTACGACGTGACCGGATTCGCGTTTGGCATGGGCCTGTCGCGCATGGCGATGCTCAAGTACGGGGTCTCTGATCTGCGCCTGTTCTATGAGAACGACCTGCGTTTTTTGCGTCAGTTTCCACCGAGTTAGGGCGGAACAATGAAGATCTCGTTGAACTGGCTGCGGGAACTGGTCGAGCTGCCGGCAGGAAGCGATCTCGAAGCCGTGGCCCAGGCTCTCACCGGGCAGGGCCTGGAAGTCGAGGGCGTGGAGGCAAAGGGCCGGGACCTGGCGGGCGTACTCGTGGCTGAGGTGCTGGATGTCCAGCCCCACCCCAATGCCAACAAGTTGCGCATCGTGCGCGTGCGGGCCGGCGGTAGAGAAGAGAGCGTGGTCTGCGGGGCGCCCAACGTTCCGCCGCCCGGCAATCGCGTGTGCTGGGCCCCGCCCGGAGCGCGCCTTCCCGGAGGGCACACCTTGGATGCGCGCGAGATCCGCGGCGTGTTCTCGCCGGGCATGATCTGCAGCGAGCCCGAGATGGGGTTGGGCGAGCAGTCTGACGGGATTCTGATCCTGCCGGCGACTGCGGAATCCGGCGTCGAGGTGGCCCAGTACCTGGGCGTGGTGGACGACGTGCTGGAAGTGAACGTCACGCCCAATCGGCCCGATGCCCTGTCTCACCTGGGGATCGCGCGTGAACTGGCCGCGCACTTCGGCACGCACCTGCGGCGCGCCGACCTGGCCCCGGTTTCCGAGCAAACCGGCGGGATCACCATGGACGTTGGTATCGAAGACCCTGAGGCCTGTCCGCGCTACACCGCCAGCTTCGTCTCCGGACTTGCGGTTGCGCCCAGTCCCGTCAGCATGCGCCTGCGTCTGCAGTACTGCGGGATCCGCGCCATCTCCAACCTGGTCGACGTGACCAACTACGTGTTGCTCGAGACCGGCCATCCCTTGCACGCCTTCGATTTCGACAAACTGGCGGGACCAATCCTGGTCCGGCGGGCGAGGGCGGGTGAGACCATGACGACCCTCGACGGCCTGGACCGGGCTCTCGTGGCAGGGGACATCGTGATCACCGACAGCAACGGGCCGGTGGCGCTGGCCGGTGTCATGGGCGGACATTCGAGCGAGATCTCCGGCACCACCCGCAACCTGCTGCTTGAGGCAGCGACCTTCGAGCCGCGCAGCATTCGCCGCACCAGCCGCCGCCTGGGCCTGGTGTCCGAGGCGTCCTATCGCTTCGCGCGCGGCGTGGATGCCAACAGCATTCCCTTTGCAGCGCAACGGGCCGTGGCGCTACTGGCCAAACTGGGTGGTGGCCACGTGGTTGCGGGCATGGTGGATCGCTATCCGCGGCCGTCGCTGCCAACCAAGGTGGGGTTGCGCACCACCCGCCTGCAGCGGGTAACCGGGGTGGGGTACCCAGTGACTTTCGCGCGGGACCAGCTTGCCCGTCTCGGGATCACCTGCGAGATGACCGCCGATGGTCTCACAGCCGCGGTGCCCACCTTCCGCCCCGACATTCGCATCGAGGAAGACCTGATCGAGGAAATCCTGCGCATGGGCGAGTATGGCAAGCCCGTGCACAAGGAGCGCATCCGGAGCAACGCCACCTCGCGGGCCAACCCCGAAGCACCCGCGGATCGCGCCCGCTCTCTCCTGGCCAGTTCCGGCCTGCACGAAATCGTCAGCTGGGCCTTCGTTCCGCGAAGCGCGCTCGATGCGGTGAGCGGAGACGGGGCGCAGAAAGAGCTGGGCAATGGGGTGCTGGTCCAGAATCCCATCTCGGCGGACTACGAAGTCATGCGCACCACCTTGCTGCCAGGGCTCGCCGACGCGCTTGCGCGCAATCTCGCACGCGGGGTCAGTGACGCTTGGTTGTTCGAGGTGGGTCGCGTGGTTCGGCGGCCGACGTTTGCCAGCGAGGCACCGGTCGAGAAGACGCACGCGGCTGGGCTGATCACGGGCCGACGCGCTGATTGGCTCAAACCGGGCGAGCCGGTTGACTTCTACGATCTCAAGCGGGTGGTTGAGGATCTGTTGCGCGGCTTTGGACTGCAGGGCGCGCAATACCGTGCTCCGGCCGGCGTGTCCTTTCTGCACCCCGGTGTCTCGGCCCTGGTCACCACCGACGCTGGCGCCGAACTTGGTTGCCTGGGAGAGCTGCACCCAGCCGTCGCTCGCCGCCTAGGCATCGAGGCGCGCGTCTTCTACTTCGAGCTGTCAACAGCGCCGCTCGCTGCCGCCGCGGCTTCCCTGCGCGCCGAGGCGCCACCGCGTTTCCCTGCCGCGACGCGCGACGTGTCCTTCTGGACCGAGACGTCGGTGTCCGCAGATGCCCAACGCGCGGGGTTTCTCTCGGCCAACGAGCCGCTCCTGCGCGAGTTGGCGGTGCTGGAGGATTTCCGCGACGCCAAGTACGTGCCCGCAGGCAAGAAGGGAATGCTGTGGACCATGACCTATCGGGCTGCCGACCGTAACTTGACCGACGCCGAAACCGACGCCGCGCACGCCCGGGTTGTCAATGCCCTGGCGAAGCTTCACGCCATCGAGATTCGATAGCATTCTCAACCCTTTGACATCAAAGGGATTTGTGGCCAACATAGGCACCATGACCAAGGCGGACATCGTCGAAACGGTCTACGAGAAGGTCGGCGGATTCTCGAAGAAAGAGGCCGCCGAGATCGTGGAGACCGTTTTCGACACGGTCAAGGAGACCTTGGAAAAGGGCGAGAAGATCAAGATTTCCGGTTTCGGGAACTTCGTGGTCAGGGACAAGAACGCGCGCGCCGGTCGCAACCCGCAAACCGGCCAAGAAATCACGATCAGCGCCCGTCGCGTGTTGACCTTCAAGCCCAGCCAGGTGCTGAAGAACGCGCTCAATTCCTAGACCCTCGACCAGCAGGAAACCGTTGCCCCGGCGTGCCTCCGCTCCCGTCGATCCGAGCACGATCCCGGACAAGCCGTTCTTCAAGATCGGCGAGGCGGCCCGCCTGTGCGCGGTCAAGCCGTACGTCCTGCGCTACTGGGAAACCGAGTTTCATTCCATTCGCCCGCAGAAGACGCGCTCGCAGCAGCGGCTCTACCGGCGCAAGGACATTGAACTGTTGCTCACCATACGTGACCTGCTATACGGGCAGCGTTTCACCATCCAGGGGGCGCGCGCAAGGCTGCGCGAGCTGGGACACGACGAGGGCCCGCCGCCGCCGGTTCCGCCCCCGGAAATCGACGTCGAAACCATGAGAAAAATCAAGCAAGGGCTTTTGGATCTGATACGACTCGTGGAAGAATAGTCGCGTGGTGGAGAGTTTAGGGACCCTCCCAGGGTTCCCCTGGCAGCGATCTGAAAAATGAATATCGGGGCGTGGCGCAGCCTG
>PMCR01000155.1 GCA_003155465.1 Myxococcales bacterium | reverse complement strand
TGATCGTCTACATCTGGTGAGGCAATCGCAATGACATTTCGACTCTTCTCCACCATTCCTTTGCTGGCCGCGCTGGCCAGCGCCTGCTCATTCGAGGCCGATCTACCCGAGGTCCAGGTCACCCAGCGCGGGCTGAGAATGCCGGGCGTAACCGGGGCGGCGCTGGTCGGCGAGGTATCGGTAGCCGGCTCCTACACGTTGTTGTCGTGCAATACCGCCTCGGTCAAGCGCATGGGCTCAGACGTTTGCGTCCGCCAAGTGAGAATCGCCGCCAGTGGCAGCCAGTCCAACCTGGACTTCATCGACTTCGCCCATGTGACCGTGGCCAACCCCGCAAGCCAAGAAGGCACAACCGAGATAATGAGCTACGACCGGAGCCAAGCCGCGTCCCCTTCAGTGATCGACGTCAGTATGCCAGCCCCTATCGACATCACGGCCCTGTGGTCCGCTGACAAGACAGTCATTGAACTGCAAATGGCCGGGCAACTGCCTGAGCAGGAGTGGACAGTCGATGTCACGCTCACGCTGTCCGGTAAGATCAAGTACGAGTTCTAGCTCCCACGCAGCAGGGTTGGTGGGCGCGTTTCGCGACGCCAACGTCTCCGAGGGCCTCTTCGGCCCTCAGAGCGTGTCTGAAAAGTGCTACCAGGGGTGAGGGATACGGGCAGGAAGAGCGAGTCAGGAGCAGCAGCGGGGACCACGAAAATAGTCAACCTCACCCCCAACCCCCATAGGCGTTAAGCGGATTGACGGCAGGATAGATGGCCATTCGTGATTCGAGGACACAAGTCTTCGAATCGGGTCACCTTTCTCCCTCCGGAAGGGGGGTTTGGGGGTGAGGGTGAAGCTTCCTGTGAGCCGGACGTTGAAGTCACCAAGGTGTTGTGATTGCGCCCGCGGCACGATTCGACGTGCAATGCAGTACCCTCACCCCAGCCCTCTCCCGGAGGGAGAGGGTGGTCTCCCCGATCTCTTCCGCCACAATCGCGGCCACTTAGCCTCTCTGCCCGCAGCCGCCCCACAGTCGCTAGGCGGCATCGGCCTGGAGGTTGCGGAGGCAGACCGCTGCTCGGCGCTCACGTTTTCGATTGCTCCAACGCGCAAGGTAGGCGAGGAAACGCTCCAGTGCTTGCTTGATGTTGGAAAGCTTAACGGGGAAGAGAGCCGCACAGATGGCTTGCCACATGAACGTCATCACACGCCAGGGCTCATTGACGGATCGCTCGTCCAATCGATGGCTCTCTTGTCGATCCAGTCTTCGATCTCCCCGTGGCTCGCGTGCGGTCACGTGCGAGGGGTTGCGCCCACAGTGCACAGGGGGTTTCGACCCCGTAGATTCCGAACCCAGCCAAGCAGCTGGCCGGCATAGCCACCATCGGCCCAAATCAATCGCAGGCGTGTGAAGGTGTGCAGAAGCAGAGCCAACACCAGACGCGCACCATCGCGGTCCTGAACATCGGCCGGATGGACGACGGCAACAAGCACCAACCCAAGAACATCTACGAGCAGATGGCGTTTGCGGCCATTGATCTTCTTGCCAGCATCGTAGCCGTGCGGCCCCCCTTTTCCGTGGTCTTGGCCGACTGGCTGTCGATGATGGCAGCGCTCGGTTGCCGTTTGCGCCCAGCCGCTTCGCGCGCATCGCCGCGCAATTCATCGTGAATCCGCTTCCAGGTGCCATCCAGCCGCCAACACCGAGAGTAGTGATAGACGGTTTTCCAATGAGGCAAGTCATGCGGCAGTAGTCGCCACGCGCATCCTGTACGCACCAAATAGAGAATCGCGTTCAAGATAGCCACTCGGTCGTGTTTGGCAGGTCGGCCACCAATCTTTGGTGCGGGCAACAGGGCTTCGATTCGTTGGCACTGCTTCTCGGTCAAGTCGCTCGGGTACCTGCCTCGCTTCATGCCTTTGCTTTCGCTCGCCTCCACGCAACGTCAACTTTTCAGACACGCTCTCAGTGGGCGACGTCGACGGCACCACCCGCAATCGCTTCCGCGGCTCGGCGGCGGAAAGGGTGCGCGCCAAGACCGGCACGCTCAATGGCGTGTCCTGCCTGTCGGGCTACGTCGGCGACAAGTCCGACGTGGTGGCCTTTTCCATCATGGTCGAGGGCCACCGTCACCGCGCGGTCACCAGCGTGCGCAGCGCCCAGGTGAGCGCGGTGAACGCGATGATGTGCTATGCACGCGGCCCCCTCGGCCCCGCGCCCGCCGAAGAGGCCATGCCGACCCAGGACCTCGAAACCGGCGGCGAGTCCGCCGAGCTAAAAGGCGAGGCCGACCTGCCCGAAAGCGCGCCGACGCAGAAGCCGGACCAAAGCATTGATCAAATGCTGAAGGACGTCGGCAGCCCCGGCAACGAGCCGTAGGGACAGTCGCGGGGCGACCGCAGGTCGCCCCTACGGGACGGACTTGATCTTCCTTTGGCAGGGACGACCTGCTGGTCGCCCCCTACTCCGAGTAGACGACCCACAGCACGCCGGCCACGGTGATCGCGCTGCCGACGGCCGAACGCAGGGACATCGTCTCGCCAAAGAAGACCAGGCCGCCCAGCACGGTGAGCACCACCGTGACCTGATGGATGATGCCCATCGCGGTAGCGGTCACATGCTTGAGCGCGCGGGTCATGATGAGCTGGGCCCACACGCTGGTCAGCGCCACACAGAGAAGAAGCAGCCATTCGCGGACGCTGGGCGCGATCCAGTGGCCGAACGGCGGCAGCACAGGCGGCAGGGTGGCCACCACGCCCAGCGATGTGAACGAGGCAAACACTGACCAGTGACTCTCGGCAGGGGTGTCATCGTATCCGGACCGGCGCGCGGCGCGGATGGCCGTCACCGCCATGCCCGCGGACACCGCTGACAGCTCGCCGAGCACGTCCCAGCCGCTCACCCGCCAGCCGCCGCCCGCGCTGCCTACGATCAACCCGACGCCGATGAGAGTCAGAACCAGCGCCGGGACGGCGTGCTGGCGCGGACGCTCCTTGAGCAGAGCCCAGCCGAACAGCAGCGACCAGACCGGCGACGTGTAGTTGAGTAGGGTGGCGCGGCCCACGCCCAGATGCTCGATACAAGTGAAGTACAGCAGCACAGAGGTGCCGCCAAAAAGGCCGCGCGCAATCAACCAGCGCCAGCGGTGCGGCCGCAGTTCCACGCGGAAGATCGTCCACGCACCCAGCACCACCAAGACCCCGATGGCAAAGCGCACCAGCGCCACCTGCGGCCCCGGGATGCCACGCGAGACCAGCCGCGCCAGCATGGCCATTGCCGCGAACAAGGTCGCCGACACAAGCAGGCTGGCAGAGGCGCGCCGGGCTGAGCTTGTCTGGCCAGCAGGCAAGGGATCGGTGATTGCTTCCGGAAGCAAGAGATTCTTTCGCGAAAGCGGCCAGCCTACACGAAGAGTGGGACGGTCGCCCGCGGATTGGCACACGACTGTCTTGTGCAGGTCCGCTGGCCGGGCGACAATGCGCGCGGGGGAGAGAATGTCCAAACATCTGACTGTGCTTCTGACTCTTGGGATGCTGGCCGGTTCTTCTTGCGCCAGTGGGCCGCCGGTCACCGCCGACGATCTCAAGCTAAAACGCGTCGTAATCTATCGCAATGGCGTGGCGTATTTCGAGCGTGAAGGCCGCGTGCAGGGCGAGCGCGTTCGCTTCAAGGTACGGGGTGATGAAGTGGGTGATTTTCTCGCCAGCTTCGCCGTGATCGAAAAGGGCGGCAGCTCGGTGCGCGCCGCCTCTTTCCCGCTTCGGCACGAGGAGCCCGCGCCGCCACCCGAGCTGGCCGGGAGCAAGGCGGCCGATGCCAAGCGCCGCATGGAAACCGTGGTCATGGAAATGGACGGCCGCGAGCATGAACTGGCCGTGGGCTATATCGCGGAAGCGCCGGTGTGGCGGCCCTCGTACCGTCTGGTGCTGGGCAACGGCCCGGCGCACCTGCAACTTTGGGGCATCGTGCAGAATCTGTCGGGCGAGGACTGGACAGACACCAAACTCACCTTGGTGGCCGATGCGCCGCTGGCGCTGACCGCCGGGTTGGAACGGCCTGTGATTCCCGGTCGGCCGGTGCTGACTGACGATGGCGGCGCAATCGCGGTGCTGCCGCAGGCGGAAACCACGCTGGCCGAGGAGGCGGCTCCACCTCCGCCGTCCGAGGCGCCCGAGGGGGCACCGGCGCCCGCAAAGGCGGCCATGGCGCCGGCGTCGAGAGCGGCCGAGAAGAAGGAAGCGCGCAGGTCACGCCAATCGGCCCACCGAGGAGTGCTCGGCGCCATGGGAGAGGCAGGGAGCTCCTCAGCCCTTGAGGACGTGTTTTCGGGTGGGAATGCTCGCCAGGCAGCCTCAGTCCCTTCTCGCGCCCGCAACCTGGCCGCGCTCGCCGCAGTCGCAGTCTCGGGCGGCGCCACTCGCTACGAGCTGCCCAACCCGGTTACCGTCCCCGACAACCACGCCACCATGCTCCTTCTGGCAGACAAGGAAGTGCCGGGCGAAGCCACCTATCTGTTTGCTCCCGATGGGGGCGTGCCTGATTCGGCCTCCCATCCCTTCCGGGTCGCGCGTTTCACCAACAAGACCGGCGGCCTGCTCGAGCGCGGGCCCCTTGCCTTTTTCGGCGAGGGCGGCTTTCTCGGCCAAGGCGTGATCGATCCGCTGCCCGACGGCGCCAGCGCCACCGTTCCCTTTGGCCTCGAGCGCGGCCTGGCGGTCGAGCGCAGCGTGGAATTCGTACTAGAAGGAGCGCGGCTCTTTCAGGTCGAGGCGGGGAACCTGGTCATCGAACGGCAGGTGGGACCGCGTACGCACTACAAACTGAAGAGCGGCGTGGATCAGTCGCACACCCTGTGGCTCAAGCACCCGCGACAGAACGGAATGAAATTCATCCAGCCGCCCAAGGGCACAGAAGACAACGTGGGCACGGGCAGCGCGCTGGTTCCCGTCGAGATCGCGGGCCACGCCAGCAAGGAACTTGTGCTCGACGAGCGCCAAGGCAGCCGGCAAAGCGAAGAATGGTTGGCCAATCTAGCCGACGACGCGGTCAAAGAGTACCTGGCCGCTCCTGACGGCAAGGGCGAAGCAGCCGCGCAGCTGCGGGCCGCGTGGGCCATCCGCACCGACTGGAAGCGACTGGCTGACGAGGCCGAACGCCTGCAATCAGAGCAGAACGATCTGCAGACCTCCACCGAGGAGACCCGCGAGAACTTGCGGGCCATCGAGAAGAACAAGGCGGCCGAGGATCTGCGCCGCACCCTGACCGCCAGGCTCACCAAGGCATCGGCTCGCCTCGACGAGGTGACCAAGCGACTCATCCAGGTTCACATGCAGGTCAAGGAGCTGGAGCTGCGCTTCCGCGAGGCGGTCAAGCTGGTGCGCATTCCGGCCCGAGAGTAGGGGCGACCTGCGGTCGCCCTTCCCATTTTGTGGGGGAACCCACTTTGCGCAACCAGCGGCTCTGCTAACCTGTGTCCATGGGCGAAGGAGAGAAAAGCCGTCCTTCTCTCGACGCGACGATCCTGGTCAGAAACGCGGCTGAGGCCGAGGCCAGGGTGTCCGGCGATTCGTTGGAAGGCACGCGCCTCAAGCACTTCGAGGTCGTGCGTCTGCTCGGCCGCGGGGGCATGGGCGCGGTCTACTACGGCAGCGACACGTCACTGGAACGCCCGGTCGCCATCAAAGTCCTGGCGCCCGAATTCGCCCATGACCCGGAAGTGGTCGCGCGCTTCGAGCGCGAGGCGCGCGCACAAGCGCGGCTGCGCCATCCCAATGTCGCGCAGATCTACTTCATCGGAGAGGATCGCGGTTTTCACTTCTTCGTCATGGAGTACCTGGAGGGGCCGGGGCTGGACTCGCTGCTCGCTCGGCCGGAACCCCTGCCCTGGGCCAAGGCCCTGGAGTACGCCATCGCCGCGGCCCGGGGGCTGCGTGCGGCTTCTGCCCAAGGCTTTGTCCATCGCGACGTCAAGCCCTCCAACCTGATGCTCGACCGCGAGGCGGGCATCAAGATTCTCGACTTCGGGCTGGTGAAGAGCATGCACGGCGACGCGCAGCTCACCCGCGACGGGGCCATCATCGGCTCGCCGCTCTACATGTCGCCCGAGCAGGGACGCGGCGGCGCCGTCGATTTTCGCTCGGACATCTACTCGCTCGGCTGCGCGCTCTACCACATGCTGTGCGGCCGGCCGCCCTTTACCGGACCCTCGCCGGTCGGCGTGATCTCGATGCACGTCACCGACAAGGCCGCGCCGGTGCGGGTTGCCAGTCCCAACGTGCCCGAGGCTCTGTCCCGCATCGTCGAGCGCATGATGGCCAAGGAGCCCGCGGCCCGTTTTGCCAACTACGACGATCTGCTGGCAGCGCTGGAGTCGGCGCGGGCCGACCGACGCGAGCTTTCCGGCTTTCGCACGCGCGGGATCGCTCTGGCCATCGACGCGGTCCTGCTGGCCGTGGTTGGGTATTTCGCCGCACTGTGGGTCATTCCTATGGCGATAGCGTACTTCGTTCTTTTCCACCGCCTGCTCGGGCAAACCCCGGGCAAGTGGCTACTCGGCATCCGCGTCGAGGATCCGGCGGGCGGCCGGATTTCGTGGAAGGCGGCCCTGCTCCGCTTCCTGGCCTTTGCCTGGGGCCCGCTGGCGTGGACGGTGCTGGCTGCGGCCGTCTACTTTCTTCACCGCGACCAGCGCGTGGCCTTTCGCATGGCCAGTCTGACCGTGTCACAGCTTGCTCTTCCTGCGCTTTACGTCACGCTGGCAACCGTGATCCTGGTCGCGTACCTGGCCGGATTTCTCCTGGTGGCCTTCCATCCCCGGAGACTGGCGCTACACGACATCCTGGCGCGCACGCAGGTCTGCTTCAAGGCGCGGCCGCTGGCCGAACAAGTGGTCGAGGTCGTGAAAGCGACGAGATTTACCCAGCGTCCGCGCTAGCCCCGTTGCTGCGCGCAGAGCCGTTCTTGCCTGATCGCTTGGCCGCGCGGGTCGGCTTGGCCGCGGTGCCCGCGGCGGCCTCGCGCAACGCCTCGGCCCGGTCGGTGCGCTCCCAGGTGAACTCGGCATCGGTACGACCGAAGTGACCGTAGGCAGCGGTCTTGCGGAAGATGGGACGGCGNNGCCACGCCGATGGCGTAAGCAAGCTGCACCTCGCAACGACGGGCCAGGCCGGCCGCCACCAGATTCTTGGCGATGTAGCGCGCATAGTAGCAGGCGGACCTGTCGACCTTGGAGGGATCCTTGCCGGAGAACGCCCCGCNNCCACCCACCACGAAGCGGCCGGTGGGGTTGATGAAGTACTTGGTTTTGCCCGACACCAGGCGAGCCGGCAGGACCGGCTTGATTACTTCTTCCATCACCACCTCGCGCAGAGTCTTGTACTTCACGCTCTCGCTGTGCTGGGTGGAAATGACGACGGTATCGATGGCGACCGGCTGGTTCTTCTCGTCGTAGCGAATCGTCACCTGGCTTTTTCCGTCGGGACGGAAAAAATCCACGATGCGCTTCTTGCGCACGTCGGCCAGCCGCTTGGCCAGCTTGTGCGNNCCGAACATCATGCCCTGATCGCCCGCACCCTGCTCGTCGTGGGTGTAGACGCCGTGGCCATCCACCCCTTGGGCGATGTCAGGCGACTGGCGCTCGATAGCCACCAGCACGCCGCAGGTCTTCCAGTCGAACCCCATGGCCGAATCCTCGTAGCCGATGCCCTTGACCACGTCGCGCACGATGGCAGGAAACTCGACCTTGGCGGTCGTGGTGATCTCGCCCGCCACCATCACAAAGCCGGTCTTGGTCAAGGCCTCGCAGGCCACCCGGCATGTCTTGTCTTCGCTGATGATGGCATCGAGCACGCCGTCCGACACCTGGTCGCACANNTTGTCGGGATGGCCTTCGGTAACACTTTCGGATGTGAACAGATACTCAGACATTCGTATGGTCTCCAAGGTCGGTTGCTGGGTTGAACGAGCAAGTCTCCCAGCCGAGGCCCGATCCGTCAACGGCGATAGTGATCCCCCAATAGCCGCAGGAGGTCGTGGCCATGGCCGTGACCAAGAGAGCGCCCTGTTCTAGCGGCAGAATCGCTCAAGAAGTCACGGCTGTGTCAGGGTCAGCGATATGGCGGCGGGGATGGTCCCTACTTCGCCCTGGCCCGCCAGCAGAACGGTGCGCGGCTCTGATGAGCAACGGCGATCACAGCGACGTCATCGCCGGTCACCTGAAACGCCAGGCAGTACGGAAAGCGAGTCAGCTTGAACCGGCGCACACTATTGATGGGCACCCCGGGTCAGCGCGGCCACGCGGCCGGCTGATGGCCGATCAACGCCTCAGCCCGGCGGACTTCGGACTGGAAATCCTGGCCTAGCATCGGGCGACGCTCTTCGTACCACTCCACCGCGGCCGAGAGTTCGGCCCGTGCGTCGGGGTGGTAGCGTACCTTCACCGGCCAGTCCGCGCGCGAAGACTTCGGGCGATCTCGGCGTGCACTCCGTCCGCATCAACCAGGGCGACCTTGCCGTCGGCCACATCACGCGCCCTACGCTCAATCTCGGCAGCCCAGAGGCTGTCCGCGCGCGGGTCGGCGTCTTCGGCGTCCAGGCTGGCGATGAGGTCGCGCGCCAGCGCGGCCCGCTCCGTGGCGGGCCGGTTGAGTGCGCTAACTCGAATCTCCACCATCGTCATGGTGCCTACTTTGCCACGGTCGCCGGTGCGGGGACAGCGATCCAGTTCCCCGCCGCCATGTGCTATCTGATGGCCACCGCTTTGCCGCGGAATCGTTGACGACACCTTGGCGCACTTCGGCTGCAATCGGCCGCGCCTTTTTCAAGGAGGGTCGAACTCGATGCGCAGTCGTTCTGCCGGCAGGAATCGGATCGCAGCGGTCTTGGTTGCCGTCGGCCTGGCGGCTGCCCTGACTTCTGCTTCATCGCTAGCACGCGCCGACGATGAAGCAACGGAACAGGCGCGCCAGCACTACCTGAAAGGGACGAAGTACTTCGATCTTGGCCAGTGGGACGATGCTATCGCGGAGTACCGGGAAGCCTACAAGCTGCGCAGCGATCCAGCCTTTCTCTTCAACCTGGCACAGGCATATCGACGCAAGGGCGATCTGCAACCCGCCCTGGATCTGTACAAGAACTACCTCATCGCGAATCCCGACAGTCCCAAGCGCAGCGACATTGAAAAGCGCATCCGGACGCTGGAAAAGGAGATGAAGCATCGGCCGCCCGCCACCCCAGTCGTGAGGCCGAGCGAGCCAGTACCCACTCCACCTCCGATCCCGGCTGCGGCTGGAGCACCAACTTCGGAACCGGCGCCGGCGCCGGCCACGGAACCGGTCCCGGAGCCGGCTCCGGTTCCCGCTCCGGTTGCGGTCCCGGCTCCGGTTTCGGTTCCGGCACCGGCTCCGGCTCCGGAGATCGCCCCGCTCGCCCCAGCCGCCTCCGTTGCAGAGGTCACTCAGCCCACCCCCGCCCCTGAACCGTCATCCTCAGGCCGCGTCCTGCGAATCGCGGGCATCGTCTTCGGCGCGGCCGGGCTCGCCTCCATCGGCACGGCGATCTATTTCTACACCCGCGCCGTTTCGCTCTCGGACAAGATCTCCAATTCGGACGCGCCCGTCTCTGACTATCGCTGGGCAAGAGCGCCGAGACCATGCAGTGGGTGTTCTACAGCGTAGGTGCCGGCGCGCTCGCAACTGGAACCGTCCTCTATCTGCTGGGATGGCCGTCCTCAGCCGCCGGCCAAGCAGCGAGAGGGGTCACGCCAATGTTCGGACCAGGAATTGCGGGGCTTTCAGCCCAGGGGACATTCTGATGCGCGGCCTGTTTGTCGTTGTCGGTCTCTTTGGAGTTGCGCTGACGGCAGGGTGCGGCTTCAATCCGCATCCCAAGGACGGGAAACTGCCCTGCAGGGAAGGCTGTCCATCTGGCTACGAATGCCGGGCCGACAATTACTGTTATCGCATCAATGCACCACTCGCTGATAGCGGTGGCGATAGCACGATCATCATGATGGACAGTGCTGCCCCTGATCTTGGAGTTGGCGGCGCGGATGGCCCTTTGGCTGAGGCAGGGAAAGATGTTTCGGCAGATGGCAGCCGTCCAAAGGATGCCGGCGCCATCAAGGATGCGGGCAACACGGATGCCGTGGCAAGCGCCGACACGGGCGGTGCGAGCGTTGACGCCCCAGTTGGCAGCGGCGGAACCGATGGCAATTGCGATGCGAGCGGTTCGGGTGGGAGCAGCGGCAGCGGCGGGGGCGTCGGTGACGGTGGCGGTGCCGGTGATGGTGGCGGTGTGGGCGGAGCCGGTGGCGGCAGCGGCGGCTCTGGCGGAGCTGGTCGCAGTGGTGGAACCGGTGGCGGCGCTGCCGGCGCAGGGGGCACCGTCGTGATCTCGGGTGGTGCCGGTGGCGGTGGCAGTGCTGGCAGTGGCGGCAGTGGAGGGGCCGGTTCCGGTGGCAGCGGCGGTGGCAGCGGCGGAGTCGGTGGCTCAGGCGCCTCGGGCGGTTCAGGCGGCTCCAATTTCGACGCCGCACCGGACGCTCCGCAGACCGGTCCAGACGCTGGCTGCTTCGAGACGGATCAACAGATGTGCCTTCGCCTGGGCAAGGACTGCGACGCCATCTCGGGCAATGACAAGTGCGGCCAGTTTCGTTCCGTCAGTTCGTGTGGAACCTGCATGGCGCCCCAAGTCTGCGGAACCTTCGTCGCCAACCTCTGCCCGCCCATATGCATCCTCGACCAGTCTTTCGTAGACCAATGTGTTTTGGGCCAATAGCTGGCCATCAAGCGGAGAACAGAACATGCGAATCAAGATCGAAATGGAACTGCCTCGCTGGCTGAGCCGCCTGATTCTCGTCGGCATCCCCATCGCCATCGTCGCCATCGGTGCCTGGGTCTACGCTGGTGTGAAAACCTTCAATCCGGGCGACAAGCTGACGGCGACAGACCTGAACGATAGCTTCACTGCGCTCCAGAATGCCATCAGCGCGAATGCCGTTCCTGCCGGAACCGTCGTTGCGTTCGCGGGCTCCGTTGTCCCCGCAGGATGGCTGCTATGCGATGGCAGCCTCGTTTCCAGGACTCAATATCCAGCCCTCTTCGCAGCAATCCAGGTATCGTTCGGACTTGGTGATGCGGTGAGCACCTTCGGCCTCCCAGACTATCGAGGCCGCTTCCTCCGTGGCTTGGACGCATCTGGAACCAATGTTCCGGCGGAGAAGGATCGAACAGTTGGACAGTATGAAGGCGCGATGACGGCATTGCCACAGGCGGGTTGGTCAGTCTCGACGAATGGCGACCACACGCACGCAGGGGGTGGCTACTTGTACGCATCTGGCACGGCCAGTGATTTTCACGTCGCGAGCAGCGCCTCCTACTACTTCAGCGCCGTTAGCATTCCTAGCGCCGGTGCGCACAGTCACGCTATTTCAGGCGGTGACGCGGAAACCCGGCCTCCAAACGCCGCGGTGCGATATCTGATCAAGTACTGAACCTTCTCCCTGAGAGAGACCATGAGACTCAAGATCGCCCTCGAAATTCCAGCTCTCGGATTTTCGAGGACTTGTTCGCGGCCTTCATGGTCGGGTCGCCGAGTATGAGCGAGCTTGGTTCCCCACCGGAAGAGCGCCTCTTTGAGCGCATCGCCGCCATCCTGGACGCGGCGCGCTCGCGCGTCGCGCGTACCGTCAACACGGCGATGGTTCACGCATACTGGCTTGTCGGCCGCGAGATCGTCGAGGTCGAGCAGCAGGGAGCCGAGCGCGCGGCGTATGGCGACGAGCTGCTAAAGAAGCTGGCCACCAGACTCACCCAGCGGTTTGGCAAGGGATTCAACCTCACGGGCCTCAAGCGGATGCGGCAGTTCTACTGGGCGTTTCCGGAAGGATCGGCTTTGCCAGTTGAGCTCGGTGGCCCCGCCAAAGGTGCCCCAGCGAGGCACCTTTCCGAAAGCGATACAAAGGGTGCCCCAACGCGGCACCTTTCCCGCTGGATGGGTGCCAGAGTCATATTCAGAGAGTCATATTCAGAAGTGCGGCAAAACGGACGAGGCACGCGCGGGACACGTGCCTCGCCCAGCCCTCAACGTCGCTCGTTTCAGCCAGCTCTCTCAGCTCGGCTTCTAGGATCTCGACGGTGGGCAGGGTGATCTTGCGCACCTGGGGTAGCAGGCAGGCCCTTGGTTCGGAAGCCGATCTGCCGCTTGGGTGGCTCCGGCGCTGTCATCAGGCGGCGGACGGCCTCGAACAACGTCACTATGTTCTTGTCGTGGGACGCAACCTTCCTCTCCAGTTCTCCCAGCTTGTTGGCAAGCTGATGGTGCGAGGTCACGAGTGCCCGGAGACGGACGAAGGCTCGAACCACATCGACACTCATCTGGATGGCCCTGGGCGAGTTCAATACCGATGCGGCCATGACGGCGCCGTGTTCGGTGAAAACGTAGGGTGGATACTTCCGGTGCCCGCCGCGACCGGGCTCTAAGATCGCAAATTGCGATCTTAGAACTTCGTACTCTTCCTTGGTCAGGATGAATCGTTCCTGCCAGGCGTTTCAGATGAAGCATTTCAGCGGATGCTCAGCCATCGTAGGGGTGCCTGCGGGATGACGAGTGCCGTCAGGCGTTCACAAGAACACAGTGGACGCCGGGCCAAAGCGGGCCAAGAATTGGGGCAGACGCCATGACCTTCCAAGACAGAATCGTTCGCGATCCAGGGATCTGCGGTGGACAGCCGGTTGTGCGTGGAACGCGCGTGCTGGTGCGGACGATCCTTGGCTACCTCGCGCATGGTGAGACGACGGCCACGATCCTGGCCGATTTCCCCAGCCTGACCGACGAAGATGTGCGCGTCGTTGTTGCGTTTGCCGCAGCCTCCGCCAGTGAGGATCTTCCCGCCCCGACCCCGGCTCCCCACGAGGTCAAGGTCGCGTGAAGATCAAGCTGGACGAGAACATTCCGCATACTGTTTGTCGCCGCCTCGCTTCTCTTGGATTGGACACGGACACTGTGCGGGACGAGGGACTTGGCGGGCGGCGCGACGAAGCTGTATGGGACGCAGCCCAGGCAGAGCAGCGTTTTCTGGTCACTCAGGATCTCGATTTCTCTGACCGCAGGAGATTTGCGCCTGGGACGCATTGCGGGTTACTACTGGTCAGGCTGCATGACAGCGAGCAGTGGCGGATCGGAGACTACGTGACCGCCTGGCTGTCGAGTCCCGACGCGGCGACATGGACCCGCTGTTTCGTGGTGGCGACGCCCACGAAGGTGCGGGTCAGGCGTCCGGCAGGATAGTCAAAAAGTCATTGCTGTCTTGACAGCAGCATCTATGCGCATCATGATGCATGAATGAGGACGACGGTAACCCTGGACAAGGATGCCGAGCGCCTGTTGCGTCTGGCCATGCACAAGCGTCGCAAGTCCTTCAAGGAGACGCTCAACGATGCGATCCGCACCGGGCTCGGCGCAAGACCATTGCCCAAGAATCGTCCGCGCTTCGCGATCAAGGCTCGGCCCATGGGGTTACGCCCTGGTATCGATCCCGCCGGCCTCAACAAGCTGGCCGACGACCTGGAAGCCGATGGCATAGTGGCAAAAGGCAGCGACAAGTAGATGATCGTCCCCGACATCAACCTGCTGCTCTACACCTACGATTCCGATTCGCCCTTCCACGACAAGGCGGCGGCATGGTGGCAGGCGTGTCTGTCGGGCGATGACATCGTCATCATGCCCGAGGTCGTGGTCTTTGGTTTCCTTCGCGTCAGCACCAGCGCCCGCGCCTTCCGCCACCCAATGACCGCCGAGGAGGCAGCCGCGCACGTCAGATCTTGGTTGGAGCAACCGGTAGTGAAGATTCCGGAATCGGCGCCCGATCACGTCGAGCGCGTGCTTGGGCTGCTCATGCGCCTCGGCACCGCAGGCAACCTGGTGACCGATGCACAGATCGCCGCGGTTGCCCTTGAGCACGATGCCGTCGTACACACGGCCGACGCGGATTTCATCCGTTTTGGGGGTCTGCGATGGCTGAACCCGCTCACTGGGCTCACGGGCGCGGGCGGTGCCTGAGACATGTTCAGAGTGCCTGAGACATATTCAGAGCAGCCCGGACCCCTTGTTGGATGGGCGCGGGAGCGCGACGGGTGCGACCGCCTGTGCTAGCCTTGATTCAGGGTGGAACAGCTCAAGAAGTCTCGCAGGTCCGGCCTCGAGCATCTGGTGAGGTTCGCCAAGGAGATGCCCGTCCTCTCGCCGCGTGAAATCTACCGACGGCTCGATGAGCTCGGCTACCGCGGCCAGAACGAGGCTCGACGGGCGGTTTCGCTCATGGCCTACCGCCACGTCCGCCGTATCAAGCGCATCTACGTCGAAGGGGTCAAGCGAGAGCACCTTCTGCCCAAATCCAACACCCTGCTTATCGGCCCCACCGGGTGCGGCAAGACCTTTCTGGTCGAGCTGCTCTTTCAGCAGATCCTGCACCTGCCCACCGTGATCATCGACATCACCACCTATTCGGAAACTGGCTACGTGGGCCAGGACCCGAGCACGATCCTCACCCGCCTTCTGCACGCGGCCGACGACAATCCCCTGCTGGCTGCCATCGGCATCGTGTGTCTGGACGAGTTCGATAAGATCGCGTCCGGGCAGAACAACGCCGTGTTTGCCGGCGCGGGGACCACCAAGGACGTCACCGGCCTGGGCGTACAGCGCGAGCTGCTCAAGATGCTGGAGGCGTCCGAGGTGGTGGTGCCGCTGGAGTTGACCCATTCCAGCTACAGCGACCATGTGCTGATGTCGACCGCCGATGTGGCGTTCATCGCGGCCGGGGCCTTTTCCGGCTTTCACCAGGTGGCACGCCGTCGCGCCGCCGGCGATTCCATCGGGTTTGGCCGCACCCCACAAAGCAGCGGTGCGCCCGACGCGGTTGCCGTCAGCTACACAGCGGAAGAGGTCGAGCACGTGGCCAATTTCCAGGCCTACGGATTTCTGCCCGAGCTGCTGGCGCGCTTTTCGCGTTTCGTGCCGTTCGAGGCGCTGGACGCGGTCACTCTGACCGACATCCTGAAATCCAACGTGGTCGACCGCCTGACCCGGGAATTCGAGGAAGAGGGTTTCGAGCTTCAGGTCGAGGAGCCGGTCATTCAGAAGATCGTGGCCGAGAGCCTGAGGCGAGAGACCGGCGCGCGCGGTCTGCAACAGGTTCTGACCCGCCACATTGAGCACGCTGCCTTCGAATCCTTCGCCGAGGCGTCGAGTGGCCGTGTGCGCGTGTTCTTGGACAGCGGATCAATCAAGGTGGAAGCGGAGGTGCAAGGGGCACGGTCCAAGGACGAGGAACCCAACGCAGCCGGCCCGACGGAAAGCTAGCTTTTTCAGCTTGCACCCGTCTATCTCCATCTCGGTCCAGTCCACTGTGTCGGTCAGTACCACCATCGGATGATTGTCGGGTAGTCCAATCGCCGGGCGTTTCGACCAATGGCAGATCGGCCAGCGTGCCCGTGAGCGTGAGCGGTAGCGTGAGCGACCAGCGAAAAGCGGCCCGCGTGGGCGTCTCGCGTGAGGGTGAGCGTGAGCGACCCGCGGCCCGCGGCACCCGGAGCGCTCACGCCCTCGCCCCACGCCTTCCGCCTCCCGCGTATCCCACACGAACACGCTCACGCCCTCGCCCACGCCGCCCGCGACCCGCCATCCGCGTGCCGGCCCTGCGGGCGGCCCGGAATTACCCGACAAGCCGTAGCTACGTCCCCGGCTTCTGCGACAGATAGCCGGGCGGCGGCACGAGCAGGAAGGCGTCAGCCGGAAAGGAGGGGTTGAGGATACGGTCGCGGACCTTGATCTCCACGCCGTCATCAAAATCGCGACCCACCTCAGCAAAGCGAATGAGCGCCGGGAACGACCGACCGTCGACCTGCTTCAGATCCTCGTAGGCCACGCGCCAGCGGGCACGCACGAACTCGGGCTGACCCGCGACCGCGACCACGTCCCAGGCAGCCACCAGAGGCGCCGGCCGGCGCAGACTGACCCACAACTGCGAGCCGTCTGGCGTCTGCAGGTGCAGCACATCGGCGCCACGATCCCACCCGACATCCAGCGCCTTGGTCCCCTCGGGGAAAAACACGTCGCCGAGCAAGATGGCGGCCACGGCCTGGGGTGGCAGGGGAATGCGAATCAAAGAAGCCACGTCACTCGGGGTGGCGGGGCCCAGGCGAAAAGTCTTCTTCTGGTGGTCGACGAAAACGAAAACACCGTTCTGAACCGCCAGCACGGCCACTGTGCCTTGCAACGAAACCTCCGCTTCAAAGCGCAGGTTGCCGCTACGCTCGACCAGCATCTGCACCGTCCCGCGCACGCGCTCGCCGCCCAGCCAGCTCGTGGTGCGGGTTTCCAAATTCAGACTGCGCGCAGCGACTTGGCGCGCACGCAGGGCCGCCAGCAGCTCATCGGCGGTGGGAACCGGATATGTCCGTTGCACCGGCGCAGTCGCGCACGCGGCAAATAGGAGGGAAAGCGCGACGGCTGCAGCGCTGGGCGCGGTCATCCTGACCGGCTTCAAGCGGCACCCCTTGTGTCGGGGCGGGCTTGAGAACCACCCCGCCGGTCGGATGCGGTGCCCATGGCTGTCACTCGCTGCATCTGCTACCGCCCGGCGGCGCGCCGGGATTCGATGCCTGCCAGGCTCTCCTCCAGCCGCCGACGCAGGCGTTCCTCGGGTTTCTTGCTCAAGGCCTTGCGGTACGCGCCCGCGGCCCGTTCGGGCTCTGATCGTTTTGCGTACAGATCGCCCAGGTGGGTGAGAATTTCGGCGTCGGCGGGGTCGAGCCGCCCGGCCTGCTCCAAGAAGACGCCGGCCTTGTCCAGTTGGCCTGCGCGGAAGCTCACCCAGCCCAGGCTGTCCAGCACCGCGCCCGTCCCGGGTTCCAAAGCCGCCGCGGCTTGCAGCCGCCTCTGTGCCTTGTCCAAATCGTGACCATGGTCCGCCGCGACGAAGCCCCAGAAGTTGAGCACCTCGACCGAGCCAGGCTTCTTCCTGATGAGGGGCTCGACCAGTTCGAGGGCATGCTGCCAAGCGCCCCGGCGTTCTTCGATCATGGCCAGGCTCAGGGTCAGGTGCGCGTGGCCCGGCTGGCTGGCTCGCAGTGCCTCCAACCTGCGCGCGGCCATGATGGCATCGCCGCGTTTTTCGTCGACGAAAGCCAGCGCAATCGCCGCGTCCGTCTTCTGGTCCGCATTGTCACCCGCCGCCGTCGCGGCGTCTTGTGCCGCACCGGCCGCCTCAGTGGTCTTGCCCCCGTCGCGCAGCAACTCCGCCGCCCGCACCCGCGCCTCGAAGAATAGCGGCGAGGTCTTGGGCACCGCAAGCAAGGTCTCCACCGCCGCCTCACCCTGGCCTTGCTCTTTAAGCAGGGCGGCCGCAGTCAGCGCCAGCCGGATCTTGCGGTCGTCAGAGACGCCCGCCTCCTGCGCCTTCTTCACCAGCGCCATGGCTCTGTCCAGCCGGTGCGCCGAACGCTCCAGTTCAATGCTGCCTGACAGAGTCTCGGGATCCGAACCGGCCAGGGAAGACACAAGATCGTCGGCAAGCTGCTCGGCAGCCTTGTTGTCGCCGATGCTCACCAGGAAACGCGCGTAGGCCGCCGCGACTTCCAAGGCCCCCTCTCCCCTGTCCAAGGCTTCGCGGAACGCGCGCCGGGCGTCGTCGTTGCGCCCCTGGGCGGCCAGAAGCCACGCCAGGGCCGTCAGCGCCTCGATGTGGTTCGGCTCCTCGGCCAAGGTCTGGCGCAAATGCGCTTCGCTTTGCCCCATGTCGCCCAGCGCCCAGGCCACCGCCATCAGGCGCATGTGCCCCGAAAGCGATGCCGGTTCGCTGCGGCAGAGATCGGCCAAAGTCCGGGCCGCGGCAGGCACGTCGAGCGACAGAATCTGCGCCTCTGCCAGCTCGAGATAGACCATCTCGGCCATATCAGGCTCGTCGGCCAGGTCCACCTTTCCCCTCGCTTGTCCCAGGGCTTGCACCGCTGCCGCCATGTCACCCTGCGCTTGCCGGAGATGTGCCTCGGCCATCAAGCCATCGGCCGTTGCTTCGATCTTGAACGAAGCGCGGATGGCCGCGGCCGCATCGGAGAGACGCCCCAGGCGCATGAAAACCTCGGCCAACTGTGCCTGCAGCTCAGGCGATTCGTCGTCGAAGACCAAAGCCCGCTGCAGTTCCGCCGCGGCGGCCTCCCAGCGCTCCTCCTCCTCGTAAATCAACGCCCGGCTGGCGTGCTCATAGGCGCTGGCATTCACGGATCGCGTGACGATCCGCCGGTCGTTGACCAGCTTGGTGATGGGCGGCATCTGGGTTGCGCAAGCACCCAGACACAGCGCCGCCAGGGCAAGAGGGATCGGCCTGGCTTTTCGCGTGCTCACCCAGTCAGGGTACCACAGCGCAGGCCGGCCGACGGCCGCTGTCTGGTGTACTGTCGTTCGTGGCTTGCACCAACAGAATGTCAAGCCTTCCATCACCATTCAGATCGCCCATCCGCATTCGTGGGCCCGCACCTGAGCCGGAGATATCGGGCTCTGTCCAGCGGAGAGGAGCAGGGAAGGAACCATGATAGCCCAAGTCCGGGCAGCAGATGGCAGCAGCCCGTGTCGCGTGCTGGCACAAGCCGACCGCCGGCCTGTTCGCGCAACTTGGGCTATTCGCGTGGATGTAAGGCTTGCTGGCGGACAGGACTACGGAGTGCAGGTTCCCGTATTGCAATCGGCGGTGGCACCGGCCGCGGAGGATGGCAGACAGTCCAGCGACACCTGCACGGGAGAGTCGCCCGCGCAGGTGATGGACGCGGTGCTGTTGGTATTGTCGATGACAAAGGTGACGACAGTGGTTCCCGCGGGATTCTTCAGCACGATTGGCAGCGAGGTGGGGCTCTCCTCCGAGTATTGGGTTTCGTAGGAATAGCATGCCTTGCCGTTCCCTTTGACGGTTGTGACCACGTTGGTGGATGCGGTGTCTGTCACTTCAACGACCGTGACGCCGTTGGCGTAGCACTGGTTGGCAACTATGCTGCTTGGCAAGGTCCCGAGCGGCTGCGGGCAGGCCGTGGCACCGCACATGGCGACCCTCTGCTCGACACAAGTGCCGGTAGGAACGCAGGCGGAAACTAGGTCCTGGTAGCACGCCGGAAGGTCGCACGAGCCCGTGCCGCCGGTGGAAGTCGCCGTTCCCGTACCACCGGTCGCGGTGGCGCCGCCTTTGTTCGTACCCCCGCTGCTGCTGGTGGTGCCGCCACCTCCGCTCAAGCCACCGGCCGTACCGCCGCCGCCGGTACCACCGTCAGTGCCGCCGACTCCGCCGATTCCGCCCGTGCTGGTCACGCCGCCTGTGTTCGTGACGCCGCCACTGCTGCTGGTGCCGCCGCCACCAGGAATACCACCGGTGGTAGTGTGGCTGCTGCCGCCAATGCCGCCGATTCCTCCGGTGCTCGTGCCGGCATCGCGGCTTTCAGTCGGTTGGCCGCTCGACTGACACGCGGCCGCAATCATGAGCAGACTCACAATCAGTGGCTTCATGACGTCTCCTGGATCTGTCAGAGCATTCCGGCCACGCCGGCACCCGCTAACCCTCGCCCCAGCATCGGCTTCAATGCCACCGCCCTTCGCCCAGCGACACGCACAACGCAGTGTCAATCGCGATCCCCCATGACAATCTCGCTAATGAACGAACCATTGGTCTTCTGATCTATCCTTCTTGATGGCAGGCGGGGCACTTCTCTGGCGTGCGGCCGCATGCGTGGGCTTTCTGGCGGGCGACGCCCCGGCCACGGCTGGCGGAAGTGCTGCACGTGCCGACATTCCGACCGGCTGCGTCCGAGTCACCGTGTGTGGGACCGCCCCACCATCAGGTCGGCCATGAAGGACAACCCGCACCGCCGAGCCCGCGTCCCGCGCCAGCTCCTGTCGGGCGGGCGCGGCTGGACCAGCAACTGCGGCGTC
The DNA here is from genome assembly GCA_003155465.1 of Myxococcales bacterium. Next base: position 38,135 of record PMCR01000155.1, on the reverse strand, counting down.
TGCGGCCGCAAGCGTGCCGGGCGTCGGTGGTGGCGCCAGGTCGTGACTGGGTCGTGCCAACAGAAAAAGCGCAAGCCCTGCCACGGCCCCTGCACCGATTGCGAAGAGCGGCCAACGCCGATTTCGCGTGGCCTGCAACAGCACGTCGTCGCCGGCCGACGCCCCTGCCTCACCAGTCGCTCGTGAAAGCGTCGTGATTGACTGGATCTCCATGACTCGCGTGGCCGGTGCCACAGGGCTTTCCCCAACCGCCGGCAGCTCCCCCGAGGACGACTGCCGACCCAAGGCAGCCGCGCCCGCCTCGCCGCGCAGCGCGCTCACGAACGATGCCATGCTCGCGAAACGGTCATCGCGCGTCCGGGACAGGGCCCGCGTGATCGCTGTGTCCACATGGGCGGGCAGATCGGCAACCAGTTCGCGCAAGGGCGCGAGCGTCCCAGTCAGATGCTCGATCAGCATTTCCGTGCCGGATGCCGCCAGATACGGCGTCCTTCCCGCCAGCATCTCGAAAATGATGATCGCGAAGGAATAGATATCCGACCGCAGATCCACGTCCGCGCTGTCCCTGCACTGCTCCGGTGACATGTATGCCGGGCTGCCCATGATCAGACCGGCTTGCGTCCGCATGGTTCCGCCCGTGCCACCGGCTCGCCTTATCTTCGCGATACCAAAATCCAGGATCTTCACCCGTTCGCCGTAGGGCGCACCCGCCTCGGGCACCAGAAACAAATTCTCTGGCTTGAGGTCACGGTGCACGATCCCGGCTGCATGGGCCGCCGCCAAGGCCGAACCTCCTTGGCGCGCGATTTCCAGACCCTGCGCTAGGGGAAGACGGCCTTTCTCCACTAGGCGTTTCTGCAGGGACACCCCTTCGAGAAACTCCATCAGGATGTAAGGCGCGCCATCGGGCGTCACGCCAGCGTCGAAGACTTCAATAATGTTGCGATGACGGATGGCGCTGGCCGCCCGTGCCTCGTTAAGAAAACGCCGGACCAGTTCCGCATCCCGCGCCAGGGCCGTGTGCAGGACCTTGACGGCGGCGCGGCGTTCGATGAGCGGGTTCTCGGCAAGATAGACCTCGCCAAAACCGCCTTCGCCGATTAGCCGGACGATGCGGTAGTTGCCGAACAGGTGGCCTTCGTGCAGCGCCATGCGTGCTCCGCGGGTAGGTTACTCCTGGCCACAGTGCGGACAAGCGGATTCTGATCGCGTCGATTGGCGCTACGACTGCGAGGCCAAGCGCGGCAGCGGCCCAGCCGCACTAGGGCAATGTGACGGTGATACTCTGGCCGGCCTTGCTGGGCATGCTGGCGGCAACCACCTTGGTCGTGCTGCCCGACGTGACGGTCAGCTCGTAGTCGCCGAGGAACCCGCGCACCTGGCACGCGCCGGACGCGTCGGCAGTGCAGGTGGTGTCGGTCCACCACTTGCTGAACACGAGATCGAGGTACGCCTGGCCAGCGGGCTTCAACTTCCAGTCCGCGGTGTAGATGGGCGCGTTCTTCATCCAGTGGGCGCCGTCCCAGAAACCCCACATCAGGAAACCGCCCACCTTGGGGTGGCTGAACAGCACGGTCAGGATGTCGCGCGTGTAGCGGCCAGCCAGGTCGAGGTCGCTCACCACCATGTCGAATTCAGTGATCCAGATCTCGGGGCCCAGCTTGCCGAAGCGATCCAAGATGGCCAAGGCATCGGTCGGCGCTGTCACCGACAGGCCGAAGTGGCCCTGCATGCCCACGCCGTCGAGCGGCGCGCCGGCGGCCAGCAGGTCTTTGATGGTCTGCTCGTAGAAATCGCGGTGTGGTGTGGTGCCACCGCCGCCGGCCAGGATGGCGTAGTCGTTGATGAACAGCTTGGGCAAAGAATCCGCCTGCCGCGCCAGCTTGAACCACTCGGCCATCTCGGGCATGCCAAATCCGGGCAAGTCGGTAATGTCGTGGTTGTCATAGGGCTCGTTCACAACGTCCCAGTGAACCAGCCTGCCCGCCATGGCGGTCACCGTGTCCGTGATGTGCTGGCGAATGGCCGCGCGCACGGCCTCGGGCCCGGTCGCACTTGCAGGGCTGGTGGCGTCGGTGGCGTCGCCGGCATCGCCATCGTCCCCTGCGTCTGATTCAGCAGCGTCGCTGGCGTCGGTCGAGACTCCCGCGTCGGGACCGGTCATCAGCGCATGCAGCTTGGCGGGCGTGTTGCGCCAGCTCGGCCAGACCAGGTTGTGGCCGCGCACCGCCAGCCCCTGGGATCGCGCCCAGTCAACCCCCCACTTGGCCAGGTCGAGACTGTAGGAGGATCCCCAGTCGCCCGCCAACGCCGGCCACTTCAGCGCGTTCTCCTCGACTACGGTGTTGAACAGTTTGACCATTTCTTGTTGGTAGCGCGCCACCGACGCCGCCGCTCCAGTCTTCATGAAACGCGAATCCATCGCAGAACCGAAGCCAAAAGCGTGGCGCTTCATCTTGACCGCGACCGTTGCACCCACGACCGGCTGGCCGGCAGAGTCCTGCACCGTAATGGTCAGATTGCCCTTGCGAATGGCCTCGATGCGCAGGTCAGCCTCGGCGCGCCAGGGAGCGTCCAGGGTTTCGCCCGCGTAGTGGACGGTGGTCGTCGGAAGCTGATCCAAAGTCACGCTCTTGCCATAGTTGACCAGCGAGAAACCGCCGATCTGGATGGTCTGGTTCGGATAGCCCAGGCGGAATATGGTGTGCGCGCCATTCAGCGCATAATTCTCGACCGCAGTGAAGCCCACGAAGAACTGCATCCAGTCCTTGCCCGCGCTGACCGGATAGTCGACCGACTTGGTATACGGAGTCCCGTTCCGCTCGAACACGTACTTGGTCTTGCATTCCCCATTTTCCAGCAGCGACTTCTCGCAGCGCACCCAGAAGGTGGCCAGCAGCACGTCGCCCAGGTTGATCTTGACGGGGACCGGAGCCACCAACTGCGTCGTCCATTCATCCGCGTACGGCCCCACTGTGATCAGGTTCAAGGCGGAGTCAAAGGGTTGGCCGGTCACGGGAACGCCGCTGACGATGACATCGCCCGACGACTGGAAGGCGAACTCGCCGACCAAAATCGGCGTGCCCTGGGGCAGGCCGTCGCCGACGCCGGCGTCGGGCGGGACCTCCGCGGCGTCGGCCGAGGCAGCCCCGTGATCGGAGCAGGCAGAGAGGGTCAAGGCGAAGGTGAGGATGGAAAAGGGAAGGACGGCGCTGCGCATGGTGGAAGATTATCTGCATGCCGCATGGCGGGACAAGCCCAAGTTTTGCGTTCGGGCGCGCTCTCCCCCCGCAATGCCGTCACGGCGTGATCCTGACCATCACAACACCGTGCGGTTCCACCTTGGCCTCAAAGCGAACGGTGAAAGTGCCGACGTCGGCCTTCTTCCACAGATCGCGGACCAAGGCCTTCGTCCCGGGAAAGAGGCCGATGTCCTCCCACGCTGCCGTGATCGGGCTCTCCTCGCTGCCGCGGTTGAACAGGATGACGGCGCGCGAGCCGTCTGCGAGCGGCTTGAGCCACACCTCGTGCGCACCACTGTCGCGCACCTTGCGGCCTTGCATGCCGAGCGGGTCCTGGTCCACCGCGATCACCTCGCGGTTGGTGAGGATGTCCCTGATCGCGGGCTGCATCGCTTGCAAGTCATTGCCGGCCATCAAGGGCGCCGCGAACAGGGCCCAGAAACTGAAGTGAGCCCGGTTCTCGATTAGGGTGAGCCCGCGATTGCCGACCTCGAGCATGTCCGGGTCGTTCCAGTGGCCAGGGCCGGAAAATGGGTAAAGGTCGGCCATCAGGTCGATGATGTGAACCACGCCCATGCCACCCCAGCTGGCGCCGCAGTCCCAGCAGTCCTGGATGTCGCCGGTGGCGCGCCACAGGTGCCCGATGCCCGCGGCCCAGGTCCACGGCTTGCTGTTGCCCCACTCGCAGATTGAAAAAACAATCGGCCGTCCGCTTGCGCGCAGGGCATGGCTCATCTTCGCATAGGAGTCGCGGGTGTCCTGCCCGTCGGTGCTGCACCAGTCGTACTTCAGGTAGTCGACGCCCCACTCGGCGTAGGTTTTCGCGTCCTGCACCTCGTGATTTTTGGAGCCTGGCCGCTTGGCGCAGGTCATGGTGCCGGCGTCCGAGTAGATCCCGAACTTCAGGCCCTTCGCGTGGATAGCGTCGGCCAGCGCCTTGATCCCAGAGGGAAAACGCTCGGGGTCAGCCACGATCTTCCCCGCCGCATCTCGCCTGACCTGCCAGCAGTCATCGATCACCACGTACTGGTAACCGGCGTCCTTCATGCCGCTTCCCACGAGCGCGTCGGCCGCTGCCCGGATGAGTTTCTCGCTGACGTTGCAGCCGAATTTGTTCCAGCTATTCCAGCCCATGGGCGGGGTCAGGGCAAGGCCGTCGCCGGCCCAAGCGAGCGGCGACATCAAGAGCAGGACCGACAGAGCGAGACTGACACGGACGAGTGAGCGCATGAGTTCTCCTATCGCAGAAGGTGCGCCGGAGTCTAGCGGAGCGCGTCCGAGACAGCGGCGGTTTTTCGGAGGTTCTTGACGACCGCGCGGCGGTAGTGCACATTTGTGGCTGGCCATGTTGTTTGCGACCACCCTGCTTCTCTCGGGACTGCTGCTTAGCAGCGCGGGAGAGGCCTGAGGTAAGGCGCAGAACGACGAACCTCGAAACCCTCTCCCGCGTAAGCCGGAGGGGGTTTTTCGTCTCTGCGAGAGCCCATGGCCACCTCCGGCGGACGCGGGGCCTGGAGACTGACAATGACATTCGACACTCGCAAATACCCACCGGCGCCATTGGTGCGTCTGCCTGACCGCGCCTGGCCTGACCGCACCCTGAATCATGCACCTATCTGGTGCAGCGTGGACCTGCGCGACGGGAATCAGGCCCTGGCCGAACCCATGGGCATGGGGCGCAAGCTGCGCTTCTTCCAGGCCCTGGTGCGCGTGGGCTTCAAAGAGATCGAAGTCGGCTTTCCCGCGGCCTCGCAGACCGAATTCGACTTCGTGCGCGCGTTGATTGAACAAGGTCACATTCCCGCAGACGTCACCATCCAGGTGCTGACCCAGGCACGTGAGCACCTGATCACTCGTACGTTCCAGGCGTTGCAAGGCGTCCGCCGCGCCATCGTGCATCTGTACAACTCCACTTCGACGGTGCAGCGCCGGGTGGTGTTCGGGCTGGATCAGGCAGGAGTGCAAGAGATCGCCGTGCGCGGCGTGCGACAGGCGCGGCAGGGGGCGGCCAAGCTGGCGGGCAGTGAGCTTGTGCTGGAATACACGCCCGAGAGCTTCACCGGCACCGAGCTGGAATTTGCCGTGCGGGTGTGCGACGCCGTGGCCGAGGAATGGCAGCCCACACGCGAAAGGAAAATGATCGTCAACCTGCCCGCCACAGTCGAGATGTCCACGCCCAATGTGTACGCCGACCAGATTGAATGGATGCACCGGCACTTGGCGCGGCGAGATTGCATGATCATCAGCGTGCACACGCACAATGACCGCGGCTGCGCCATTGCCGCGGCCGAGTTGGCCATGCTGGCAGGTGCCGAGCGCGTGGAAGGCACGTTGTTCGGCAATGGCGAGCGCACTGGCAACGCGGATGTGGTGGCGTTGGCCATGAACCTGTTCAGCCAAGGCATCGATCCAAGACTGGACTTGTCGGATTTGCCCGCGCTGGTCGACGTCTTCCAGGCGTGCAATCAATTGCCCGTGCCGCCGCGCCATCCCTACGCGGGCGAGCTGGTGTTCACCGCCTTTTCCGGCTCGCACCAGGACGCCATTCGCAAGGGATTGGCTGCCATGGACAAGACCGGCGCGACGATATGGGAAGTGCCATACTTGCCCATTGATCCAGCGGACGTGGGCCGGCAATACGAGCCCCTGATTCGCATCAACAGCCAATCCGGCAAGGGCGGCGTGGCCTACGTCTTGGAGCAGAGCCACGGCTATCGCGCGCCCAAAGGCATGGCCGTGGAATTCAGTCAGGTGGTGCAGGGGATGGCGGAGGCCACCGGCAAAGAACTGAGTGCAAGCGCCATACTGGAGGCATTCGAGCGCGAGTACCTGTCAGTCGGTCGCTTTGAAGTGGTGGACTTCATGGTGGAACACCCACGCCAGGGCGCGTGCGTGGTGCGCGCGCGGCTGAACGACGGCCAACAGCCAGTGACCGTGGAAGGCCAGGGCACTGGTCCCATTGACGGCTTTGTCCACGGCCTGGCCAGCGCGTTGGGCGTGGACGTCCACCTGGTCGACTACAGTGAGCACGCGTTGGGCGACGGTGCCGACGCCGAAGCAGTGGCCTACGTCGGCCTGCGCGGCCGCGACGGCCAAATCCGCTTCGGCGCCGGCCGCGACCGCGACATCGTCAAGGCCTCGCTGTCCGCGGCCTGCAAGGCGCTGGACAGAGAGCTGCGCGTGGAAAATCACGACGGCGCCAGCCGAGCATAATCAGGTGAGATCGGTCTTGTGCCTTCACCCGTGCAAAGCGCGGCCGAGGTCACGCATCCAGGTCATCTCGTCGTCGGAAAGCGGGCCTTTCTCCAATGCGGCCAGGTTCTCGCGGACTTGCGCCGCGGTCTTCTAGCACCGATGCGTGAGCTTCGTTCCCCGCCAACCATGCGCTACAGTCGTTGCATGGTCCGCTCCACATGGGGACGATTGCTCAAGGTCGATCCGCTGCCGTGCCTGGCGTCATCCGAAAACCCAGCCATCGCATTCTTCGCAAGAAGAGATCTCCTCGGTCGGAACGCCGGTTCGGTCTCTGTCCTGTGGGATCTGCCCGAGGCCCGCAAGATCGTGGCCAAACAGGACCCTGACGGATCCTGACGCTATTCCGGCGGCAAGCTTCACGTGCGCTCACGCGAGAACTACGACCAACTCGAGACCTTTCGCCAAGTTGGAATACTGGTGGAGGAGTTCGGCTTTTCCCGGGACCATCCGGCGATCTTTCCCACCCACAAGGTGCACGATGAATCGGCAGGTGCTAGCGTCGGCCCCACTTGATTGACGATCTCTCTGCTGCCCTCCTCACCCGCGACGATGTGCTCGATGCGATCGCGGCTTTGCGCCTATGTGTCGAGCGCGGCGAGCGGGCGCGCGCGGCTTGCCACGCGGATCTCGATCGACTGCGCTTCGGCTGGCGGGCCCGTCCTGAGTTGTTCTCCAGCCGCGACGTGGAAACCCTGCGTGCCATCGCGGTCAGCCTGAAGAGTGAAGAGCCGGGCGCCGACCTCGCGCGAGCGCGCAAGGTGTTGCAGGAGGTGTTTGGCTATCCCTCGTTCCGGCCCGGCCAGGAAGCGATCATCGGCACGGTTCTCGACGGCCGCGACTGTGTGGGCGTCATGCCCACCGGCGCGGGCAAGTCGATTACCTTTCAGATTCCGGCGCGTTTACTGGGCGGCACCACCCTGGTCATCTCGCCACTCATTGCCCTGATGAAGGATCAGGTCGATGCAATGTCCGAGGTTGGCCTGCGCGCGACCTTTCTCAATTCCAGCCTGGAGCCTGACGAGCGCGGCCGGCGCGTGGCCGCGGTTCTGCGCGGCGAGTTCGAATTGGTCTATGCCGCGCCCGAAGGACTGGAGGCGTCGCTCGGCCCGCTCATGGGGCGCGTGCGTCCGCGTCTGCTCGCTGTTGACGAAGCCCATTGCATCAGCCAATGGGGGCACGATTTCCGTCCCGCCTATCGCAACCTGTCCGGGCTCAAGGCCCGGCTGGGCAATCCCCCGGTGTTGGCCCTGACCGCTACCGCCACCGCCGAAGTGGTGCACGACATCGGCCAACAGCTGGGCATGCAGGCGCCCGCCACCTTTCGCGGCAGTTTCTTCCGGCCCAACCTGCACCTTTCTGCCTATCGCAAGGGTGACGACGCCCCAGGCGTGCGCGACCGCATCCTGCGCCTGGTGTCGAGCCGACGCGAGCAAAGCGGCATCGTGTACTGCCTGTCCCGAAAAGCAACCGAACAGACCGCCGCATTTCTCTGCAAGCACGGCGTGCGCGCCGTCGCCTATCACGCCGGCATGGAGTCCCGCGAGCGCTCGCGCGTGCAAGATGCCTTTCGTTGCGATGACGCCGATGTGGTGGTGGCGACCATCGCGTTCGGCATGGGCATCGACAAGTCCAACGTTCGTTTCGTCATCCACCGCGACATGCCCCGCTCCATCGAGGCCTACTATCAAGAAATCGGCCGCGCGGGTCGCGACGGCGTGACCAGCGACTGCGTGCTTTTCTATTCCTGGGCCGATGTGTGCAACTACGACCGCCTGTTCGATCTGAACCAGGAGACCACGACCGAGGTCTTGCAGAAGCACCGCGCTCGCGTGCGCGAGATGTTCCGTCTGGCCGATGCCACCACCTGCCGCCATCAGGCCTTGGCCGGCTACTTCGGCGAAGCCATGGGTGCCTGCCGCGAGTCCTGTGATATTTGCGCCGGCTTCGATGTGGTGGCCAAGAGCAAGCCGGTCAGCAAGCGCCGGGGAAAGGCCGCCGCGCCCCCAGCGGCAGAGCTGCCAACCAGTGAAGACGAAACCTTGTTCCTAGCTCTCAAGACCTTGCGCAAGAGCCTGGCCGACAAACGCAAGGTGCCGGCCTACGTGATCTTCAGCGACGCCACCCTGCTGGCCATGGCAGCCGCACGCCCGCGCACGCGCGCTGAATTCCTCGCCATCTCCGGCGTGGGCCCCAAGAAGCTGGCCAGCTACGGCGATACCTTTCTCGCGGCTCTGGCACATTTCGGGGGCCGGTCTGCTGCAGCATCTGGAAGATCCAAGTCGAAGTGAGCGCCACGACCGCGAGCATGCGCTGGTCTTCGGACAAGCGACGGCAAATGAAACGTGGCGCAGAGGGCTTGGTCCGGCCATCCTAGAAGGACAGAGGGTCTATGACGGTGACGGTCGACTTGCCGAATGCTGCTATCACGGCGCTGGACGTGAACACCATTGATGACCATGTGCCGCATCTGTGCCTGGCGGCTACCATGAAATTCTACGTGCTAGGGCGGATATCCTCCGGTGCGGCGGCCGAATTGGCTGGGAATGGGCGAGTGGAGCTCCTGGACCGGCTCGCGGAATTCGGCGTCAATTCCTTTGAACAGACCCCGGAAGCCCTGGCGCAAGTACTTGCGCCCCCACGATCCATTCGCAACTGAAACCTTGGCGAAGAAGGAGAGTGGGTGCGATGACGTTGCGCTGGCCAATTGCCGCGCTGCTCACTGTGCTCGCACCTGCAATTGGGCACGCGGGCCCGCCCTACGTGACTGATGATCCTGAGCCGGTGGAATTCCGCCACTGGGAATTCTACCTTGCGACTCAACATTCCGTCACCCGCGCTGCCGCGTCGGGCACCGTTACCCACGTCGAGGTGAACTACGGCGCCTGGCCCGGCCTCCAGCTTCACATGATCGCGCCACTGGCCTACGCGCGGCCGAGCGGCGGTCCCACTTTCTATGGCGTGGGCGACATCGAACTTGGCGCCAAGATTCGTTTCGTTGACGAGAGCCAGTGGTGGCCAATGATGGGTTCCTTCCCTCAGTTCGAGCTGCCAACCGGCAACGCGGGTTCCGGGCTGGGGACCGGGCACCTGCACGTCTTCATTCCACTCTGGCTGCAGAAGAGCTTCGGTGCTTGGACCACCTATGGCGGGGGCGGCTTCTGGGTGAACCCGGGACCAGGGAACCGCAACTACTGGTACGTCGGTTGGCAGGTCCAGCGCCGCCTCTCGCGTCTCGCGACACTGGGCACCGAAATCTTCTACACCACCCCTGCCCAGGTCGGCGGTAGCGCCGACCTGCGCTTCAACCTCGGGCTTGTCCTCGATTTCACCGAGCACCACCATCTGCTGTTCTCGGCGGGCCGAGGCATGGTCGGCAACAGTCTCCTCCAGGGCTACCTGGCCTACCAACTGACGATCTGAAACGATAACCTCTCCGCATCATCCAACCAGCCTGGCAAAGGAGGAATCAGCCATGCGCGCAGCCGTGATCACCCAATTCAACCAGCCGTGGGAGCTAAAGACGCTTCCTGATCCTCACCCCCAGCCTGGCCAGGTCGTGATCAAGATCCATGCAAGTGGCATGTGCGGCACGGATTTGCATGCCCACCACGGCCGCCTTGGCGGGACCGTGCCCATGGTGGCGGGGCATGAGCCGGTGGGCGAGATTGTTGAATTGGGTGCGGGTGTCACCGATCTGCGGGTCGGCGATCGCGTGGGCGTCCACTGGAACCAGAAGGGGTGCGGCCGCTGCCGCACCTGCCAATCGGGCAACCAGTATGCCTGCGCCCAGGCGCAATCGTGGATGAACCTCGGCGGCGGGAATTCCGAGCTCATGCTGGCATGGGCTTCGGGTTGTGCGCTCTTGCCCGAAGGACTCGCCTACGAAGCGGCGGCGCCGATCTTCTGCGCGGGCTACACCGTGATGAGCGGACTGCGCAACGCGGATCCCAAACCGGGCGAGCGCGTGGCGGTGCTGGGACTCGGAGGCCTGGGGCACCTGGCGCTGCAACTTTCGCGCGCCGTGGGTCTGGAGACCTGGGCCATCACCGGACAGGCCAACAAGACAGCCGAATTGAAGTCCATGGGCGCGCATGAAGTGCTGGTGGCGGGCAAAGATCCGGGAGGCGCCATGCGCGACGCCGGTGGCTTCGACGTCATTCTCTCGACCACCAATTCAGCAGTGCAGATCTCCTCGGCATTTGGCGGCCTGCGCGAAGGCGGGCGGATGGTCAACATGGGCGTAGCCGATGGTTCCATTGCCATCAATCCCATTCTGTTGATGATGGGGCAGCGCCAGTTGCGTGGATCAAGTCAGGACGAAAGGCGCGATCTGATCGAGGCCCTGGAACTCGTTGCTTCGGGCAAGGTAAAGCCCATGATCGAGACCTATCCGCTGGCGCAGGTCAACGAGGTGCGAGCGCGGCTTGAGGCGGGTCAGGTCCGCTACCGCGCGGTGCTGACCCACAGCTAGTCTAGAGCCACCTGCCTTGTGAACAACGCCACGGTCACGGTGGCGTTGGCATCGGTGACCAAAGTCGTGAGTGTGGTTGCTGTCGCAGTGTAGCCCATGCTGCCAGAACCCGCACCAGCGGGACAGGTCCTGTCTCCGCTCATGGTGGAACCAGTGGGGATGGGCCCCACTTGTGTGAAGTGCTGGACGACGTCCGAGGCGATCGGTTGTAGGGCAATCTGAAGCGTACACTGGGTTCCCGCACGGGTCACCACCATGACCTCCTTCATCGATCCCACGGTCGGTGCCGGGTTGTCGAGCGGGTAGATATCCATACTGGTCAGGTAGTAATTTCCGGCGCTGAAAGTACCGCCCGCTGGAGGCGGAGGGGAAGTACTGAGCACCAGCCTCGGCATGACAGATGGCGCCGACGTGATATCGATGTTGTTGCACGCCGTCGCACCACCCGCGTCGCCCACGACGACGCCATCCGCGTCGCCTGCGTCGCCGCCATCCGCATCACCGGCAGGTGCGTCGGCTGCGTCGCTGCTGGCATCCTTGCCCCATGCTCCTGCGGTTCCCCAGTCCCAGCCTGCGTCGCCCCCGCCGGCTCCCCCTGTGGCGGAACCATCTGCGCCTGCCGTGGCGCCACCGGTGCCCGCGTCGAAACCTGGATAGCCACCTAGCCCGCCCTGTCCCCCGGCGTCGACCTCGACACCAGTCCCGATTCCGGTCACCGGAGTCGGCGTGCTTCGGGAAACCAGGGTTCCATCACCAAGGCCGCCACTGCTGTTGCTCCCCCAACACTTCATCGATCCATCTCCTATGCGCGCGCCCGAATGGTCTCCGCCGAGCGCGATCTGGGCCACGCCGGTGAGCCCGGAGATCGGGATGAACGCCTTTGGCGCGGATGAGGTGCCATCACCGATCTGTCCCATGTCGTTCCTTCCACAGCACCGCACGCTGCCGTCAGTGAGCAGCACGCACGAGTGCTCGTTGCCGAGCGAGACCGAGGAGACACCAGCAAGGCCAGACACCAACGTCGGCAGATTGCGATCGACGGTCGTTCCATCGCCGAGTTCACCGGAGGAATTCAAACCCCAGCACTTCATGGTCGCGTCGGACAGCACCGCGCAGGTTTGGAACCCCCCGACCGCAATTGACGTCACGCCCGCGAGCCCCCCGACCAACGCGGGGACGAACCGGGGAAGGTTGGTTCCGTCGCCCAACTGGCCATTGCTGTTCATACCCCAGCACTTCACCGTGCTGTCCTTCAACAGGGCGCACGAATGGTTCTTGCCCACTGCAATCTGCCGCACGTTGGTGAGTCCAGACACCGTGGTTGGGTTCAATCGATTGGTGCTCGTCCCGTCGCCGAGTTGACCGATGGCATTCGCCCCCCAGCACTTCACAGAGCCGTCGACCAGCAGGGCGCACGAGTGCCCCGGGGCTTGAAGCGATTGCTCATCGCCAGCAATGCCAATTTGCACCACGCCGGCAAGCCCTGCCACGACCGTAGGCATTCGTGAGCAATCAACCGTGGCCTTCGGGTTGCCAGGATCGGCACACTTGGTGGTCGTCGCGTAGCCAAGCTGGCCGGTCGCGTTTCCCCCCCAGCATTTCACCGTGCCGTCCGCAAGCAATGCGCAGGTGTGGCCCCCGCCGAGCGCGATTTGGCTGACGTTCGCGAGGCCCACAATCGTAGTCGGTGCCAGGATGGCGATGGTCGATGTGCCGTCCCCAACCTGCCCCGACAGGTTGCTCCCCCAGCATTTCACCGTGCCGTCACTCGCGAGCGCGCATGTGTGCTTGCCGCCAAGGGCAATCGCCGGCGTAACCGAGACTGGCGAGCCGGTCTGACCTCCGCTCGAAACCCCACCATATGCGCCGCCGATTCCGACATCGCCCCCAGTCGTGGTGGTATCGCCCACAGCCTGGCTGCCGCCGACATCGCCTCCGCCAGCGCTGATGCTTCCACCCGCCGGGCCAAGGGCGCCCCCACCTCTTCCCAAGTCACCCCCCGAGCCCCCCCCGCCTGCAAACAAAGGCCTTCCCACGGTCGTGCTCTCGCACCCCAGCAGCAACAGCCCCGAACCGAATAGAAGAGAGCCGAATATAGTCGATGAACGACAAGTCATGCCCAATACCTCAACCAACGCAAATGGTTGGCGCAAGATGGTTGACTAGATCAAACGGATTTGAATATCACGCTCGGAACGGCCTGTCAAAGCGGGCAAGAAACCCCTATACTGTTGTCTGCTCTTAGAACTAGCGCATAGTGACTTCTTTAGGAAGCCGAGCGATGAAGAAAATCATGCGGCTGTTTCTGGCTTTCGCCATTGTTCCTTTGCTCGGAAGCGTTTCAGCATGCAGCAGTCCCGCCGCTGCGGATGCGGGGACGAGGACCCAGGATGCCACCAGCACGACCCCCGATGTGGCTGGCCAGACCGCTGGAGAAAACACCGGGACCGGCGGCGTGACGACGGGTGGGGCGACCGCGCAGGGCGGCTCGGGCGGCCCCATGGACGCGAGCCCGACGGGCGGCTCCAGCGCGCCCATCACCACTGGTCGCGGCGACAACCGACTGCGCTTTGATTCCGGCTGGCGCTTCCACCTCGGTGATGTAGAGGGCGCCGAGCAGCCGGGTTTCGCTGATACTTCGTGGCGCGAATTGGACCTGCCTCACGATTGGAGTATCGAGAATCCGTTCGACAAGAGCAGCCCGTCTGGGGTTGGGGGCGGCGCCTTGGCCGGCGGAATCGGTTGGTACCGCAAGACCTTCACCCTGCCCCCAGGGGCCGCGGGCAAGCAGGTCCTGATCTGGTTTGACGGCGTGTACATGAACAGCACGGTTTGGGTTAACGGACAGAGCCTCGGCGACCATCCTTACGGCTATACGTCTTTCTTCTACGACGTCACGCCGGCGCTGAATGCCACCGGCAGCAACGTGGTCGCAGTCAAGGTGAACCACCGCCAACCCAGCAGCCGGTGGTACTCGGGCAGCGGAATCTATCGTCACGTTTGGCTGTCTTTCGTCGATCCTGTGCATTTCAAGCCGTGGGGAATCTTCATCTTCACGCGGTGGGTGCAGGGCGGCTTCGCAACCGTGGGCGCCCACGTCTTCGTGCAGAACCAAACCGCGGTCTCCCAAACGGTGTCCGTCAACATGACCGTCGCCGACGATACCGGAAAGGTCGTCTCCCTGCTCTCGCAGTCGGCCAGCGTGGAGGCCGGCTCCGAGTCGAAACTGGTGTTCACAGGGACTGTCTATCAGCCGCGCCTGTGGACGCTGGACCAGCCGGTTCTGTACACCGCCACCACCGAATTGCAGTTGGGAGACGCGATCATCGAAACCCAGAAGACTCCCTTCGGCATCCGCACCTTCGCTTTCGATGCACAGCAGGGCTTCTCGCTCAATGGCCAGGCCATGAAGCTGCACGGTCTGTGCATGCACCACGACCTGGGTGCGCTTGGCGCGGCGATCAACGAGACCGCCATCAAACGTCAACTGCAGATCCTGAAGGATATGGGCGCCAATGCGATTCGCACCTCGCACAACCCGCCTGCCCCAGAGCTGCTCGATGCCTGCGATCAGATTGGGTTGGTGGTCATGGACGAAGCCTTCGACTGTTGGAGAACCGGAAAGAACAGTTACGACTATCACCTGTATTTCGACGAGTGGGCTGAGCGCGACCTCCGCAGCATGGTCCAGCGGGACCGGAATCACCCCAGTGTCATTCTCTGGAGCATCGGCAACGAGATACCCGATGCCAAGTCGCCCGCTGGGACGATGGTCGCCACCAGGCTCATCCAATGGGTCCGCGCCGAGGACGACACACGGCCTGTATCCGACGCAGAAAGCGACATTGAAAACTCACAGGCGGTTGCAGCCCAGCTCGATTGGGTGGGCATCAACTACCAACCGGCAACGTATGCGACTCAACACTCCAGCCATCCTGACTGGAAAGTGTATGGCAGCGAAACCTCGTCCGCCGTGCGCAGCCGGGGCGTCTTCCACGCTCCGGCCGACCAGAGCGCGTTGACCGACTCGGACCTCCAGTGTTCCTCATACGACAACAGCGTGGTGCCGTGGGGCGCGAGTGCGGAAGACTCTTTGCGATTGGACCGCAACAACGCGTGGTTCGGGGGGCAATTCATTTGGACGGGTTTTGACTACTTGGGCGAGCCGACCCCCTATGATTGGCCGGCCAAGAGCTCGTACTTTGGCATCGTCGATACGGCAGGGTTTCCCAAGGACATCTACTATTTCTACCTAAGCCAATGGTCCACCAAGCCAACCCTTCACCTGCTGCCGCACTGGAACTGGCCGGAGGGGTCGACCGTCACCGTGTTTGCCTACACAAATGCCGACTCGGTGGAGGTCACCCTCAATGGGCGCTCGCTCGGCAGCAAGAGCTTCACCGCGAGCCGGGAGATGAAGCTCTCCTGGGAAGTGCCGTTCGAAGCGGGAACCCTGCAGGCCGTGGGCAGGAACGCGGGCGTTGTGGTGGCAACCGACCAAGTCGTGACGGCTGGGGCACAGGCGGGTGTCGTGCTGACGAGCAGCCGCAAGGAGCTGGTTGCGGGTGGCTCGGACCTGCTCTTTGTCGAGGCGAACGTGGTCGACGGGTCCGGCATCTTGGTGCCCGATGCTGACACCTGGATGCGCTTCTCGGTCGACGGTGGCGCAGAAATCGCAGCGGTCGACAATGGCAACCCCATCGATCTCGATCCCTACCGGGCGGTCGAGCGCCGGGCTTTCAGTGGCAAGGCCCTGGCGATTGTCAGGGCGCCGAAGCAAGCGGGAGAGGTGACGGTTCGTGCGACGGCATGGGCGGGTGACAAGGACCTGGCACGCGAGAAAACCGCGAGCGCGGACTCCACTGCATCGGGGCATCGGGCCTCCGATGCCCTGGATGGCACCACGACTACACAATGGTGTGCTGAGGATGGGGCAAGCGGGCACTGGTGGAGTGTGGATTTGGGGGCAGCCCTGGACCTGGTCGGGACCCAGATCACCTGGGAGACCCCCGGACCATCCTACAATTACGTCATCGACGCATCTCTGGATGGAACGACGTGGACAACCGTGGTGGCTAGCCAGTCAAATGCGCGGATCTCTCAGACGCAGGTGGATCAGTTTGCTGCCCGGGCACGGTACCTTCGCGTGACCGTAACCGGCGTGCCCCCCGGGTGGTCGGCGTGTATCGAGGACTTTCGTGCATTCGGCAGCGAAGCCGTGCTGCGATCGAACGCCCTGGTCGTGGCGGCACGGTAGCGAGTTCGCGGCCACCACGCCGCCAGCATGCACCCCTTGCCGAAACTGCAAGCCCGCCGCGTCCGCGCGCGCATGTGGCGAGGCCAGGTCGGCGGGAACTCACCGCAGCATCGACGGCGCGCCGCATTCCGCCGGTTTTCTGTCGAAATCCCTTGTCGGAATGGGGGACGGTATAGATTCAGTGACCCGTTCGAGGCTCAAGACACCCCTACTGGATAGTCCATGTGAAGATCGATAGACTCCCAAGCGGAGAAGGAAACTGATGAAGCGAGTTGCATGTTTGGCGATGGTTCTCGCGGCGCCCCTCCTGGGTTGCTCGTCCGGTGGCACCGGCTCGGTCACTCCTCCGATTGACGCTGCAGAAACCAATCCTGGGACAGGCGGCACGGGCGCTTCCTCGCCGAGCGCGAGCGGCTCAGGAGGGACTCAGCAAACCGGCGGGCGCTCAGGGAACGGGGGCACATCAAGCGGTGCAGGCGGAAGCGAGATGGGTGGTGCGACGGGGCTGGGTGGCACGACCGGAGCAGGCGACAGCGCGGCTGGAGCAGGCGGCAGCACCAGCGCACTCAGCAGCACGACTGGCACCGGCGGCACGACCAAGCTGACCGGCGGTACGACTGGGCCGAGCGGCGGCACGACCGGGCTGGGAGGCACGACTGGGCCGAGCGGCGGCACGACCGGGCTGGGAGGCACGACCGGGCCGAGCGGCGGCACGACCGGGCTGGGAGGATCGGGCGGAACTGTCAGCTCCGGCGGCTCTTCTGTGTCCGGTGGTACCGCGGGCACGAGCACGAAGTCTGGCTCAGCCGGAGCCAGCGGCTCGGGCGGGGTTGTGGCCACGGCAGGCTCCAGTGGAACGGGCGGCTCCGGCGGCCGCGGCGGGTCCAGCACAGCAACTGGCGGCGCGGGTGGAACCACCAGCTCGGGTGGGTCCACTGGTCCCACGGGCTCAGGTCCGGTCGGGGTTCTCTCCGGCCCTCTTGATACCGGCATCATCTTCACGGACACCGACGGCAAACCGGTTAATGCCCACGGCGGCGGCATCATCCAAGTGGGCGACACCTTCTACCTGCATGGCGAGTATTTCGTATATGACGCCAGTGTGAAGAAGGATGTGTACAACAACTTCCATGGCTTTTCGATGTATTCATCCAAAGACCTGGCGACGTGGAAGAACGAGGGGCTCATCCTGTCACCGCAATCAGGCACCGAGCTTGCGTCAGACCGAAAGGGCGAGCGGCCGCATATTCTCAAGTGCCCCGCTAGCGGGGAGTTCGTTCTGTACGCCCATGCGGCCTCACAGGACTATCAGACGGACAAGGAAGTCGTCTACGCGACCTCGCCTACGGTCAACGGCAAGTACTCGTTCAAGGGGGCGCTGAAGAACGCTGCCGGAACGAAGGCCGAACACAGTGACATGGGTGCCTTCGCGGACGGGAATGATGCCTATGTCGTGACCGAGAGCGGCCACATCTACAAGCTGGCGACCGACTGCCACAGTTGGCTCTCGGACAATTCCTACGGAGCCATGGGGGGCATGGAATCGCCCGCGGTATTCAAGGCCAACGGCACCTACTACTGGATCATGTCCAACAAGACTGGGTGGCGGGCCAACAATAACGAATACGCCTCGGCACCCTCAATGACGGGGCCGTGGACCAACCAGGGATACATTGCACCCGTTACCGACCCCAGCAACAATCTCTCCGACCAGAGAACCTGGCTGACGCAGAGTACCTGGGTTCAGCCCGTCGTGGGAAGCAAGGGGACGGTCTATGTGTACTGGGGCGATCACTGGTATCACAGTCAAGACACGAGCGGCGCTACCTCTGGCGACCGCAACGACCAGGCGGGGTACGTATTCCAACCGATAGTCTTCAACGGGACGAAGATCTCGTTGCCGACCTACCTGACCACCTGGAAGATCGACATCGGCGCCGGAACCTGGTCGCAGTAGCGGACGAGGACAGGGTCGCATTCTATACGCGCACTGCTTTCTCCCGCACGCCCCGGTCTGCGCCAGCCGACGGTCAGCCTCGTCTGGGGTCACCGGGTCCTGCGCCCATGGCCCAGCGGACATCGTGGTATTCGCGATCTCCAATAGTTCGTGACGCATGATATAGACGGCGCATGAGCGCGCCCGCCGACCGACCTCTCCCGTCAAATTCGTGCCCCCTGCCCTTTGCAACGCGAATACTGGCTTGGTGGCGCCGGCACGGATCGACGGTGCTGTCGTGGGCCACCGCGGTCATGGCGTTGTTGGCCTTGGTTTGGCTGGCCTTCGACACTTGGCGCCTTCTCTGGCAGCCGCCGCCGCTGGGGGC
Organism: Myxococcales bacterium; assembly: GCA_003155465.1. The sequence goes on along the minus strand of PMCR01000155.1, from coordinate 19,586 downwards.
GATCGACCTGCGACAGCGCTACACCGAAACGCGAGTCTTGTTCGCCGGCCGGGACGTCTACAGGTTGATTGGCACAGCCGCGTATCCACCGGCCTCGATGACCATGCTGTGGCCGATGGTGGGCTGGCCAGGCTTCACGACTGCGCGCTGGCTGTGGGCCCTGCTGACGGCCGCCACGTTGGTCTGGCTGGCGCGGATCGTAGTGCGCGACAGCGGGGCCACGACCAAGGCGGAACGCCGCCTGGCCATGCTGCTGCCGCTGGCCATGTATGCGACCGGCGCCGCCACTGGAAACGGTCAATTCGGCGTACCTGTGGTTGCGTGTTTGCTCGCAAGCCTGCCCATTCTGCTGCGCGCGGATCGGGACCGGTCATTGGCGCTTGCCGTCCTGTGTTTTGTTGGGGCCTTGGTCAAGCCAACCCTCGCGGCGCCATTCTTCTGGATGGTGCTTTTCCGTCCCAAGGGGCTGCGTCCGGTTATCGCGATCGTGGCGGTCTACCTGGGACTCACCGCGGTGCCAGGTCTCGTACAACCCGTCAGCGCGGTCGAGCTGGTCCAAGCCTTCCTGTCGCGAACCGAAGGCGCTGCCGCCTGGGGCTCCACCCACCACGGCTACGCCAATCTGCATTCCTGGCTCAGCGTCGTGGGCCTGCGTGCCTGGAACACACCGGGGTCGCTTCTGGTCCTGGGACTTCTTGGGCTGTGGACCTGGCGCCATCGCCGCGCGGATCCCTGGCTGCTGATGAGCGCCGCCGCGTTTGCAGCGCGCTTTTGGGTCTATCACGGCTGGTACGACGATCTGCTGGTGCTCATTCCCATGGTCGCGCTGTTCCGTCTGGCCAAGCAAAGCCCGACGGATGGGCAGAAAGTTTGGGCCGGATCCCTGCTGGCAGCCATGGTGTGCAGCACCGTGGCCCCGGGCGGTCTTTATCTGTTGCCTCCGCCCTGGAACGGCGTCTACGTCGCAGCTCAACTGGTGGTTTGGCTCGCGGCGTGCGTGTTCCTACTACGGGCGGCCAAACGGCCGCCCGGGGCCATCAACCAACCGTCAGCGTCGCCGACGGAAAACCAGTAGCCCGAAGGCGGCCATCAGGAAGAAGGTAAAGAGCCCTGGTGCGCTGTTCTGCATCGGATTGACAGCGCAGAATCCGGAACCCATGACCTTCGGTTGTTGCACGGCCGGCTCGGCCGCGTCGGGAATCGGAAGCGGTGCGGCCGCATCAGCGACCAGCGGTATCTGAGCATCCGGAATCAATGTCGCCAGATCGGGTCTCACAGACGCCTCGGGGAAGCCCGCATCCACGACCATCACGCGGGTGTCTTGCGCGTCTGCATCGCGACCTCCGCCGTCCGCGTCTGCCAGGTCAACCGCATCTGCGTCTTGCGCATCCGCGGTGCCGACCGGGGTATCTCGGATGCTGTTGTCGGCCGCACGGTCGGGGACAAGATCGGCCACACGCGTATCCAACCCAATCGTGCCAGATCCATCGATAACCGTGTCCGGCGCACCTGCATCCTCGAGTACCAAAACGTCAACCGCGGCCGCATCCGGGGAAGCGGCGTCGACCCCGGCATCCAAGCCCAAGGCATGCACCTCCCAGGTGTAGGAGGCGGGCGTCCCGTCCACGTTGCCGGCTAGATCCCGCGCACGGACATCAAGGGTGTGCGATCCATTGGCAAGCCCATTGATGGTGTAGTCGGCCGGGCACGCAGCAAAGCTCGCGCCGTCAAGCCGGCACTCGAAGGTGACAGCCCCTCCCTCTGGGTCGCTGCCGGAGAAAGTGAAAGCTCCGGTGGAGCTGCTGCTGGGATTGGGGGGATAGGTGACAATCGTGGTACTCGGGGGAACCCGGTCCAGGGTCCACGCGTAGTGTGCCGGGGTGGTGTCCACGACACCGCTCCCATCCTTGGCGCGGACGTCGATGGTGTGCGGTCCGTCGGACAGGGTACCCGGGGTCGTGTAGGACGCTGGGCACGCCACATAGTCGACGCGATCCAGGCTGCACTCGAAGGTGACCCCGCTCTGCGGACTGGTGAAGGTGAAAGGTGCTGCAGCCACATTCGTGAGCGTGGCAGGGCCGCTTGCGATCGCAGTGTCCGGCCCAACCAGGTTCACTGTCCACCCGTAATGTGCGGGCGTGAGATCAACGTTGCCGCTGGTGTCCCTGGCGCGCACGTCGATAGTGTGGTCTCCGTCGCCCAAGGCCGGGGTTGAGTAGGACGCTGGGCACGCCACATAGTCGACGCGATCCAGGCTGCACTCGAAGGTGACCCCGCTCTGCGGGCTGGTGAAGGTGAAAGTCCCTACCGCCGTGTTCGTGGGATTGGACGGGGCGCTCGCGATCACAGTGTCCAGGACCACACTGCTCGTGCAGTACAAAATAGTCGTGGCGTCGCCATCGGTCCGGCCGTCGTGGCCTGCGGTGGCGCCGTTGGACGGGAACTCGGTCAAAGCCGCTGACGTGGTCGTGCCGCCCAGACCACGGCTGGCCAAAGCCTCCGCCGGCGTGCCGCCGGACAGAGCGATGTAGCCGCCGCCGCCGCCGCCGCCAGGCCCCTCGGCTTCGTTGCCGTTGTTGACAGTCTGGATGCCGCCCCGCCCCCCCCTCGCCTCCACCGAAATCGCCGACAGCGCAGCCGCATGCACGACCACCGTGCCGCCGCCGCCACCCCCGCCCGGGGCATCGCCCGAACCGGTTCCCGAATTGGCATTCCCCCCGGCTGCACCATTGGCGAGAATGCGGCCCGTACCCGCACTTGAGTCGACCGTTCCCGCGATCACGAAGACCAGGCCACCGCCGCGACCGCCAGGACCGGAGCTGCCGTCGTTGCCGTCGCCCGCCCCGCCACCGCCACCCAGGAAGAGCCGCCCGCCTGGGCTGCTCGACAGGGGGTGCCCGCCCAGGCCGCCGCGTTCGCGTCGGTAATTGCCGCCCCAAGTGGCGCTGTCCGGCTTCCCAACCGCCAGAGTGGCATTCAGGTTGGCATTCGAGTAGCTGTAGCCGCCACGGCCACCACCTGGAGAATTGGTGAAACCGCCGCCGGAGCTGGGGTCGAGCGGCCAGGCGAGCGTGCCACCCTCCACGCCAGCGGCAGTGGTCAACATCACGCCCTGACCTGTCCAGGTCAAACCGGCGGCCGCAGCGTTGGCGCCACCCCCGCCGCCCCCATTGTGGGAATTGCCGCCGCCGCCGCCGTTGGCAGGCGCGCCCCGGCCATAGCGGCCGTTGGCCAGGTTGACGGCTAGACCTGCAATACTCTCACCCTTCTCTGCGCCGTCGGCTTGGGCGGTGGAGCGGTAGGTGGTGACGTTCGTTGCCACATCGCCCGAGGTGTCGTCAGTGGCGCCGCCCCGGAAGCCCAATTCGCTGACGTCGATGGTTCCATTGAGCTGCAGAGTGTTTGCGGCATGGAAAGCGACCACGCCGCCGATTGTCCCGTTCCACACGGGCGCAGTGATGGTACCGGCGCCTGTGACGGTCAAGTTGGTGTACTGTGGGACGCGGATGACTTGTGCCTTGGGCACCGGGTTCCCCGCGGTTGCCACGGTGTAGGACTTCTGCAGGGGGCACGCCAGGGTGATCCGATTCGCTGTGACGGCAGTCACCCCCACCAGCTCGTAGTTGCCGGCGTTGTTGAGATTGGTGACACTGCCATAGTCCGACACGCCGTCAGTGAGGGTGTTTGCGGTGCTGATGGTTGCGCCCGTCATCTGGATGACGAGCACCAGATCGCCCGCCGCCAATCCCAGGCCACCCGTGGCCACGTTCAGGGTGGAGTCGCCCGCGGCCGCGTCGCCCGCCAGCGCGGCATACGTGTTGACGATGGTGTCGGCCCCGTTCACCGTGCGGGGGCCGTCTGCGCCTACCAGGGCCTGCCTGACGACTTCCTCGTTTGCACCCTTGCCCGCAGGCGACTGGCAGCCCGCGACCACCAGAAGCAGGCCCTGTCCGAGCGCAGCGACCCGCAGCAGTCCTCGTTTCCCATTCATGCACTTCATGGCGTCACCTCGCTCTTTTCTCGGTTCTTCTTTTCAAGGATCTTGAACTGCACGCGGCGATTCTTCTGCCGGCCCTCGTTCGTGCCGTTGTCCGCGATCGGTTCGTCCATACCGTAGCCGTGCGCACTCAGCCGGCCGGTGTCGACCTGGCCGAAGTTCACCAGCCACTTCCTCACGGCGTCAGCCCGCTTCTGGCTGAGCTTGCGGTTGTAGCCCTTGCCACCGCGACTGTCGGTGTGGCCTTGGACCTCGATCGTCACGATCTCAGGATGCTCGGCCAGCACCCCCGCCACCTGGCGCAGCAGATCATCGCTGACCGGCAAAATCACGGCACTGCCAGTCTTGAACTGCACCTGCTCCAGGATCACAATCTCACCGTCGGTCACCCGCACGGACGTGGGGCAACCGTTCTTCTGCGGGTCCGGATCGCCCGGTCCCTTCTCGTTGGGGCAGGCGTCCACGTCGTCGCGGATGCCGTCGCCGTCGGTGTCGGGCGGGCAGCCGTTCTCGTGCGGATCGCTGTTGGCCACACCCTTGACGTCGGGACACGCATCGTCCTTGTCAGGTATGCCGTCGCCATCGCGGTCGGGCGGCGGCGGCGGGCAACCGTTCTTCGCGGGATCTTCGCTGGCTACGCCCGGCTCGTCGGGGCAGGCGTCATTCTTGTCTGGGATGCCGTCGTGATCGCGATCGGCCGGCTTCTTCTTCTTATGAACCGGCGGCGGTGGCGGCGCAGGCTTGGCCGGCTCGGGCGCGTAGGCCACGGAAAGCAAGGCCCGCAGAACCGGCGTCCCTATGCCATGGGTGAACCCCGGGCCCGCCCCTGCACCCAGCACAAAGTCCCCCAGCCGCGCTCTCAGCCCCAAGATGCCTTCCATGTTGGTGGTGGCGCGGCCAAACTTGTCGCTGCCGACCATGAGGGTCGAACCGTAGACCTCGGGCCCGATCTGCAGAATACCGTCGGCCAGCAGAACCCCGACAGCGGCGCCGAAAACCAATTGCGTGCCCAGGGAGGTGCCGGCGTAGTCGGTCTGGCCGCGGATATCCGCGCCCACCGTGGCACCGTAGGCCAGAAAGGGTGTCTCGCCCGAGAACACCAGCATCGGCATGCCGTGCACCTTGCCCTCGCCAGTGGCCTTGTCCTTGTTTCCCGTGGGCACGAACACGTGCCCGCCCAAACTCAGGCTGGCCAGGGAGCGCGCTTCCCCCAGCAGACGCGCACGTGCGCTCAAGCGCAGATCGCCCGCGGCCGCGCCAGATGGCCCTGTGAACGCAAACCCACCCGCACTCATGGTCTCGCCCTTGTTCACCAAGGTGAACGGCATGTCAGCCGCCACCAGAAGGCGGTCCCACAGGGTCACGCCGGCCGCCACATGCACAATGAGCAGGTTCTTGACCAAGTCGCCAATCCGATCGTCGTTCGATCCTTGGTAAAGGGTCAATGGGCGATAGGCGTAGTCGCCAAGGAGCATCACCCGGGGCAACAGGTGTCCGCCGGGATCTCCACCTTCAACCCCGAAGAACCGATCCCCGGGAAGCGACGGCGGGAAGCGGTCGAGCGACAGACTCGGCTGCGCCAGGGTGAAAGGCGCCCATCCGAGCACCACGGCCAAGACCAGACCTGAAAATATTCTTCCTATGAGTTTGTTCATGTTTCCTCGGAGCGGGCGAAGAGTTCACATGTGAAACGCACTACTGCAAGCTGCAGCGTGGCGAGGATGATAACCCGAGAAACGCAGAAAAGGTAATACCCGTTTGCGCCCCTTGTGGAGGCAAGCCACGGAGAGTCTTGCGTCTAGCCGCCATGCGGCGCCGCGCCGTGGCACATGCGGACGGAAGGGCTGTCCTTCGACCAGAACCTGTCCCAGCAACAATAGATCCGGCTACCGGGTAGAGTGAGACTGCAACGACATCCAGAAAGGCCGCACCATGAGGAAAAGCAGAATCCCGCTGGGCATCGCAGTCTTGGGAACCGCCCTGGCGTGCGCTTGCGCGGACAACGGCCCTGCAACGAAAGGTAGCGGAGGCTCCGGGGGTAGCAGTTTCGAGGCGTCAGGCAGCGGAGGCGAACAGGGAACGGGCGGTGGCTCAGACTTGGGTGGCGCGACCGGCGGCCGCTCGGGTAGCGGCGGTGCCGTGACCAGCGGAGGCAGTAGCGGCGACAGCTCGGCTGCGGCCGGTGCAGGCGAAACCGGCGGCTCCATCGGCTCCGGCGGAAGCATCGGCACAGGGGGTGTGTTGGGCAGCGGCGGTGTGGAAAGCACGTTTCCGCCAACCGGTGGCTGCTGCGCTTCGCTGTACTGCCCGAACGGGGACACCTTCGTGTCGTCCTGCCCAGCAGGCGCCTCCTGTTACCAGTTTATCGCCTGCAACTGCAACCAGGTTCTATGCGCACGGGGTGGCACAGGCGGCGCGACCGGGGGGACAGGCGACGCGACTGGGACCACGGGCGGCATGACCAGAACGGGCGGCGCAACAGGTGGCACGGCTGGAAGCACAGGCGGCGCGACTGGCGGCGGAGTTGGGGGCACGGGCGGCGCGGCCAGCACGGGCGGCCTCCCTGCCCTGCACGTGGACGGCAAGTTCATTAGGGATCCCAACGGCAAGACCATCGTCCTGCGCGGGTCCTCGCTGATCGACATTGGCGCGCTCTACGCCTACGGCGGCAATAGCGTTGCGGGAATCAGCGCCCGAATGGACAAGTTGGCCGCCGCCGGCGTGCAAGGCCACTTAGTGCGCATGCCGGTCTACCCGAAGATCGACTACAACGGAGGAGGTTCGTATTGCTCGCCCCTGCCGTACCCAGTTGGCGGCACCGGGAGCGCAAATTGCACCCCCACGGCGCCGATGACCGCAGCCGACTATGTCAGCAAGGTTCTCAAGCCAGCGGTCGACTACGCCGCCAGCAAGAACCTGTACGTCATCATCGATCACCATCAGATCGACAACGCCACCACGGGCAACTCTGCAGCCGATGCGAAGACCTTCTGGACCGACGTTGCCCCGAAATTCGCGAGCTATGCCAACGTCATCTACGAACCCTTCAACGAACCCATCGACGGTTCGGCATCGTGGGCCACCTTCAAGCCCGTGGTGCAGGGCTGGATCGACACCATTCGCGCGGGAGCCCCCGATAACATCATCATCGTTCCATCCATGAGCTACGACCAACACCCAGGCGATGCCGCCAGCGACGCGCCCCGCGGAACCAATTTGGCTTACACCGCTCACGTCTACCCTGGCAACTGGAGCACGTCCTTCAAGGCACAGGTCACCACCGCGGTGGCAAAGGCCCCCGTGTTCATCACCGAGTGGGGCTACGTGCTCAACGGCAGTGACAAGAATCTCGGTACCGCGAGCACGACGTGGGGAACTGATTTTGAGGCATTGGTCGACGGCAATGGCGCGAGCTGGACAGCGTGGGTCACCGACAACTCGTGGACACCGAACATGTTCTCGAACAGCGCGTTCACCACGCTCTCGGACTTTGGCACCGTGGTGAAGAACTGGCTGGCAGCCAAGGCAAGTTCCGACTGGGTGCAGTAGGCGATCCAGCGAAGCGAGTGCAAACAGGGGTACACCTGCACGACGCTGGGCTTGCACGACACGCCTCACGAGGGTCACGCGGCCTGCAAAGCCTCCGATACTACCTGTGCCGGGAAGTGTGACGGCAAGAGCGCATCCTGCACCTACCCGCCGTCTACTACTTCCTGTGGAACAGCCTCCTGTTCAGGAAGCAGCTACCAAGCGGCCGGGACTTGCAGCAACGGCGCATGCAACACACCTGATCCGAAGTCCTGCACAAATGTCTGCGTGTTGAGTGCGGGCGGCTGTGTCGCTTGTACGCCGGACGAAAAGCAGTGCTCAACCACCGGGGTTCCGCAGCTCTGCCTTGCCAATGGCACCTGGCAGAACCAGACCGGATGCGCGGCAGGAAATGTCTGCTCAGCCGGTGGCTGCGTCTGTATGAAGAAGACGTTCTACCTGGACGCGGATGGCGACGGTTACGGCAGCGTGCTCAACCCGACCTCCGCCTGTTCCGCACCCACAGGCTACGTCTCGAATTCAGGAGATTGCGACGACGGCAACGGCTCCATCAAACCCGGCTACGCCACCTGCAACGGCAGCAATCGCTACTACTGCGATACTGATGGCTCTTTCAAGACCGAGACCTGCACCGATGGCTGTATGAATGGAACGTGTCGCACCGACGGAACCGTAGGTTTGGCCGGGTGGGTCTCCTGTGGGACGGACGCGGTTCGCTGCACGACCAGCCAAGGCTGCTCGGCACCCTACGGGGGCGATGGAGCTGGAAGCTGCGGGATACCGGCGAACCCGCTGTACGCACTCTCGTGCGACGGACCCAATGATTGCCCTTCTGGACAGACCTGTTGCTACGACTCCTTCCAAGCGGGATCAGTACGCACGTTCTGCAATGCAGGGACAACATGTCCGATAGACCCCTCTATCCCTGCACAGCACTGGTACACTCCGGTCTGCGATCCCCTCTTGTCCGGGTGCTTCTATCCCAGGACGTGCAAACTCTCTCGCGGTTTCTACTCCTGCCTCGAATAGATCATCGCCAGTGGCAGCTACATCTTGGGTCGCCTTTGCTCAAGACTTGGCTCTTGGCTCAAGAATCCCCGGGGCAGTCTCGCGCCGGTCCGGGGTCTTCTCGGCGGCGGCGCTGACGTTCTCATTGGCGAATTCGTACAGGCTGCGACCGTTCCTGCAACGGGCCAGCGCCGTCTTGCGATCCTGGGAGCGCAGACGATGATCCTGTGTAGGAACCAATCCGGACGGGGACCGCGTGCGGATAGGGCGGCTAGTTGACGCAAGCAAATACTTCCCAGTCGGGTTCGGTCTCCTTGGCCGATGCCCCCGCCACGCACCTGGCCCCCCTTGACGCCAAGCCTTGCGGCTTCTTGCCTGTCGCTTCGCGTTGGATGGCCGGTTACTATGACCCGGGGCTAGAGTTCGGCGTCCAGGCATGTCTGCCGCGACGAGACATCCTCGGTGGCATGGAATGATGTTGGAATGTGCTGGGCGTCGTTATTCATGTAGGTGAAACTTCCACATCGCTCCCACCTGCGGGTTAGTGTGGGCAGTCAGGACCCGTTTCACCCTAGCAGGACGAAAAACCAGGAGCGAACCATGCGAAATCTCAGTTCCCATCGTTCCAAGCGATGCACGGTAGGGGCCTTTGGGCTTTATTTCATGTTGTTGGCCTTCGGATGCACGTCGAGCAACAACAACTCAACCGCCACCGCCGGAAAGTCGGGCTCTGGTGGCACAACTGCCTCGGGCGGCAGCACCGCGCAGGGCGGATCCAGCGCCACCGGTGGCAAGACAAGTTCCGGTGGAACTACCGCCACCGGGGGAATTTCCGCGCAGGGCGGTTCGTCCGCCACGGGAGGATCGAACCAAGGTGGTTCCTCCAATGCCGGCGGCTCCGCAACAGGCGGATCGAATCAAGGCGGCTCCTCCAATACCGACGGCTCTGCCTCCGGGGGATCGAATCAAGGTGGCTCATCCAGGACCGGCGGCTCCGTCACCGGTGGCTCCAACCAAGGTGGTTCCTCTAGCAGCGGCGGCTCCGCCTCAGGGGGATCGAATCAAGGTGGCTCCTCCAAGACCGGCGGCTCTGTCACCGGCGGATCCAGCCAAGGTGGCTCCTCCAGTGCCGGCGGCTCCGCTACAGGTGGAACGGCCTCGGGGGGCAGCGCAACTGGTGGCAGCTCGAACACCGGGGGAGCCACTGCCACGGGTGGAGGCGCCCCAGCTACTGCCTTGAGCTGCACGGATCCGGTCTACGGGTCCGTCTCCATTCCAGCGGGGAACGTCATCTCGGACTTCGAAACAAACTCGCTCTACCAGTACGTCCAAGAGGGACGCGGCGCCGGCGCGCTACCTTGGTACGCGTACGCATCCGGCGACGTTAATGACCAGTACAACATGACGCAAACGGCCAGCGCTGTGAACCCGATGAACGCGGCGAACACGTTCGTCGTCGATTCGACTGTGCATGGCCCGTGTAGCAGCAAGGGTGCACTGCACGTTACTTCACCCGGCGACCCCAAGGGCACGGGTGGCTACGCAGGCTTTGGTATCGACTTCATGGCGCGAACAGCGACCACGAAGAAGAAACTGGCCTACGATGCATCCAAGTACACCGGCGTCGGGTTCTGGGCCAAGTGCAATGCCGATCTTCAATTCGCGTTCACGAAGACTGTCGATGCCGCGCAGGATGCCGACATAGACCCATCCGTCGTCGCAAGCCCTTGCAGCTACTCGGCGAACACCTGCAATCAGTACGGGGTCAAGAACGCCGCCATCACCAAGGATTGGAGCTACTACAAGCTCTACTTCTCCGAAGTGTTGCAGGATCCCAATGGGACCACATTTACGTCCGGGGTTGACAAGAGCAAGCTGATGGCCTTCCAAATCCACGTGAATCCCTTCAGCCCGCGGGGTCAAGGCGTGGCCCCGACGGCCAACGCGTTCGATTGCTACATCGATGATGTCCATTTCTTGAGTGAACCAGCGCCGACAACCCCCGCCGCCACCGTCACGTGGTCGACCAGTGGCAACCAGATCAAGCGTAACGGGACGGCCTACAAGATTCGCGGGCTCGTCCGCCCGTCGATGGAATGGGATTGTGCCGGATTTGCAATCACTCGTGAAGACATCAAGCGGATGAAGACCTGGAAGCCCAATGCGATCCGCCTGGGAGTGAAGGACACGCTTTGGAATGGCGGCGCTACCGGAGCCGCAACCTGCAATGGAGGTGCGTATCAAAAGGAAGTCAAACGTGTGATCAGTTGGATCCTACAAGAGGGGATAGATGTCATCCTCGATCTGCACTACGTGGGTGGCATGCCCAGCGATGCGAACGGCACGTTCTGGGACACCATATCGAAAGACTCCTTCTTCAAGGATGGTAGGATTATCTACGAACTCTACAACGAGCCGAGCGGGGATTTCACCACACTCAGGAATTGGATGGACAGTACTGCCAAGAAGATCCGTGCCAGTGGCGCGACCAATCTGATCCTCGTGTCCGGCGTCGACTATACCTACGACATCTCTGGCTACGTAGGCAATCCGATCACGGGTCAAGGGGCGCTTGCCTACGTGACTCACCCCTATATCTTCAAGCCTGCTTTGCCTGGCGATGGTCCTTCCTTCCTGACTCCCGCCCAAACCCTGCCGGTTATCGCCACGGAATTCGGCGACGCCAAAGTGCCCGAGATGGGTCGTGACATCCCGCCTACACAATGCACTGCCGGCACCTACTCGGACTACATCACCAAGTTCGAGGGAGCCGGCATGAGCTGGACGTCGTGGGCCTGGATTGTGGATGCGTGGGGCTGCGGCTTCCCGCAACTCATCTCGGACTACAGCGGGACACCAAACGGGATTGGAACGCCCGTGAAGAGCAGTCTCACGTCGTTGAATCCCTAGTCTGACTTACCGCGATTGCCCAAAGGGCCTTCCAGAAGTGGGGGCCCTTTCTTCTTGCCCCTGTCAACGCTTAGCCACCGTTCTCGCGGGCGTGGCGCCGATCTCCTCGGTCCTTGACCGCCATCGACGGGGCATGGAAGATCGCCGGCGCCCGAGGTTCCGCGTCGCGACCTGCCCCTCAACTCCGCCGAGAAATTGCCCCAAATCATGGTCAAACAACTCATCGCTCGCCTGATGGTCAACCACAGCAAGAGCCGTCAGTATCCCGTGGAATACCTCGAACAGAAACACGTGGATCTCGCCGAGCCCTTTCCCAACGACAGCTCGTATTTCTATGGCAGCGACAAGGCGGGGAATGCGTTCATCACCCGCATGGCCTTCCGCGGCCCGAAGCGGTCCCACGAGTACTGGTTCGATTTTTGCCTTCCGGGTCTAGGATTCCTCGGCATCAAGGACGACCCCGGCCCAGACGGCGCGGGGTTCCAGATGGGCGCGCTGCAGTGGGTTCCGGTAGAGGTCGGAAAGGCGTGGCGGGTGACCTACCAAGGTGCGGTCAAGGATGCCGACGGCCAGCCCCGCACCTGCAAGGCGGATCTGCTCTTCACCGGCGAGCATCCCATCTACGACTACGCCAAGAGCTCCGACCGGAACCTGATCGCCAAGGCCATCGCCTCAGAGAAGTGGACCAAGGCCTTCTTCCACGCCATGAAGGACACTAACCAGGTCCATTATGAGCAGACCGGCAACCTCGTTGGGACCATTGAATTGGACGGCAAGCGCCATGACCTGAACCTGAGGGCGTCACGCGACCATTCGTTTGGCTCGCGCAACTGGCTCACCTGGGATCGCCACTACTGGTTCACCGGCATTTCTGACGACGGCTATCACTTCACCGTCACGACCATCAAATGGCAGTTCCTCGGGCGCTTGACCGCAGGGTTCATCACTGGGCCCGACGGCGTGACCGACGCCATTGTGCAAACCACCGACCTGGAAACCATCCACCGAGACAAACTGAAACCCGATCACGGCACGATCGAGATCCTCACCCGCAGCGGCAAGCGGCAAGTCCTTGAGTTCCAGCGGCACGGGGAATTCCCCTATCTGCATGACGGGAAGTACATGATGCGTGAAGGCATCGCCACCTATCGGTTCAACGGTATTGATGGTCTGGGCATGGCCGAATACGGATTCCACGCCGACCTGTACCAGGTGGATTGACCCTTGTTTCATTTCATTCGCGACGTACAGGACCAGCCGGTGGGTGGGAAAGCCCGCGGCTTGAAAGTCCTGCATCAGCTCGGGCTGAGGGTGCCCGAGTCGTTCGTGGTCGTCCACCCCAACGGGCAAGACCTGCCCGAGAACATTCTCGCGAACCATCTGCACGCTCTCGGCCAAGGACCCAAGGCCGTGCGCTCCTCTGCCATGAGCGAGGACGGCCTGCATTCCTCTTTCGCCGGCCAGTTCGAAACCTATTTGAATGTCAGCGGCGTCGAGGCGGTGAAAGCGGCCATCCGCAAGTGCGTGGCCGCGGCTGCCTCAGACCGCGTGGCCCAGTATTCCCAGAATGCCCGCGGCCTAGCTGACACGCGCGTCTCGGTCATCGTGCAAAACATGGTGAACGCCGAAAAGGCAGGCGTCATCTTCAGCGCCGACCCGGTATCGAGCCGCCGGGACAAGATGTTGATCAACGCTGCGGCCGGCATGGGCGATGACCTGGTCAGTGGCAAGAGAGATGCGGTTCAGTATCGGATCTTCACCAGCGGCAAAGACGCGGATTCGCAGATCGCCAAGAACGGCGCCCTCTTGTCGGCGGCGCAGATCCGGGAACTCGCGGCAGGGGCAAGAAAGGCGGAAGAGGCATACGGTCGCCCGGTTGACCTCGAATGGGCGATCGACCGCGAGGGCGTGATCCACTGGCTGCAGGTGCGGCCGGTGACCACCTTGGATGATGTCCATTTCAACGAGCTCGACGATGTGAAGGGAGAGAGCACGGATGTGTGGTCTCTCGGCAATATCGGCGAGATGATGCCAGGGGTTGTCACCCCCCTGACCTATTCGGTCTGCGGCCGGTCCATCGACATTGGACTCGGCTACCTGGCTGCTCGCTTCGGCGCGATCCGGATGAAGGACATCCGCAAGTGGCGGTCGCTGGAGCTCTTCTACAACCGGCTCTTCTTCAACCTGAGTCGGTACATGGTGTTTGTCGAGAAGCTGGCGCTGAACAAGAAAGAGAACATCATCATTTCCCTCAGCGCCATTGATGTGCCTGAACTGAAGGTCGGGAAGCTGGATCCCACAATTCCCCGGTGCTGGCGGTTCGCCAAGCAGGTCGCCACCATCCAGTTTGCGGGCCGCAGCGTGAAGAAGCTGCGGAAACTGGAACAAGGGTTTCGCCTGGAGATGACCGGCGATCTTCACAAAGACTACCAAACCCTGGACTTCGCTTTTGAGCGCCTGGTGGATGCCTTCTGCTTCCACCTCCTCACCTCGTCCCAGTCGGGTTCCTACTACTCGGCTCTGATGGGCATCCTAACCAATAACCGGCGACTGCCCGAGGCACGGGATCACACCCTGGCGGCCTTGCTTCTCGCCGACAACCCCACCATCGAAAGCGCCGACACCGTCAGATCGGTCGAAGAGTTCGCCGATCTGTTGCGCGGTTGCGCCGGTCTCGCCGAGCAACTTTCGTCCATGACGCCGTCCGCGGCCCTGAGATTCATCGAGGACCATGCCCCGAGCCATATCCGCGAGCGCTACCACGAATTCTTGCGCCGCCACGGACACCGTTGCGTACGAGAATCTGAGTTGCGCGAGAAGCCTTGGGAAGAGGATCAGGAGCAGCTTGTCTCCATGATCCAGGCGTCGCTGAAAGCCGGACCGCTGTCGAAGAATGCCACCGGCAAGGCGGAAAAGCTGCGCCGGCTCATGAAGGAACAGCTCACGATCACCCAGCGCCTTTTCATCCGCCTGTGCAAACGAGCCGCGCGCAAGGCGGTTGCCAATCGTGAGATGACCAAGGCCCTGTCCATGAAGATGGTCAACCGAACCCGGCAAGCCTTTCGCGGCTACGCCACAACCCTGGTGGGGCATGGCCTGCTCGACGACGTTGACCAGATCTACTTTCTCACCCGAGAGGAGATCGGGCGGCTCATCCAGGATCGCGACCCCGCTTGGAAAGTGAAGGCCGACAAACGCCGGGCCCTCCTTCCCCAGACCGCGAAGCTGCACTTCCCCTTGATGAATGTGGGCATCCCGAAGCCTCTGGAAGAGGAAGTGCCGGTCACCATCACCGGCAACCAGATCATGGGCATCCCGGTCAGCCGCGGTCTGGTCAAGGCCCGCGCCCGCATCGTGAACAGCGTGGCCGAAGCCGCCGCGCTGCAACCGGGCGAGATCATGGTTGTGTCGTTCACCGACATCGGCTGGACCCCCTACTTCAGCCTGATTGCGGGGCTCGTCACCGAGATCGGCAGCCCCTTGTCCCATGGCGCCGTGGTGGCCCGCGAGTACGGCATCCCAGCCGTGGTTTCCGCGAAAGGTGCCCGCCAGCTCATCAAGACCGGGGATCTGGTGGTCCTCGATGGTGAGAAGGGTATTGTGGAGTTGGTCAGCACCTGATCCCGCGGCCCAGAAAATCGCGCGCCCTTCTGCCTATTCGAATGACCAATGCGTTAACCGACCCTCGGTCGGCACAGTCGGACAGCGTCGGCTTGCAATCTTCACACACCGACAGGTAACGCCCGTTACCCAGAGGTGACGCCCACCCTCGTCGGGAAGAGAATCAGTCAGGACGCTTGGGAAGAACCGCAGGCACGTGCAGTTCGCTCTTGGGCGCGCCATGGTACTGCTGCAGCCGGTATTGGATGGTACGCACGCTCATGCCAAGAATCTCGGCCGCCCTCGTGGTGGAGCCGCGGGTCGACTCCAGAGTGGTCATGATGGCATGCCGTTCGATATCTTCCATCTTCGAGCCGGGGATACGAATGCCGGCCGTCCCCTTGGACGCGGGCCCCACGCTGGGCGGAAGGTCCGACGCGCTCACCTGCGGACCACTGGCCAGCACCACCGCGTGCGCGACGGCATTCTCCAACTCGCGCACATTGCCCGGCCACTCGTAGCCCGCCAGCCGCTCCAGCGCCTCATCGGAGAATCCCTCCAACTTCTTGCCGTCCTCGCTGGCGTACTTGCGCAGAAAGTGCATCGCCAGCGCCAGGACGTCCGACGGTCGCGCGCGCAAGGGCGGCAGCTCAATGTTGACCACGTTGAGTTGATAGAAGAGATCCTCGCGGAAGCGGCCCTGGGCAATCGCCTCGCGCATATTGTGGTTGCTGGCCGCAATCACGCGCACGTCCACATGGAGAGTTTCTTCACCGCCCATACGCTCGAAGGCGTGCTCTTGCAGAAAACGCAGCAGTCTCACCTGCAAAGCGGGCGGAAGGGCGGAGATCTCGTCGAGAAATAGCGTGCCGCCGGCCGCCTGCTGCAGCCGCCCGTCCCGGCGGCCCGGGCTCCCGGGCAGGGCGTTGCTCTCATGACCGAATAGCTCGCTTTCCAGCAGGGGTTCGGCCAGGGCCGCACAGTGCAGCTTGAAGAACGGTTTCTTGGCGCGCGGGCTGTGTTCATGAATGGCGGCGGCGATCAGCTCCTTGCCCGTCCCTGGCTCGCCGGTGATGAGGATGCTGGCCTTGGACGCTGCCACCTGGGGCAACATCTTGAGCACACTCTGCATCGCGGGTGAGCTGCCCACCAGGTTGCTGAAGGCGTAGCGCTCGGCCAGACGAGCCCGAAGCATCCCGGCCTCGCGGCGAAGCCGCACACGGTCCATTTCGCGCGCAACCACCACGGACAACATCGTGAGATCGAGCGGCTTGGTCAGGTAGTCGGCCGCGCCCTCCTTGAGCGCCGCTACCGCGGTCTCCACACCAGCAAATGCCGTGGTCACCACTACCGCCAGATCGTTCCCGTCGCTGCGCAGCTTGCGCAGAAGCTCCAGTCCGTCCATGCCGGGCATCTTCAAATCGGTCAGCACCAGATCCGGCGCGAATTCAGGCACCTTCCCCAACCCCTTGAATGCGTCTGCGGCGGTTTCAACTGAATATCCACCCTCCCGTAGCGCCTCGGCCAGCGCCGCCCGGGAGTCCGCGTCGTCATCTACTACCAAAACTCGCCCCTTCATAGGTTCCAAGCGTTGCAACACCTGCGCCAGCTCCTCCAGTCTGGCTGCGCGAACGCTGCGGGTCTAGCGCCGCGAACTCGCTGCGTCGTGAACGAAGATCGCGTTAGACCCGTTCCGATCGGTCCCTCCCCCTTTATCCTGGGCGAATGTGTTGATGTACGCCATGCATTGTCGCGGCGCGCTAAATACGCTGTGAGGGGGACATCCCTCAATGGAAACGGGGGCGACACGATGAGAAATAGACTCTCCTGGTCTGGGATTTGCCTCGTTGCTTGCCTAAGCGCCATGCCTGCCCATGGCCAGCGAATCATGGAAAAACTCGGCCGGGGCCTGGTGGCGGTCAAGTCGGGGAGCGGGACCTTCCTGTCGTGGCGGATTTTCGGCACGGAACAGGGCTTGGATATCGCCTTCAATGTCTACAAGGGGACGACGAAACTCAACACTGCGCCGATAGCCACCTCAACCAATTACCAGGACGACAGCGGCGGTGCCGGAGACTACACCGTCAAGGCCGTGTTCGGGGGCATCGAGCAGTCGGAGGCGGCGAAGGCGATGTTGGTTCTGGAAAATGACTACCTTGAAATCCCGCTGAAAGACGCTGCCGGTAGAGCAATCCATCTTGCCTATGTCGGCGACTTGGACGGGGATGGCGAATACGAGTTCATCGTGGACCGGGTTCAAACAAACGCATCCCAGTTTGTCGATGCATACCATAGAGACGGCAGGTTCATGTGGCGGGTCGACATGGGCCCGAACTCCGCAAACACGGACCTGTCACTATCCGGTCCGGCCACCATCAGCGTAGGGTCAGCTGACAACGAAACCGTGTATGATATCGACAGCGACGGCAAAGCCGAGCTCATACTCAAAGCGGCCAACGGCACCATCTTCGGGGATGGCCAGGTACTGACTCACACGAATGACAAGGATATGTTCATCGTCGCGGTCGACGGGAAGACCGGCGCTGAGAAGGGCAAGCGCTGCCTGGTGCCTGATGATCTTGGCGCCTATGGGAACATAACCGGCAATTTTGGTATCGCCTATTTTGACGGCAAGAATCCAAGCTTGGTCTTCAAGGGAAAAGTCACTACGGCGTATATGCTGGACATGGCATTTGATTTCAAAGACAACGCCTGGTCGCTGCGATGGAAGTCCTCTTGTACCCCGATTTCGTCCTATCCGAATAACCACCAGATCAGATGCCTCGACGTCGACGGTGACGGCATGGACGAATACGTCAACGGAGGCTACTGTCTCAAGGATGGCGGAAAGGTCCTCTGGAATCTGGGTGATAGTGGCGTGCTCCATGGCGACCGTTGGCATATAGGCGATCTCGATCCCGACCGTCCCGGCCTGGAAGGTTTCGGCATTGAAGCGAGTGCCAATTTCGACTGGTACACCTACGACGCCAAGGATGGCACCATACTTCGAAAGTACGGCAGCGCTGGCAACGGCATGCGCGGCACATGCGGAGACATTGACCCGGCCCACAAAGGGTACGAATGCTGGACCAACGGTCAAGTGTTCAACGTCGGGGAAGTGACCGGTCTACCAGTAGGGTCAAGCGCCCCGCCGATGAACTTTCGCATCTGGTGGGACGGCGACTTGCTGAGCGAGAATCTTGACGGTGTCACCATATCAAAATGGGCCTATCCGGGCATGCCCAGCGGCGGCTTTGCCAGTAAGACGCTTGAAGGAAAATACTCATTGCGCAACGCGGTCCCTTTGTATGGCGATATTTTCGGCGACTGGCGCGAGGAGGTGTTGCTTGAGAACTCCGCCGGCACGGCGATCCGGATTTACACAACCACCATTGTATCGGACAAGCGTGTCTACTGCCTGATGCATGATCCCGAATATCGAAACAGCATGTGCGAAAAGGGCTATCAGCAATCGCACATGGTGGACTTCTACTTGGGCGACGGGATGGCCGAACCGCCGAGGCCCAATATTGGATATCCTGACGGAAGCGGCGGCGTCTGCGGGACCACCGGGGCCGGCTGCGCGGGCAGCGGCGGGACCACCGGGGCTGGCGGCGCGGGCAGCGGCGGGACCACCGGGGCTGGCGGCGCGGGCGGCGGCGGTGTGATCGTTTCTGGTGGTGCGATTGGCAGCGGCAGCACGACGTCCAGCGGCGGTGGTGGCGGTGGGCTCAGGGACGGTGGGTTGCCCGGCACCGGGGGGAACGCCGGGACCGGAGGCAGCGCGGTGGTAGGCACGGCAGGGATGGCCGGAGCTGACGGGACATCTGCGGTCATGCCTGAAACCGGGGGTAGCGCGATGGGGAGCGGCGGAATTGGGGGCGTCGTCGGTGGACAGTACAGCACGAGGGTAGTGAAGCTGGCCTCCAAATCGGGCTGTTCATGCGCGCTTGGTGCAACCCCCAGCCGCGCCTCGCCCGGCTATCTAGTCGCGATGCTGGCGTGTCTGGTTCTGAACCGGCGGCGCCGGCGGGGTAACTTCCGAGACTAGTACCGGGTCTTGGAAGTTCGCGACCGGTTCGGTTCCGGGACCGCGAGCGGCAGCCCCGCTTGGGGGTTTCGGGACGGACAGCCCCCCTTCCCGCGCACTTCGGGCCGGTGAAAACTGCGCAATTTGGCTCGGTCCGGCAAATCGTCCGATATTCCAGCGGGATCAGTCAAAGACGCGCAGCGCGGGCTGGACGACGCGGACTTTTCAAACGCCAGTGGACTTCCCCTAGCATCCTGATATCGTTCATTGCAGTCCTTTTCACGTCGTTTCCGTTCTGCCACGGTCTTCCATCTGGTGAGCCAGGGCGTTCCGGCTAGCGAAGCGCATAGGGACAATGGCCCGCTTCCTTGGGCAAGCGCGTGGACCGCGGAACCGTCCACTGACAGAAGAACGAGGAGAGAACGACATGGCGAAAAGGCTGTATGTTGGCAACCTGGCCTACACCGTAACCGAAGCGGATCTGCGCGAAAC
>PMCR01000161.1 GCA_003155465.1 Myxococcales bacterium | reverse complement strand
ACGCGGTCAGGGTCGTAGCGCAGCCGAAGCGTGCCCGCCGCGACATCACGGCTGACTTCGTCCAGTTCGCGGCGGTAGGGTTTGAGCAGTTCCGCGTCCACGCTGGCCAGGCCTGCCGGATTCTTGAAAGAAACCACCATGTCGTCGCGCCCTTCGCGCGCCACGAAAGCATCCGCCACCTTCTTCTTGACGGCGTCCTCGATGTCGTTTGACAGACGGTCCACCTTGCCCGACACGGCCTTATCGATGTTCACCGCGTAGACGAGGTGAAGGCCCCCTTGCAGGTCCAGGCCAAGCTGGATGCGCTTGGTGAAGTGGTCCTTGAAGAAAGCCGGACGCTTCTCTTCGGGCACCACCGTAGGCACCAAGTAGAGACAGGCGAGAACAATGGCACATCCGTAGAGGACGGCCTTCCACCACCACGATCGTTCCATGAAGTGATCCTTGCTGCGCTAGGAGGCCTTGTCGTCCGACTTGGGAGTTTCACTGAACCGGTGACGCCCGGTGACGGCACTACGCAGGACGCGGAGACGGACGCCCTCCTGGACCTGCAACGTGACTACGTCGTCCTTGATTCCCGTGATACGCCCGATGAGTCCACCGGTCGTCGCGACGTCGTCGCCCTTCTGCAATTCGGACAGCATTTTCTGGTGTTCTTTCGCCTTCTTGGACTGTGGGCGAATGACCAGAAGATACATGACGCCGAAGATCAGCAGCATGGGAATCAGCATACCGCCGAGCGCACCGCCCGGAGACGATGAGCCTGAGGAGGACGACTGGGCCAACGAGACGAGGTATTGAGTCACGAAGGCAAACGTTTAGCAGAGGGGTGATCCGGGGTCAATCTAAGCCGGCAGGGAGTTCCTCAATAGCCGCAGGCGGTCGTAGCCACAGAGACGGCCGGCCCGCGGCTCGCGTGCGCGTGAGGGTGAGCGTGTTCGTGGGCGGGACGCGGGAGGCAGAGAGCGAGCCGCAGGCCGCGTTCCGCTGGTCGCTCACGCTACCGCTCACGCGCACGCCGGCCGACCTGCGCTGGCCGGCACTTACCCCGAGGAACCGTGGCTACTTGACCGGCGGCACCGTCTCCGCCGGAATCTCGCGACCGAACACCGTCCCGGACTTGAACTTGCCTGGCAGGTACGAGTCGAGGTGACCGAACCGCCAGAGCACAGCCAGGCCCAGCAGCACGAGCAGCGTCAGGTAGAGCCCCCACGGAGTCTTCTTCTGCGCAAACGGGTCGCGCAACTGGCGGCGGGCTCCCCGCGGCAGCACCGCCACCTTGGTCAGGGCGGAGCCAAAGGGAATGTTGATCTTGGCCAGCGCGTTCACCGACCAACCGTTCGCGTCTAGGATGGGGCCCACGTTGCGCTGGCGCAGCTTGAGCCAGGCGATGAGCATGGACGGACCCGAGATGGCCAGCAGCAAGCCCAGCGCGCCCACCGGCATCCACATGCCCAGTCCCAGAAAGGTGGCCAGGATGCTGGACAGGAAGGTCGCCATGCCAGCCACGGCCACTCCTATGGCGGCGACCGTGCCCACGTCGATCTTCTTGGGCTCGGGCGGCTTCGCTGCCGTTTCTTCGACTTTGGTCTTGTCGGCGTGGGCGGTTTGCGTCGCGGCCGCTTGCGTCTTCTGCCGGGCTTCCTCATCGGCGGCTGAGGCGCGTTTGGCCACCTGCTCCTCGATCATGCGCACGAACCTCTTGTACGGTGCCCAGGCGGCCTGCCGGATGCTGATGGGATTCTCGATGATGCGCGTGACCGTGCAATCCCAGTCGATCCCCTTGCGGTCGTAGAACACGCCGTTGCGCCCCACCATTAGATTGTCGGTGCCACCGCCCGTCACAACTGCCACGATGCTGCGCTTGTCGCCCGCCGGGCGGGTGCAGTCGCAGTAGACCAGAAAGGCCCGGGCCAGCCCCGCAACCGCGGCGTGCTTGGCGGCATCTTCGACCGGCAGGCACAGACTGCAACTGCGCCCGTCAAGGTAGAGCGTACCGGTCTGGAAAATGGCGCGGCGCTGGCCATAGAACTCGGAGAAGTTCACGAAGTTGCGCACCAGGCGGACCAGGTCGCGGCGGAGGAGAATCATCTTCTCCACCAGGTCGATCTGACCGCTTTGGTCCTCAGCCGCCGCATCCTTCACCACCAGCGCGCACAAGTCCTGCCGGAGAGTCCCGGCATGCAGCTCGCGCACGCGGGCCTCACCGAGCGCTGCCAGCGCGGCGCACGGCCGGGCAGCCTGCCAGGTGAAGAAGGGCGCCAGTCTTTCCTTGACGGTGGTCCAGTCCGATTCGATCAGCACCGCCTTGTCAACGCCCAGCATGGGCCGGACGGCGGCAGACGCCAACGCCGTCACCTTGCACGCCCACGCCGGATTCAGCCCATCGCCGAGCGACAGCGGGCGCTCGGCACCGATCGCAGCCAGCGGGAGCTGTGCGATCTCAGCCGCCTCGTTGGTCAGGCTCTTGCCGGCCAGCGCAGCCAAGTCGCTCTCTGCAGGACCAAGCGCAACGACGGCGCGTTTGTCAAAGGCCGCCAGCCGGCAACGGGCGAAGTAGTCGTCGACCTTGGCTCGGACTGCGTCCACCGCCAGAGCAGCCTCGGGCGTGGCCTTCCCCAGCGGCCGAACGGCGGGATCCCGATCGGACTGGTCGAGCCACGCCACGGTGGCGGCGATCTCGTCAAAAAACTTGTCGATGGTGGTTTGATCCACTCCTGGCTTGCCGCCCCGGTCAGCTTTCCCGCCCAGCGCCGCGATGATGTCCTCGACAGCCCGGCGGGTGGGCTCGTCCCCGGCGCTGTCGGCGGGCACGATTCCGTCGCCGTTGAATCGACTGACAGCCAGAGCATCTGCGGCGCCAGCCACATCCTCTGCCGAGACCGCGCCAGCGTCCGGACGGCCCAGCTTGGCGAGCAGACGTCGGCACGCGGTCAGCAGGTCGCGGCCAACTTGGGTATCCTCCCTGATGGACGCGAGCGGGACAGAGCTGCCCTCGGCAAAAAGATCGTCCAGCTTGCCAAAGACCTGCTTGCACCAGTCCACCGCTGCCAAGATCTCGGGCGGCCGAATGTGCCCGTCGTGATCCTTGTCGATCCATTCCAAGGTGCGGCTGTCGAACTCAAGACCCCGGTGGGGACAGGAGAGCGCCATCCACAGCTTCTGGTCGAGCTCGCTCAGGTGCTCGAGATCGGCCCCCTCGGCGAGCACGACTTGGTCCACGTCGCCCGCGCGGAAGAACTTCCACCGATGCGATTCTCTCTTCTTGTCGCCCATCTTAGAAGAATGAGTAAAGGAGCGTGACCTCGGTGAGCGTGTCCACCTTTTCGGCAAACGCCCAGGAGACGTACCGATCAGCAGGGAAGGTCGCGCCCGCGGGCACGCCCGCAGGAATGGGCCGGGGCGCTGGGTTCTGGTCGTACTTGAGGGTGAAACCAAAACCGATACCGAGCTTCTTGAAGAGATTAGTGCTGATCCCCAGCTTAGCGTTGATGCGCGTGTCGTGCAGGGCATCGACGCCGACGGTGCCATCGCTGGCGTTGTTGGCCTTGGTTTCGCGGTTGAGGTTGAGCAGGGCTTCCACGCTGGCGGTCAGGCCGGTCTCGGGACTGAGTGAGAGCGTCTCACCCACCAGCATGCGTGCCGAGTGGATGGTGACCGGGTCGCTCGTCTTGCCCGCCTGTTGCAAGTAGCGCTCGTACGAGAAGTCGTAGCCGAGTTCGGCCACCACCAGGTTCCACTTGTCCTTGCGCAACTGCCGACTGTAGCCGACCTGTCCCCCGCCGAAGAGCGTTTTGCCGGCGATCCGGTCCGCGGCCCATTGGCTGCTGACATACGCGACGTTGTTCTCGGACAGGAAGCGATCGTAGCGACCCTTGGTGGCCCAGTTGTTGGTGCTGACCACCTCTTGCCGGTCGAGCGAGTCGATGACGGTAGAGCCTGTGGCGGGATCGGTCGTGGTATTGGCGTGCAGATTCTTCGAGCGGCCATAGGCCATGCCCGCTTCCAGTTCCAGCTTGTTGTTGCCTTCCTTGCGCGAGCCATTCAGGCCAAGGGTGACGTTGGTGGCTTGCGAGTTTCCCGAAGTCATGATGAGGCCGCCCTTGGCCTGCACCTTCCATTCCACGGTCGCACCTGGGGCCGGGGCCGGCGGCGCCGCGGGAGCCACGTCCGGACAGGGCGCTGGGGGCGGTGGGGGCGGCGTCTCAGCCTTCGTCGCCTCGGCCGGCGCCGCGGGCTTGGGTTCCGACGCTTCGGCCGGTGCTGCCTTGGGCTCAGCCGCCTCAGCCGGCCCGGCCGAGGGCTGCTCAGACGTCACGTCTTGGGCGAAAGCCCGGCTGCCCGCCAGGGTCAACGCCAGCGCCGCCAGCGCGGCCGCGACAGTGCGATCCGCTTTCCATGCTGGTAAGAAAACAGGTTTCTGCGGATCGAACATGCATCACCTCCGGCGAGTTGGGCGCAATTGTTGGGCAACGGTCGCGCGGATACTAGATCCTTTTCGGCAACCGCGCAGCGCCTACGGAGGAACCGCCAAGGAAGGGAGATCCACGCAGTCCTCGATCGAAACCTCCCCCACCACACGCCGACCGCGCGCCGGGGTCACGACTGTGCGGCTCAGAACCCCTCTCCCTGACACGGCCGGCGCCCTACTTCTCTGTCCCGCAGAGGCTGACATCCTCGAAATCGTCAGGGCCCAGTTTGCGCAAGGCAACCGGACCACCAACCGGCAACTTGACCTCCTGGCTGCGATAGCCCGCATGTTCGAGCAGGAGCCGCGCGCGCGACCCGACCTCGGCCAAGTCAATCTCCAGGGGTGTCTTGCCCAGCAACTTCGCCGAACCCACCCAGCACACCCGCGCGCCAGGCGGCACGGAGTCGATGCTGATCTTGCTCAGCGATGCTGGACGGCGGCCCGCGACGGACTCCGCCGCCTTCGGAAAGGCACTCCTCGCTGCGGGCGCCGGGGCGGGGTTGGCTGCGATAACGGTTTCGAGCGCAAGCATGGGAGCCGGTGCTGAAAGTGGAGACGGCTCATGGGCCGGCTGCGGCTGGGCCGTTGGCAAGGGCTGGGCGACAGTGGCTCGTGGTTCAGCGCGGGAGATCTCAGCGCGATCCGTGGTCTGGTGCCCAGCGATCCAGACGATTGCCCCCGCGCTGGCGACCACGGCGGCGCCCATAACAAACACCATCGTCCCTCGCGAACGCGCTGGTCGTCCAGCCGCGCCCGCGTGATCGGCGGTCTCCATGGTGGCGGCACTGAGCGTGGTCTTTCCCGGGCCGCCTCCCGTGGGCAAGAGGCTGGTCTTGTTGGGGCCGACTGTGTCCGCGTCGGCTTCTCCCGTGTCCCTGATCAACGTGCTTCCGCCGGCCGAGGCCGGGTCAATGGCTGACAACTCGGCTGCCAGCGCTGCCATGGTCTGAGGTCGCGCGCCGGGCTGCTTGGCCAGGGCGCGCAGAATCAGGAACTCCAGCTTGTCCGGCAGCGACGGAACCAGATCCCGTGGCACCGGCGGCGTGGCGCGCACATGGGCCGCCATCAGGTCCCATTCGGGCCCGCCAACGAAGGGCGGCCGGCCGCAGGCCATCTCGAACATCATGCAGCCGAGCGCGTACACATCCGCACGGCCGTCGATCGACGCCTCGCCTTGGCACTGTTCGGGTGACATGTACAGCGGCGTACCGAGGAGGCTGCCGGCCTTGGTCTTGGCAGCGCCTTCCATGTCCATCGCCGCCTGCGCAAGCAACTTGGCAATGCCGAAGTCCAGCACCTTGATTTGCACCTTGCTGATGCCCTGGTCTGGGATCTTGGTGAGGAACACGTTGTCGGGCTTGAGATCCCTGTGCACGATCCCTTGCGCGTGCGCGGCCTCCACCGCACAGGCGATCTGGCTGGCGATGACCAGCAACGACGAAAGGTCGAGCCGTCCCACCCGGCGCAGATGCGCACCGAGGCTCTCGCCCTGCAGGTACTCCATCACGATATACGCCTGGTCACCCTGGAACCCGCAGTCGAACACCTCGACAATCCCTGGGTGTTTGACGAGCGAGATGGCAATCGCCTCTTTGAAGAACCGATCCGTCATGGCGCGATCACGCGAAGACTCCGGCAGGAGAACCTTCACCGCCGCGACCTTGCCGGGAAGGAACTTGTGCTCGGCGAAGTAGACCGCACCCATCCCGCCGCGGCCCAATTCGCGCACCACGCGGTAGTTGCCGAAGATCGCCCCGGCACGGGAAACAGAGTCGCTCTGGTCCATCTATTCCATGGCCGTAGTGAACGCGAAGCCCAGGTCGAGTTGCCAGGTCGGGGTCGCGCACACGGGATCCGCAGGGGAATTGCGCACGCAGGCGGGCGAGGGATCGCCGATGGTCAGCGAAAGCTCCCAAGTTGCGCCGCGCGAACGGTTCGACCCGCGCCTCGGCCCATCGGCCTCTGGGTTGTAGCCGCCGCCCACGCATTGCAGGGGCCACAGATCCGTAATGCGCGAGTCTGGCGCACATTCGGTGCTTGGCAGCACCTGACACACGCCGAGCTTCCCAGCCCGGTCGCACACATTGCACGTTCCGCTGCAGCGCTCGGCACAGCACACGCCCTGTGCGCAGAACCCAGTCGCGCATTCATCGTCATCGTTGCAGACGGTACCTGTCGCCTGCGCTGGCGGCCGATCCACTGCCAGGTCGTGGGCAAGGTCGGTCGCAGCGTCGAGGACAGCATTGAAGGCATCGTCGGCCGCAGCGTCGAGGGCGCTCGCGTTCCCGGTATCATCCCCTGACCCGACCGAAGCCCTATCAGTCGCGACCTCTGGCTTCGCACCGGATATATCGTCATTGCCCAAGTCGGTGTCCAGGCTGACTTCTCTGCTTGCCTCCCTGGCCCTGTCCAGCGTCGCCCCATCGTTGCCAGGCGTGATCGCAGATGTATCGGCAGCGCCCGCGTCACTTCCGGCGCCGGTAGCCGCGCAAGTCGACAGCGTCACCACCACCCGCACCGTCTCACCTTGCTTGGCAACCACATTCTTGGCCGTGCCGCAGGCCATGGCCACGCCCTGGGCCAGCAGCTCGATCGAAAGATCGAAACCCTGCCCCACCTGGCCCGGCCGGTAGATCAGGGTTTCTCCGCTTCGCGCCAGCCGGTGCCCGACGCCCGATTCCTTTGCGTATGCCCCCTCGCTGCTCTCGACCCGCAGGCTATCCACCGAGGCCAAAGCCGCGTCGTCGATGGCTGGCGAGATCTCCAACGCCACCTCAATCGCCGTGTCCTCAGAGGCGCAGCCCAGCAGGCTGGCAAGCGCGACCAGTCCCAGCTTTCCCCGTGGACACGAACCGGATCTCGGGATGCTGTTCCCCATGACTATCTTCTTGGCCCGAACTCCCCGAGCGATCCATGGGGACTGTCTTTTTGAGTAGCCAGCACCACGCCCACAACCACTGCCGCGACCACCACGGCGCCGGTCCCTGTCCAAAACCACCACTTCTTGTAGAAATGCGATTTCTGCACCTGCGGCTCAGCCGAGCCCTGCGAAACCAGTGCGTTCTCGCTGGCTGATGGCGCCGGTTGTATCGGAGGCGGCCCTGGTGGCAGGGTGCTGGTCGCGGGTGCCGGCGCCAAGGACGGCTCTGACACTGGCACGTTGATCAACGGAGCGGCCGGTGCAACCGGCGGCGCTACCGGCGCGGTAGCCTCTGGTTCAGGGATTGGAGGCGCCGCTGGCTCCTTCTCCTTCTTGCGCCGTTCGATCTTTGCCAGACGTTCCTCCACCAGGCCGCGATTGTTCGCGTCCGGCAAATTGCGCAAGTAGCTCTCGTACACCCTTCGCGCGTCCTCGTCCTTGCCCCACTTCCAGTACACCTGCCCCATGTTGAAAAGCAGATGCGGATCCCCCTTCAGCCGATACGCCTCCTCCAGCTTGGCCATCGCCTCTTCATGCTTCCCAAGATCATAGGCCCGCATCCCCGCCTTCACCGCGGCCTGCGCAGCCCTGGCATCGTCAGCCTGCACCGGCGTTGCCAGCGGCAACGCGAGGACCGCGCCCAGGGCCAGCAAGGCGATGCGATTCATGGCGCCGTCCGAAGCGCAGCCAACCGCCGCCCCGCCGGCCGCGTTTCCAGGCGCGCAAGGCGACGTTCCATAGAGACAAGGTGGTCGCCAAAGGCCTGGCGCAGGCTCACCACTTCCTGCTTGAGAGCGTCGTTCTGCGCTTTCAGTGAATCGTTCCCTTTCTTCAGTTCGCGCATGGCCTCGACCGTGAGCGCTTCGAACCCTCTAAACGTCACATACTTGGTTCCGTCTGGTTTGGTACTCACCCATTGGGGGAAAACCCGCTCCACTTCCTGCGCAATCACGCCAATCTGCTGCCTGCGATCCCCGCCGTTCTTCGCCGGATCCTTCCACTCGAACGCTACCCCGTGCAGCGCGAGCAGGTGCTCCAGCGCTTCCTCTAGGGGCGTGATGTTCTTCTTGAAGCGCCTATCAGACGCGACACTCCAAGATCCACCACCAGGCTTGAAGGCATCGCCGGTGACATTGATGTTGCCAGCGACGTCGAGTTTCTGGCTGGGAGTCGAGGTTCCGATGCCAACGTTGCCTTGGCTGTTGATCCGCATCCTCTCCGTCGTCCCAACGCCCAACGCAACCACCTCATTGCCGCGCAGCTGAACACCGAAGGCCCCTGCGTTGATCATTTCGACATATCCGCTGGCCTGCCCGTTTGTCCCAGAAAGAAGCGTCATCGGAAAGGGGCCTGTGGGTAGCACGGAGACACTCCCCTGATTGACAACCAGTTTTTCGGTCGGGGCGGTCGTCCCAATGCCGACGTTTCCGTCATTTGTGAGGTACAACACATACCGACCGCCCGACCAAAACGAAAGCCCTCCATCAACTTCGGCACTGTGATGCCACTCGCCAGTGAGGGATTTCAATCGAAGCGAAGCAACCTCTCCCGGCGCCGTGCTCTCAATGTTGATCCACGGACGGCCG
Organism: Myxococcales bacterium; assembly: GCA_003155465.1. Next base: position 10,807 of record PMCR01000161.1, on the reverse strand, counting down.
CCGACTTGGACATTCAGTTGGTAGAGCGGATTACTCGTCCCAATGCCCACGTTGCCACTGAATGTCTTCTGGCCCGTGAAGGTTTGATCCCCGGCCAGCGTGGCCACGACGCTCGTGTCGACCGCAATGGTTCCGGCCCCGTGATCGGGCCACCTGTCAGCCCGCTCCCTGTAGCCACGGACGTCACCGTGCCAGCCGAGTCCGGCGCGCAGGTCCAGGCGGCGCCCACGAACTTCAGGATCTGGCCGTCGGCGCAGGGGGCGATGTCGCTGGAGTTCACGCAGCCTGAGCAGGCCAGATCGCTCGCGGCTCCGCCTTTGCTGGCCGAGGCGGCGTAGTTGAAGGACACCGCCTCGGCCGGCACGCACGCGGTACACATCAGGGCGCTGGCGGTCTTGGCGGTGTCGCAGGTGGTGGCGGACTTGGCGGTGTCGGCTGAAACTGCGGTCTTGGCCGCATCCGCGGACGCGGCCACGTCCGCGCTGTTCGCGTGCTCTGCCTGCAGCGCATACGCGGTGGGCACCAGGCGCTGGCGCGGAAGCTCGACTGTGTCGCCGCCCACCGTGACCCCGACCCAGAGGCTCGCATTCCCCGTGACCAACGCCTTGTCTCCCAGGTCCAGGGTGACGGCAAAGACCCCGCGCTTGATCGGCACACCCTTGCTATCCACCTTCTTCAGCTCTGCCCCGCCGGTGGTTGCGGCGTAGAAGCGAAACGCCAGGTCGTAGGTCCCATCCGGCGCCACTGTGCCGTCTGCTTTGCGCAACACCCCCTGCACCGACAGGGTTGGGTCCACGGTCGCGGCTACGGCTGGCTGTGCGCCTAGGCTTGCAGCGACCGCAAGACTCACAGAAATTAGCAAGCTCGTCCTCATCCTTCTTCTCCTAGGAATGTGAGCTGTTGTTCGCAATGCCTTCTCCACTGCAAACCAAGGCATTCTTGAGCCACCGCGCTGCAAATGCAACCGGCCCGCATCACGCATCACGTTCCGTGTATGGCCGACCTGCGGTCGCCCTGCGTGCTCGCCCCCACCAGCCGGTGGGTTTCGACCCGCCAAGTCCCGCTGGAGGAAGCGATCGCCGGTTAGTGCCTGGGCAGCGCGGGCTCCCCTACACAGGGAATGGAGTAGAAAGGCCGGATCTGGCAGACGGTTCCGTCAAGCGGCGCGAAGACCAACCTCCAGGCGTACGCCCAGAGCGGTGGCCACTCTTTCGAGCATGTCGAGGGTGGGATTGTGATCGGGATCCTCCAGGCGGGCCACGGCTGGCTGGCTCAGCCCCGCCCGCCGCGCCAACTCGACCTGCGTCAGCCCGGCACGCAAGCGCGCCCACCGAAGCGCAAGTTTTACGGCGAGCTTGGCCGGGACCGCTACCTGCAGAGCCCGCACGCGACCCTTCGTCCGAACCGTCCTGGGTTCGGGCGGCGCTTGCCCCGCCACCAAGTGCGTTTCCAGCCATCCGATCAGAGCCTCCGCCGCGCGCGCGCCAATGTCCTCACCCGGATCGGCGAACGTCTGGCATCCCAGACAGCCGGGGAAGTCGACCAAGGTCTGCCTGCCTTCCTTCGTAACGATTGCCGTGTAGTGCATGGTTGCTACCTCAGTTTGACGCCGGCCTGACGCCCAATGCTCGCAAGGGTGCCAACCGGAATGTCCTTCTTCGGATGCGGGACGGTGACGATCCCTGGTTTCGTCGGATGCGTGAAATGGTGATGTGATCCTCGCACCCTCGCCTCGACCCAACCGTCACGCTTGAGTTCGCGTATGACTTCGGTCGAGGTCACGCTGGTCAATATACCATGAATGTTATGGCGACGTAGATGTTCTTCACCGGGCGTTCAGGCCGCCCGCTTGCCCCCGGGTCTCCTCGATCAGCGTGAGGCTCAGCCTGAGGCCCAGTGGTCGCAGCAATCGGTTGAGGGTCTCCTGCGTCGGGTTGTGGCGCGGATTGATGGCGCGAAGGACGTTCGGACTGACCACGCCGGCCCGCGCCGCGAACTCCTTCACCCCCTGGTATGCCCGCTGTCAAACCTCGTCGTCCGCGAACGCCATGACGTCGCGGATGCTCTCGGCGCCGGTGACCAGCATGACCAGGCGGTCGAAGCCCAGGGCCACGCCGCAGGTGGGCGGCATCTCGGCCAGGGCTGCCAGCAACTTCTCGTCGATGGGATAGACCGCCCTGCCCTGCTGGCGGCGCAGCTTGGCCTCTTCGACAAAACGCGCCCGCTGCTCGACCGGATCGCAGAGTTCGCCAAAGGCATTGGCCAGTTCCAGCCCGCCCGCGTAGAGCTCGAAACGCTCGACGGTCAGGGGATCGCCTGGCTTGCGTCGGGCCAATGCGGCCAGGGGCAGCGGCCAATCGAAGACGAAGGTCGGCAGGTCGCGGCCCAGGTACGGCTCGACGCGGTCGAGGAAGATTTGGAAGAAGATGTCGTCCCAGGTTGCGGCTGTGCCCAGGTTGCAGCCGGCGCGTATCGCCAGGCTGCGTAGCTCGTCGACATTCTCGTCGCCGCGCAAGGAAATCCCGGCGAGGCGGGAAAGTGTCTCGCGCACGGTGAGCCGCTCGAATGGTGCCTGCACGGCAAGCTTCTCGGGCGTGCCCTCGCGCCCCCGGCTGGCTGGCACGTCGACCGCTGGCCAGTGGCCAACCGCGCGCGCCGCCGCCTCGACCAGCGCCTCGCAGTCGCGCGCGATCTCGTCCAGGCTGGCGCCGGCCCGGTACCACTCGATCATGGTGAACTCGGGTTCGTGGTGCGTACCTCGTTCGCCGCCGCGCCAGCAGCGACAGATCTGCACGATGCGCGGCAGGCCGGCCGCCACCAGCCGCTTCATGTGGTACTCGGGCGATGTGATGAGATACCGCTGCGCGCCTGCCGGGATGGCCTCCAGGTGAACCTCCTGGCCGGGCGAGGGAACCCGCGCCGGCGTCTCGACTTCGAGGAACCCCTGCCCCTCAAACCAAGACCGGACGGCCCGCCTGACCCTCGCCCGCGCTTCGATCCCTGCTTTCCTGCTAGCGGGGTTCATCGTGCAATAGCGAAGGCCGGCCCGCGGATCGCGTGTGCGAGGGCGTGAGCGACTTCGTGGGCGGTACGCGAAAGGCGGAAAGCGCGGACGCGGGCCGCTCACGCGAGCCGCCCACGCAGCCCGCTCCACGCTGGTCGCTACCGCTCACGCTCACTCTCACGCTGGCCGAGCTGCGCTGGCCGGAGATTTCCCCAAGAGCCGTAGAGCTAGCCTCCGGTCCGCTACGCGCGTCCGACGCGCTCCAGGTACTCGCCACTGCGCGTATCAATCTTGATGGTATCGCCCTCATTGATGAAGAGCGGCACCGCGATGGTGGCGCCAGTGGAGATCTTGGCCGGTTTGGTCACGCCCGTGGCCGTGTCGCCGCGGTACCCGGGTTCGGTCGCCATGACCTTCTGTTCGATGAAATTGGGCAAGGTCACGCCCACTGCGCGCTCGTTGAAGAACAGCACCTCCACCACGATCTGCTCGGGCATGAAGAGGGCATCCTCCCCGATGGTCTCGGACGGGATGTGCACCTGGTCGTAGGTGCTGGTGTCCATGAAGACGAAGCTGTCGCCTTCCTTGTATAGATACTGCATGGTCTTGGTCTCGACGTTGGCCTCTTCCAGCTTCTCACCGGATCGGACGTTTCGTTCGATGACTGCGCCCGAGAGCAAGTTCTTGAACTTGGTTCGAGTGAAAGCCGCGCCCTTGCCCGGCTTGATAAACTGGAACTCGACCACGTTGTACGGCACGCCGTCCATCATGACCTTCAGTCCCTTGCGAATGTCAGAGGTATCGTAGGTGGACATTGGAACGGCGGATTTAGCTTGGCCGCCGTGCTCCGTCAACACCAGACTACATTTCCGGCACCGGGCACTGCTCGTTGCGGGCGTGGAGCGCAAGCAGGGCAGCGCGGTTGGGCTGGCCAGGCCGGTCCTGCGCCTGCAACGCGGACAGATAGAGGAGCGCCGCGCGGCATGCGTCGCCATGGCCCGCCAATGCCTTTTCCAGCCGCCTTGCCGCCTGCTTGTGGTCGTCCTCGCGCGCGGCCAGCACCCCGAGGACGAAGGCCGCGACCGGGCCGCCCCGTTCGGCCCGTCGTTCCAGTGCGACCCGATCGCTCGGGGATAGGCTGCCCTCACGACCCAGATCCATGTAAGTACGCAGGTCAGCGTCGATCTCGCGCGGGCCCGCAGGCACGTTCTTGATGGCCACGGCCATGGCCGCGCCCCCGCCACTCAGGTACAAAGCCCGCAAGGCCACCAGTTGGCGTTCGGGCTGGGCTGGTCGTGGAGCCGGATGCGCCAGCACGCCCACCTGGCCGCGCCCGAGACGAACCGCCAGATCGGCCCAGTCCAGCGGCACGGCCGAGCCGTCGGCCAGCTTGCGCGCGTGCGCCAGCACCTCATCTGCAGCGTCTATCTCGCCCAGCGAGGCCAGCGCGAGCGCGGAATCGGCCAGCACGCGCGGATCCTCGGAAGCCTGACCCGCGGCCCGCGCCCTGCGCACGGCCGCTGACCTCTCGCCGTCGAGCCGCGCATCCAAAGCCGATGCGAGCGAGCAGGCTGCGCGAAGAGCGCGCGAAATCCGACCCTCCCCGCGGCACGCCGACTCGATGTGTTTAGTCCAACCACTTTCTCCCAGGGCGCGCTCGGCCTCGGCGGCCATCAAGTGCACGCGAGACGCCGTCTTGTTCTTGGCAAGGAACTCGCGCGTCACACGGCGCGCGGCGACTGCATCTCCGCTGTCGAGCCGCTGCGCAGCCCAGTCGGCGACCGCAGGGGCAAAATCCGGGGCCAGCTGCAGAGCCAGGTCCAGATCCTTCCCAGCCCCGGCGGTGTCGCCAGCCAACACACGCACCCGTGCGGAAGCGAGCAGCAATGCAGGCGGCGGCTTGTCGGCGGCCCACGCCAGTCCAACATCCACGTGTTGCCTGGCGGTGTCGCGGTCTCCGGCAGCCAGGGCAAGCAGCGCCCGCACCGCCTCGACCAGCGCCAGCCGCTGCGGGTTCGGGCGTTCACCTGGACGCAGTCGCCGCAGCGCCTCATCGGCGCTCTTCGCCGCAGCCACCCCGTGGTCGAGGGTCAAGAACGCTTCGGTCAGCGCCAGCCGCACCAGGGCGTCGGCGTCGGGCGCTGGACCGGCAAGGGCTGCGCGCGCTCGATCACGAACCCGCATGAGGCGATCGAACGAGCCAGACGACAGCGCGCTGTCCAGTTCCTCGCGCGGCGAGGAGCCGGGGCGCTGCGACGCCTTGACGACGCGATAGCCGAGAATTCCAAGGCCGGCCAGCAACACGAGAGCCGCGGCGGCCGCCAGGTACTTCCCCTTTCCGAACTTCGCAGCCGGCTTGCCCGAGGCCTGGGGCCAAGCGCCCTGGTCCTGGGCTGATGCTCGCCCGCCGCTAAACTCCCCAGGTTGCGGCATCGTCTGCCCCGTGGCTGCCACTGCCGAGTGCGTGACGGGCGCGGGACGCGGGGTGACCATTTCGGCCTGAGGCGTAACAATCTCGACGCGTGGAGTGACCATCTCGGCGCGCGACACGACCGGTAACGGCGGTGGCTTCCGCGCTGGGTGCGCTGCGGCTGGGCTCTGGGTACCTCGCATCTCAGCTGGCCGAACCTCGATCGGCGGCGTCCCGTGGCCCGCTGCCTCCGGCGTGCGCAGGTCTTCGGCATAGTCGCCAATGATCCGCGCGCGCACTTCGTCGCCCTTGCGGCGCAACGCGTCTCCCAGCCCCCCAAACGCCTCGGCGTTCTCAGGGTGCTGCTGGCACACCTTCAGGAGCACGCGCTGGGCTGTGCCCAGGTGTCCCTGCTCGAGCAGCGTGCGTCCAAGCAGAAGCTCTTCGCTGATGTCGGGAACGTCAGGCGGCAATGGACCTCATACTACCGCAACTGGGATACTGGGTGCCCTCTCTTCTCCCCTCTGTTCCACAGGCGAAACAGCGAGCTAAAGCGAGGCTTTGCCGCCAAGCTCGAAAGCATCATGCAGGGCGCGGACGGCCAGCTCACTATACTTCCCGTCGACCACGCAGGAGATCTTGATCTCCGACGTGGAGATCAGGTGGATGTAGATATTCTCCTTGGCCAGCGCCTCGAACATCTTGAGCGCCACGCCAGCGTGCGAGCGCATGCCCACGCCCACGATCGACACCTTGGACAGATTCTCGACCGTGCGGATGTGGTCGGGCTGACAGAAATCGGCGCAGTGCTTGACCAGAAGCTCGCGCGCCCGCTTGCTGTCGCCCTTGCTGACCGTGAAGGTTAGGTCGGTGCGACCCTCGGCAGAAAGGGCCTGAACGATGGTGTCCACACCCACACCGGCGTCGGCCAGTGGCCTGAACACCTTGGAATGAATGCCGGTGGCATCGGAGATGCCGACCATGGTGATCTTCGTCTCATCCCGGGTGGCGGTCACACCGGACACCAGGACTGCTTCCATCGCTTTTTCTTCAGGCACNNGGCACGACCCACGTCCCTTCGTTGTCGTTGAAGCTCGATCGGACGTGAATCGGGACGGCGTACTTCATCCCAAACTCGACCGACCGGATCTGCAGAACCTTGGCGCCCAGCGACGCCAGTTCCAGCATCTCCTCATAACTGATGCGTTCGACCTTGCGCGCACCCGGCACCACGTTGGGGTCCGCGGTGTACACGCCGTCGACATCGGTATAGATCTCGCAGACGTCGGCCTTCAGCGCCGCAGCTACGGCCACCGCCGAAGTGTCTGAGCCGCCCCTGCCGAGGGTGGTGATGTTGCCCGCGTCGTCGACGCCCTGGAAACCGGCAATCACCGCAATCTTGCCCTGGGCAAAGGCTTCGTCGATGGCCTGCACTTCGACATCCCGGATACGCGCCCGGGCAAAGGCGCTGTCGGTCAACACGCGAATCTGGTGACCGAGCAGTGACACGGCCTTGCCTCCCTCGGCGTGGATGGCCAGGGCCAGCAGGCCGACCGACACCTGCTCGCCGGTGGAAGCGATGACGTCCAGCTCGCGCTCGTCCGGCTCACCATGCACCTGCTGCGCGAGACCGAGCAGCCGGTTGGTCTCACCCGACATGGCCGAGACGATGACCGCTACCTTGTGGCCCTGGCGTTGCGTCGCCAGACAGCGACGGGCGACGTTCTTTATGCGCTCGACCGTGCCAACAGAAGTGCCGCCGAATTTTTGGACGATAATCACTGCGGGGTCGAGTTATCGCCGATTCGCTGGGTGAAGGTCAATACCGGGGCGGAGACACGCGATTCCGGCTTGGCGGGCCAGAGGAATCAGCTTACAATCGCCAAGGCATGAAGACCCTATGCCTTGTGGCACTTGTCTTCACTTCGGTTGCGTGTACGAGCAAGACCAAGTCCCCGCCGGCACCTCCAAGCCCCCAGGACGCGCGTGGCACCGACACATGGGCCGGCTACGACTCACCCGTCGCGCAACCTGCCCAGGACACCCGTAGCGCGGACGCCGAGTCCAGCATCGACTCACCTGTCCCGCAAACTTCCCAGGATGCGCTCGGCATAGATGACAAATCCAACAACGACTCGCCGGTCGCGCAAGACTCTCGGCCTGCGGTCGACTCGCTCGTCTCCAGCAGCTTGTGGACTTGCATGGTCGGGACATGTTGCGCGACCACCGACTGCCTCGCTGGTCAGTGCTGCGACCCAAGCACGAACACCTGTAGCAGCCAGGCATGTCCCTGCCAGAACGACGCCCAGTGCGGCGCTGGAGGAAAATGCTGCGGTACCAAGTGCGTGACAGCCCAGTGTTGCGCCGACAGCGGCTGTGGCGCCGGCCAGTGCTGCAAGAACGGGGCCTGCGTGGCCTGCTGCAAGTCGAACGACGACTGCCTGGCGGGCCAGTGCTGCGGCGTCAGCACCCGTCAGTGCGGGGCCTCGAACTGCGCCTGCCAGAACAATGCCCAGTGTGGAAGCAACGGCATGTGCTGCCAGGGCGCCTGCCAGTCCACCCAGTGCTGCGCGGATACCGACTGCGGTGCCGGCAAATGCTGCCAGGGCGGCGCCTGCGTCGCCTGCTGCAAGTCAACCGCTGACTGCCTGGCTGGCCAGTGCTGCAACCTCGCCACCAATAAATGTACCACGAGCTGTGCCTGCCAGAACGACGCCCAGTGTGGAACCGGCAAGTGCTGCGGCAACCGCTGCACCCAGGCCACGTGCTGCGCGGATACCGACTGCGGCGCCGGCAAGTGCTGCCAGAACGGGACTTGCGCGGCCTGTTGCAAGTCGAACGGGGACTGCCTTGCCAGCCAGTGCTGTGACCTGTCCACCAATCAGTGTGGAACCTGCGCCTGCCAGAACGACGCTCAATGTGGAACCGGCAAGCACTGCTGCGGCGGTGCCTGCGTGCCGAGCAGCACCTGCTGCGCCGACAGCCAGTGCAGCAGCGGGCAGTGCTGCAAGAGCGGACGCTGCGTCGCCTGCTGCAAGTCGAGCGCCGACTGCCTGGCGGGCCAGTGCTGCAACGGCAGCACCAGCCAATGCACCACCGACTGCCCCTGCATCGAGGATGCGCAGTGCCCCTCCGGGCAATGCTGTAACCAAAGTATTGGAGCCTGCTACGCCTGCTGCAAGAGCAGCAAGGACTGCACGGCCGGCAGGGTGTGCTGCTCGCAGTAGATGAGGAGAATCGCGATGTCTAGACGTAGTGAACTTGGACGAGTTGTTGGGCTAGTCCTGCTCGGGTTCCTGGCTGCCTGCGGATCCTCACAGAGCGGCCCGGCCACCAGTAGCGGCGGCCAGCCAGGAGCCGGCGGAGGTGGGCAAGTTGTAGGGCTCGACGCTGCTCCTCTCGGAACCGGCGGAGGCCAGGCAGGAGCCAGCGGGGGCAACGATGGACAAGTTGTGCCGCTCGACGCTGCCCCTGTCGCAACCGGCGGCCAGGCAGGAGCCAGCGGGAGCAACGGTGGACAAGTTGTGGGACTCGACGCTGCTTCCGTTGCGACCAGCGGCGGCCAGGCAGCGGCCGATGGTGGCAGCGGCAAGGGTGGAAGTCAGGATGCCGCGTTTGCAGAGGCTGCTGGCGGAGGCACGAGCAACGATGGCGGTCCGGCGGCGTCTGTCGATGCGCCCCCGGACGCGCCTCAGCTTCCACCGGGCGCGACCGGAACCCCGTGCAGCAAGAACTCAGACTGCCCAAGTGGTATCTGCCTGCCGCTCGGCAACGGAAAGAACGTGTGCACTTCGACATGCGCCACGGTGGCGGACTGCCTGGGCGGCTGGACCTGCGCAGCTATTCTTGGCCAGACCAGCAACATCTGCCAGTGCAAGCCAAGCGCCGAGATCTGCGATGGGAAGGACAATGACTGCGACGGCATCGTGGACAACGAACCCACCGTGGATCAGGCGTGCCTGTCGAGCAAGGGTGCAGGTCAAGTCTGTGCGGCCGGTGCGTGCGCTTGCGGCCTCACCTGCGGCACGACCTGCGTGAATCAGAAGACCGACATGGCGAACTGTGGGGCGTGTGGAAGCGCCTGCGCGACCGGCGCCTCATGCACAGCCGGGACTTGTGTCTGTCCCGGAACCACGCTGCCGTGCAATGGCGCCTGCGTGGATCAGGCCACCGACAACAAGAACTGCGGTGCTTGCGGCAACATCTGCGCGACCGGCACCATATGCACGGCCGGGACCTGTGTCTGTCCCGGAGCAAAGGTGCCGTGCAACGGCGCTTGCGTGGACAAAGCCAGCGACACGGCGAACTGCGGTGCATGCGGGACGGTGTGCCCCACCAATAGCCACGCGACGGCGTTATGTGTGTCTGGAAACTGTGGGAATACTTGCGCCAGTGGCTACGCTGACTGCGATGGGAATCTCGCCAACGGGTGCGAACAAAGCGGGATGTGCTCTCCCGTCACCCTCGCATCAGGTCAGAGTTCTCCTGGTGCCATCGCCGTCGATGCTACCAGCGTCTTCTGGACCAACTCCGTCACCGCCGGCACGGTGATGAAGCTCCCGCTGGCAGGCGGCGATCCCGTCACCCTCGCATCAGGGCAGAAATCTCCCTCTGCCATCGCCGTCGATGCCACGAACGTCTACTGGACCAACTCCGTCACCGCCGGCACGGTGAGCGCGGTGATGAATCTCCCGCTGGCAGGGGGCGATCCCGTCATCCTCGCATCAGGGCAGAGTAGTCGTGGCATTGCCGTCGACGCCACCAGCGTCTACTGGACTAGCTTCGCTTCCACCGGCACGGTGATGAAGGTCGCGGTGGCAGGCGGCTCTCCCATCACCCTCGCATCGGGGCAGAGCTATCCTTCCGCCATCGTCGTGGATGCCACCAGCGTCTACTGGACCGACTACGGGACCAACTTCGTCGCCAACGGCAGCGTCATGAAGGTCACGCTTGCAGGCGGTTCTCCCGTCACCCTCGCATCAGGGCAAAATGCGCCTCTGGGCATCGCCGTCGATGCCACCAGCGTCTACTGGACCAACAACGGGTTCAGCGGCAGCATCGGCGGCATCGCCGACGGCAGTGTGATGAAGGTCGCGCTGCAGGGCGGCTCTCCCGTCACCCTCGCGTTGGGGCAGAGCTCTCCTTTTGGCATCGCCGTGGATGCCACCAGCGTCTATTGGGCCAACCACAACTCCGCCGGCACGGTGATGAAGGTCGCGAAATAGGCGGCACGGCCCTTGCCAATGCACAACTGCCCCTGCACGGCCAGATCGGTTTGCCAAGCGGGGCTGGGATTGCCGAAAAAGAACCCGGGAGACCGCGCATGCTTTCCCTCGACCTGGTGCCCCGAAAGGTCATGCCTGGGCATTCGGAAAAGGTCGCGGCTGACGGGA
>PMCR01000058.1 GCA_003155465.1 Myxococcales bacterium | reverse complement strand
CGCATCCGGTTTGAAGTGAATGCGCGCAACGAGTACTTCGACGTTTTGCCGATGCTACGGCGCTATCGAAGAACACCCGGGGTGCGTGCCGCGTGACGGACCAGGATCTCATCGCCAAGAAGTTGGCGTTCATCGAAACGTGCCTGCGCGATCTGCGACAGCACGCGCGGCCGGATCGCCTGGCCACCGACGTGCGCGAGCTCCGGTTCGTGGAGCACACCCTGCAGATCGCCATCCAAGCGGCGCTCGACGTGGCTTCCCACATCGTGTCGGACAACCGGCTGGGCGAACCCCGCACGAATCGTGAACTGTTCGACTTGCTGGGACGACACGGNNGGCTACGCCGAGGTTGACGTCAGCGTGGTGCGCGATGTCCTCGACCGACACCTGCCCGATTTGGAGGCATTCGTAGCGGCCATCCGCCAGCGGATCGGCGACAGTGTATAGGTGGGATACGCAGGGATATGGAAGGCCTGGTGGGTACTCTTTCGATCCGTTTGGTGTTCCGGGCCGTCCTCTTCGCCGTGGGGGAAAGCTACGGTGGCACGCGCGCCGCTCTCATGCTGGACCGCCTCTTCAATTACCAGCTTCTCGCGACCACCGGCGCCGCTTAGCAGGATGCGGCGCTTTGTGGCGATTTGTTGCAGCACTTTGCCGCTGTATTTTCCCAGCAGGATTCGCGGAAATTGTCTCCCCAGCAGATCGCCGCACAATTTGGCCACCAAGTGCTGATTGAGCCGGTCGTGGCGGGCCAGAAGACTCAAAACGATCTCGAGGACCGACGCTGACGCTGGCCGCGGCGCCGAAGCGTTGCGGCCGCGCCAAGCGCCAGCATCTCCAACCAGGGGGTGGCGCTACGGTTGACCCCTGCGAGACGACAGCCGCACCCTGATTTCCCGCTGGTCGGGGTCGCGCGCGTGGCCTCGGTCGTTCCCGCGCTGCCGCCCGCCGAGCCTGCGGTCGTACCGGTTGCAACGCTGGTTCCGCCTGTCGTCACCGAGCCTCCCGATGCCGAGGCGAGGCTGGTCGCCGTACCAGTGGCGCCACCGGCAATCGCAATGCCGCCCGTTCCCCCGGTTCCACCGCTTGTCGCAGTGCCGCCCGCCGTGGCTGTGCGGCCACGTGTCGCTCCGCCCGTCGCCGTTACGCCTCCCGCCGCGCCCGTCGTCCCACCGCTGCCGCCGCTGCTTCCACCCGCAGCCGATCCGCCACCAGAACCAATGCCAGGCCCTTGGGTGGTCGATTCGAACGCGCCGATGTCTTTTGCGGTCGCACGCAGACGATATTCGCGNNCGAGCCGGCAAGCCCGGTCGCGTCGGCGCCCGTCATGATCCAGTTGTTCTGACCGGTCACCTGTGCATGCGCCGTGTCCTCGACCAGGGTGGGCCTGCTCGTGCCGAAGATGATGTTGTTGGCGAGATCGGCGTTCATGGTGGTCGCGTCGGCATTGGACAGATGCACCAGCGCCGCGCGTCCCCCGGTGGTGCCGACGAAGGTGTTGTAGAGCAGCTTCACGTTCAGGGTGAGGTTGGCCGCGCCGGCATCGTTGTACACCGCCACGATCTGCGAGGTGTTGGACTGCGTGCTCCCCTGCACGATCACGTTCCCCCGTAACGTCATGTTCTGCGTGGCGGCCGTGGTGCCGTCATTGTCGTCGTCGGTCATCAGGTCACCCGCATACGACTTGGCACGCGAGAACCAGTTGTATTCGATCACGGCATCGTGGGCGCGAATGTGGAAGTTCTGTCCCTGGATGGGATCGTGCGCGTACGAGTAGCGAAGGGTGAAGGTGCCTCCGTAGATGTAGATGTTGTGCGAGGGCGCGCTGGTCGAGGCCGACAAGTTCCCGTTCTTGTCGAACTCGCAGAACTCGACCGTGATCTCGCTGTCTTCGGTACCGCCGGTGAGACCATTGTCGTTGTCGCGAAAGACCACGTTGCTCAGCTTGATGCCCTTGGATGCCGCATAGTAGCGAACCCCGGCCGAGTTGAAGCCGGCGTTGTGGCAACCGGTGATCACGATGTCTGAGACCTGGATGTTCTCGGCGCCGCTGAATTGCCAACAGCCGCGGCCGCGATCGCCTGCGGTGTAGCTGCCCGGAGAGGATTCGACATTGGTCCCGTTGAGATCCCACACCGGAGGGTTGGCCGGATCCTTGGCGTGAATGATGATCGGCTGCGTGGCCGTCGCCTTGGTTTGTAGGTAGACGCGGAACTTGTAGGTGCCCGGATCGATGATGACCTCGTCGCCGGGTTTGGCCGCTTCGATCTTGGCGAAGGAATCGGTGGGGGTGATTTCGATGGTGGCGCCGCGGGCCGCGCTGGCGAACGAGACCAGCGCGCACGCCGAAGCCAGCCGACCAGAATGCTTGGCAAGCGAGAGCATCGTCATATGCTCGCGCCGCCGACCCCTCCTGGCAAGAATGGCTACGTGAATACCGAGAGGGCTTCCCGTCGGACGGCGCGGAGGTCGTTCCATAGTTCCATCAGGGTTGCCTCACTGAGGCCGGCCCGAATTCCGTCCGGGGATTGCGCCAGCTTCTGCACGTGCGGGGAATCGGCGTCGTGCGCTTGC
>PMCR01000438.1 GCA_003155465.1 Myxococcales bacterium | reverse complement strand
TACCCGATGGTGATGCCGTCGGCTGGCCGTGCCTCGCCGAAGAAGTCCTTGTCCTCGCCGGCCATGATGCGCAGAAGGGTCGACTTGCCCGCGCCGTTGCCCCCGATGACGCCAATCTTGGCGCCTGGGAAGAACGAAAGGTAGATCCCCTTCAGCACCTCCTTGTTGGGCGGATGAATCCGCCGCAGGTCCTGCATGGTGAAGATGTACTGATGAGCCATTGGCCGCGTAGTGTACTCGATTTTGCCGGCCAGCCAGGAAGGAGACGCTTCTTTCGAAGCGTGCGCACGCCCAATGCCCACCGCACGCGGAAGGAGTCCAAGGGTCGAAAAGTCGAAATGCCCGTCCTCAGCGCACACAACGGACACTGTAGGTACTGGCAACGCTGTTGCCCGTGCCGCCGAAGCCGAAGTGGACGTACCACGCGAGGGACGACGAGCCGGCCAATGGAGACGATGACCAGAACGAGTTTGAAGGCGTCGAGGGAAAGGCGTTCCGGTCAATCATGGGCCCGGCCGTTTGTGAAAAATCAACAATGGATAGCAATTCCTTGATCGTCGGAACGCGCCAGCCCGTGCCTCCCAAACTCGCGCCCACGCCGGCACAGTAGGTCTTGGCCTCGGCCCAAGTATACGCCGTCGGCGATACCGTCTGTTGCCAGGTCAGTTTGCTCGTGCTGTCGTAGACCGTGCCGTTGCCAGTTCCGCTGCCGGCCGTTACCACGTAATGCCCGGCCGGGGCGGCGGCGTCGACTGACCCTGGCGAGGTAACCATAATGACAGCAAGCGCGCCAAGACAACGGAGGATTGAGGCGTTCATTTGGACTGCTCCTGTTCAGATTCACGGGCCACCGGAGGTTCGAAAATCAAGTGTCAAAAAGTCAAAATGCCAGTCCTCAGCGCACGCAACGGACATAGGTGGTATAGGAAATGTCGACGTAGTACGTGTCGCCGAGGTGGAAGTAGACGTACCACGCGGTGGACGACGAGCCGGCCAGCGGAGACGATGACCAGAACATCTCTGAAGAGATCGAGGGGAAATATGTGGGGTTTATGCTTGGGCTCTCCTGCCCGTAGTCCACGATGGACACAAGCTCGATGACCGACGGGAGGCGCCAGTCGCTGTGACCGGCGAGGGTCAGCGTCGGACAGTAGGCGACCGCCTGGGCCCATGTGTACGTGCCTGCTGGCACCGCTTGCTGCCACATGAGCCCTGTGACGTTGTCCGTGACCGTGCCATCCCCGTTGTCGGTGTAGCTCTCAAGATTTGGTGCGCCCGCAGCCACGTCTACTTGACTGTTCGGCAGCGGCCATTCGTTCCAGTTTGGATCGGCGCACGTGGCCGGCGGATAGCGTTCGCAGACCAAACCGGCTGAGCAGGTGCCGCAGATCGTGGCCTCGCTGCCGCCCCCGCCAGGGTTGCTGGTGCCGTGGTTGCCGGCGCCGCCACTGCAGGCGAGCAAACCCGCGCCAAAGGCGATGGCCAGTGCCAAGGTTCCCCGATTCATCGCGATATCCTCCCTGGCCGCAAGGCCAGCCGAGCTGGAAGCTAGTCTTAACAAGTTCGGAAGGCAAAAACCAACTCACCCGAACCGCGAAAGGCAGCTCGGTGATCATCCCTTGGTGGGGCGATGCCCAGCCCCCCCCACCCCCCGACCCAGGGCATGCCGTCAGCCTGGGTGAGGTTCTTCGGACGACGCCAGGTCGTCTTCAGGACCGTCGTCGGAACCTCCGTCGGAGCCGCCGTCGACACTTGCTGGCCCCGACTCAACCTGAACATCGACCAGGCAGAAGTCAAAGGGCAGGTCGGTCTGCAGGCCAGGCACGATGATGGCTGCCTGCTGGATCTGCGTTCCCGTGGTAAGCGGGTTCTGGGGCTTGCCACCGAACCAGCAATTGGTCCGCAGCGAGCCCCAAGGGATGAACTGTCCGCTGACCAGGGGCGCGCACCAGCGATCCGCGCTGCTGTGAGGATCGGTGCCTTGCAACTGGACGCGCAGGGGTGTGTTGCTGGGATTGTCGACGGTGACGATCAGTCCGCCGGTCTCGGGAACCGCCCAGGTCAGTTGCGCGCCACCGGTCACGTCTTGATTGACGTTCCAGCCCAGCATGGCAAAGCCGGTGTAGTCCATGCGCCCGGTGACGGTCCCGTGCATGCAGAAGTACTTCCCCGCAAACGGTGGATTGCAGGTCTTGGCGCCGCATTCCGGAACAATCTGCGCGGCGCCGGGATCGGTGGCAGTGAAGCCGTATCCCGCCCAAGGGCCGGTCGTCACGTAACCGTCGCTCACCACGGTGCTTGGTGTGTACACGTTGGCCGCGTCGGTGGTCGTCGAGTCGCCGTCGCTGCTGCCACCGTCGACGCTGGTGCCAGCCTCCCCGCCTTCTCCCAGGTCCGCGTCCGGTGTCGTCGACGTGCTGCCGCATCCGTGGGCTGCGCACAGCCCGGCCAGTAGAATCGTTCCAGTGACCGCTTGAAGAGCTCTCATGTTGTGCATCTGGTGCCGGTATGAAGACACAAACGACCATGTGATGTCCACTATCGGGACAGGTCAGGGATGGCCCCGCAGGGTCGAGTTCGTGACCGTAATGCTCTTCGCGTTCGTGCCCACGGCCGTCGCGGCGCTCAATCGCTCAATCTCAATCGGTGCTCTCAATCAGTGCGGTGTCTTCAATCGGTGCCAGAGGGTTCGGCTCAATCTCGCGGGCAGCCGCCTGAAGCCTTGCGATGATTTTTCGTACACCAGGCGGAAAGAGTCGAAGGGTCAGGAAGTCAAAATGCCCGTCCTCAACGCACACAGCGAACGTTGCCCATGGCGGACACACCGACGTTGCTCGTGCTGCCGTGGAAGAAGAAGACGTACCACGCGTCGGACGAGGAGCCGGCCAACGGCGACGAGGACCAGAAGGCGCTCCCCGGTGTCGAGGGGAAGAATGTCGAATCTATCGATGGGTTCGACTGCGAGTAGTCGACGATGGTCTGCAGCTCCTTGAGCGTCGGAAGGCGCCAGCCCGTGCCTCCCAAGCTGCTTCCCACTCCTGCACAGTATGTCTTGGCGTCGGCCCAAGTATAGGAAATCGACGATATTGTCTGTTGCCAGGTAAGCCTAGTCTTGGTGTCGTAGACGGTTCCGCTACTGGTTCCGCCGTTCGTCACCACGTAGCGCCCGCCCGGGGCGCTGGCGTCGGCAGGGGTTGGCAGGATCACCGCAATCATAGCGACGGCGCAGAGAAAACGGGGTATGGACGCGTTCATTGGGCTTTCTCCTGTTCAGATCCACGGAGCACGGGAGGTTCGAAAACATAGGCAAGACGGCGCTGCTTCATGTGGCCACAGGGCTCCGGTTCATCGAGAGCCACCCCGACGACCCGGACGGCAACATCCATCGCGGCCCTGCAAATCGGCAACGCTTCGTAGTAACTCGGCATTCACCCTCACGAAATCAAGAGTCAAAGTGTCAAGAAGTCAAAGTGCCCGTCCTCAGCGCACACAACGAACGTCGAGGGTACCGTAGACATCGCTGTATTTCGTGCTGCCGTTGTAGAAGTAGACGTACCACTCGTCGGACGAGGAGCCGGCCCACGGCGACGAGGACCAAAAAAGGGCCGAAGGGGTTGAGGGGAAATACCTGGGGTTGATACTTGGACCGGACTGCCCCAAGTCCACGATGGACAAAAGCTCGATGACCGACGGAAGCCGCCAGTCGCTGTGACCGGCGAGGGTCAGCGTTGGACAGTAGGCGACCGCCTGTGCCCATGTGTACGTGCCTGGTGGCACTGCTTGCTGCCACATGAGCCCGGTGACGTTGTCTATGACCGTGCCATCCCCGTTGTCCGTGTAGCTCTCCAGATTCGGTGCACCCGCGGCAACGTCCACCTGGCCGTTCGGTACGGGCCACTCAGCCCAGTTTGGATCGACGCAGGTGGCCGGCGGATAGCGTTCGCAGACCAGGCCGGCTGAGCAGGTGCCGCAGCTCGTGTCCTGGCTGCCGCCAGTCGGAACGCCGCCCGTGCCCACCAGCCCACCCGCGCCCACCACCCCGCCAGTGCCCACCACCCCGCCAGTGTTGCTGGTGCCGTTGTTGCCAGCGCCGCTACCGCAGGCAAGCAGACCCGCGCTCAAGGCGATAGCCAGTGCCAAGGTTCCCCGATTCATCGCGATATCCTCCCTGGCCGCAAGGCCAGCCGAGTTGGAAGCTAGCCTCAAGAGGTTCGGAAGGCAAAAATCCACTCACCCGAACCGCGAAAGGCAGCACGGTGATTATCCCTTGGTAGGGCGATGACGTGCCCCATCGGCTTCGTGCTAACCTGACCGTTTCGTGCAACGACCAGTCGTAATCGTCAATCCCCGCTCCGGGGGCGGACTCAGCCAACGCCGCTGGGCTGCGCTGGTCGGCCCACTCACCGACGGGCTGGGCCCGGTCGACGTGCGCTTCACCGAGGCCAAGGGTGACGGCAGGCGTATCGCCCATGAGGAAGCGGCAGCAGGGCGCAGCCTCATCGTGGCCATGGGCGGCGACGGGACCATTTCCGAGGTGGCTGATGGCATTCTCGCCGCTGGCGGCACGTCCGAACTTGGCATCATCCCGCGCGGAACAGGTGGTGACTTTCGCCGCACCTTGCAGCTTGACGACGACCTGGGCCGGGCGGCCCGCCGCATCCGCGACACGCCCGCCCGTTCCATCGACGCGGGTCGCGTGTCCTTCGTCGCCGACGACGGCTCCCAAGCCGAGCGCCATTTCGTCAACGTCGTTTCATTCGGCTTTTCCAGCGATGTGGCGCGACGGGCGAATGCCTCCTCGAAGCGGCTGGGCGGCCGTGTCGCCTTTCTTTCAGCCACGGTTCGGTCACTGGTCAGCTACGACAACGTCGATGTCGTGCTGTCGCTGGANNGGCGGCGGCATGAAGATCTGCCCGGAGGCCCTGCTCGACGACGGTTTCCTTCATCTCGTTACCGTGGGCAACCTCGGCCGCGCTGGAGTCATGGCCAACATTCACCGCATCTACAGCGGCAATCACCTGACCATGAAGGAAGTGCAAGGCACGCAGGTGCGCCGACTGCGAGTCGCGCCCGCAGATCGCGAGGCCAAGATCCCCCTGGAGGTCGACGGTGAAACCCCAGGCCACCTCCCTGCCAGCTTCGAGCTTCTGCCGGGCGCGCTGCGTGTGCGAGCGTAATCCTGGGAACCTGCAGACGCCCCTTGAAGAGTTGGCAAGCTTGATGCTACCGTGGGCCCTCGCGGAATTGCAGGGCGCGCAACCCGATGCAGATCCATATCGCCAAGGCCGACATCACAGAGATGGCTGTCGACGCTATCGTCAACCCTGCAAATTCATTGGGGATAATGGGTGGTGGCGTGGCTGGCGCACTGTCCCGTAGGGGGGGGCCGTCAATCCAAAGGGAGGCCATGTCGCTGGCGCCCATCGCCGTCGGCGCCGCGGTAGTTACGACCGCTGGCAGGCTTTGGGCCAAGCACGTCATCCACGCCCCGACCATGGAGGAGCCTGGCACCAAAGTCGGGGTCGAGAACGCCCGCCGCGCCGCTCGCGCGGCCCTGATCGCGGCTGCTCTTCGCGGCTTCGATGTCATTGCCATTCCGGGCCTCGGCACCGGCCTGGGCGGCCTCGACCCAGCCGAAGCGGCCCGTGCCATGGTCGACGAGTTGCGGGCCCACCGACAACCCAAGCCCACCACGGTGTACCTGGTAGACAGCAACGACGAGATCCTGGCCTGTCTGGAAGGGGCATTGCGGTCCGCCACCAGCTAGCTGTTTCATATCGATGAACCTGTCCCGAAGGAGGCTCTTGTGAAGATCCTTGTACCCTGCAAACGAGTTCCCAACCCCGACCTCAAACTGAAGGTCGCAAATGGCTCCGTCGACCTGACGGGCACCACCTGGCAGGTGAATCCCTTCGACGAGTACGCAGTCGAGGCCGCCTTGCGCCTCACCGAAAAGGGCAAAGGCGGCGAACGCATGGGCGAAGTTGTGGCGGTCAGCATCGGCCCCAAGGACACATCGGCCCAGCTGAAGCAGTTGCTGGCCATGGGCGCCAACCGCGCCATCTTGATCGCGGGCGATGACAGCGCGCTGGATGCCGACGCGGTTGCGCGCATCCTGCGGGCTGTGGTGAACGCCGAGAAACCCGACCTGGTTCTGATGGGCAAGCAGGCGGTGGACGGCGATGACAACCAAGTCGGCCAGATCCTGGCCGCCTCGCTGGGTTGGCCGCAAGCCACCTTCCTGGCCAGCATCCTTTTGGCTAGCGATGGCAAGTCGGCAACGGTCACGCGTGAAGTGGACGCGGGCGTGGAGGAGCGCCGCGTGCGCCTGCCCGCAGTCATGACTGTGGACTTGCGCATCATCGGCAAGAAAGCCGTCCGCAACGAGGCCCTGGCCCCGGCCACCGCCGAGTGGGAAGACACGCAACGGCTGGCATCGCTCAAGGGCATCATGGCCGCAAAGAAGAAAGAGCTGCGCGAGATCACGGTCGAGTCTCTCGGCGTGACCGCCGGAATCCTGGTCAAAACCCTGCGCGCCGAAGCGCCGCCCGCCCGCAAAGCTGGCGTGAAGGTGGCCACGGTCGAGGAACTGGTTGCGAAGCTCCACAATGAAGCGAAGGTGATCTGATGCCTGGCACTGCGACACTCGTTCTCCTGGAAACCACGACTTCCAACCTGCGCTCGGCCTCGTTGCCGGCGATCTCCGCGGCCCGCAAGCTGGCCCAAGCCAACGGCGGATCGGTGGTCGGCGTCGTGATCGGCTCCGGAATCGGCGCCGCGGCTCAGGATGCCGCCCGCTACGTGGACAAGGTTCTCTGTTGCGACAACCCGGCCTTGACTGCGGCGCTGGCCGAAACCTGGGCGCCTGTGCTGGTGGCAGCGGTCAAGAAGATTGACGCCGCGGCGCTGCTGGCTTCAGCTACCTCGACCGGCAAGGACGTCTTGCCGCGCGCTGCGGGCCTGCTGGGCGCGGGCATGGCCAGCGAAATCGTGGCCGTTGCCGGCGCCAAAGTCTTCCGTCGGCCGACCTACGCGGGAAATGCGCTGACCGATGTGGAGGTGACGACCCCCGTAGTCGTTGCGACCGTGCGCCAGACCGAGTTTCCACCCGCAGCCCCGGCAGCCGGCACGGGCACCGTCGAAGCACTGGATCCTGGACCGATCGATGCGCTCGGCTCCGAACTGGTGGCCCTGCATGCCAGCAAGAGCGCGCGGCCTGATCTGGCCGAGGCCAAGGTGGTGGTGGCCGGTGGCCGCGGGTTGAAAGACGCCCAGAACTTCAAAGTCTTGGAGGAGCTGACCGACCTCCTCGGCGGGGCACTGGGTGCCAGTCGCGCGGCCTGTGATGCGGGCATGGTGCCCAATGATCTGCAGGTGGGCCAGACCGGCAAGGTGGTCGCACCCGAGCTCTACTTCGCGGTGGGGATCTCAGGCGCCATCCAGCACCTGGCCGGCATGAAGAGCAGCAGGGTGATCGTGGCCATCAACAAGGATCCCGAAGCGCCCATCTTCCAGGTGTCCGACTACGGCCTGTGCGCGACCTGGGAGTCCACGGTCCCGCCGCTCATCGCCCAGATCAAGGCACTCAAGGCCGCGGGGTAAGAGCGGATCGCGGGTCGCGTGGGCGAGGGCGTGAGCGAGTTCGTGGGCGGCACGCGGAAGGCGGATGGCGTGTTGGGGACCGCTCACGCGAGTCGCCCACGCAAGCCGCACCACGCTGGTCGCCACCGCTACCGCTCACGGGCACGCTGGCCGACCTGTGCCAGCCCGGAAGGCCGCTCTCTCATTTGAATCAGCCGCGTGCGTAGTTCACCCGGCCCATGAGCGCAGTGCCGCCTGCTGAGGTATCATTGGGACGATGACGCGACTTGTTCCGGCCGAACGTGAGCGCCCCGCGGCCGAATTGGTGCAACGACTTGAGCGAAACATCGCCCAGGTCATCCGGGGCAAACCCGCGGCCATCCGCAATGCGGTCCTGGCCTTGCTGGCACGTGGCCATCTGCTCATCGAGGACGTGCCCGGCGTGGGCAAGACGACCCTGGCCCGCGCCTTGGCCCTCTCCATGGGCGGCACGTTTCATCGCATCCAGTTCACCAGCGATCTCCTCCCGTCCGACATTCTCGGCGTCTCCGTGCTCGATATCGCCTCAGGCCAGTTTGTCTTTCGGCCGGGCCCGCTCGTCGCCAATGTGGTACTGGCCGACGAGATCAACCGCACGACCCCGCGCACGCAGAGTGCGTTGCTCGAAGCCATGAACGACGGCCAAGTCTCGCTGGACGGGCACACGCATCGGCTGGAACCGCCCTTCATGGTCGTCGCGACCCAGAACTCGGAAGAGCACTACGGAACCTATCCTCTGCCCGAATCGCAGATGGACCGCTTCACCCTTCGAATCCGCATCGACTACCCGTCGGCTGAGGACGAGAAAGCCCTCGTCTTGGAAGCACCGGCCGTAACCGACGATGCCCTGGCCAAGTTGCAGCCAGCCCTCTTGCTTTCCGAGATCATCTCCCTGCAGGACGCCGCCGCGCGCGTGCGAATCTCCCCCGAACTGGCCGGCTACATCGTGGATGTCGCACGCGAGACGCGCCGCTCGCCGTTTCTGGCCCTGGGCCTTTCCCCACGCGCTGAACTGGCTTGGCGGAACGTGGCCCGCGCTTCGGCATTGGTTTCCGGCCGCGACTACATCCTGCCCGACGACCTCAAGGATCTGGCTTTGCCAGCCCTGGCACACCGGCTGGTCCTGGCCAATCAGCTCGACTCCACCGGTCGTGTGCGCGAAGAGGCTGAACGCATCGTGATGGACGTTCTCAATCGGTTGCCCGTCCCGGGGTGATCGTGATGTCTGTAGACGCTGAGCTGGGCAGCCCTCCAGTCGACATTGGCGCCGGCTGCGGCCTGTCTGGAAATTTGGGGCCGGCTGGGCAAGCCGGCCAGCGGATCGCTGGTCGCGTGGGCGAGAGCGTGAGCGAGTTCGTGGGCGTGCCGCGGGAGGCGGGCCGCGGGCCGCGTGAGCGAGGGCGTGTGCGAGGGCGTGTGCGTCTTGCGGGGAGACGGAGAGCGTGGCGCGATCCGCTCACCCTCACGCCAGTCGCCCACGCCGCCCGCTTCACGCTGGTCGCTACCGCTACCGCTCACGCGCACGCTCGCCGGCCTTTCCCCCGAGGCAAGCGTGG
Source organism: Myxococcales bacterium (assembly GCA_003155465.1). The sequence goes on along the minus strand of PMCR01000438.1, from coordinate 16,535 downwards.
CTAGCCTAGGATCCCGACTGCGGCGCTGGTTCCGGCCTCCCCGCCGGTTCCGCCTCACCCGCGAAGGCAAGTGGTTCATCGGGGCCACGCTCGTCCTCGGTTTCGCGGCGGTCAANNATCTTCGGCATGTTGCTGTGTCTGCTACTGGCCAACGGCGTGCTGTCCGAGGCGTCCCTGCGCCGTCTGGTCGTCACCCGGCGCCTGCCCGCGGCCATCCACGCCGGATCACCATTTCTGGTCGGCATAGCGGTTCGCAATGCGAAAAAACGCATCCCCACCTTTTCCCTGGAGGTCGAGGACCTGGTGGCCGGGAAGCCCGTGGATCGGCGCTGCTTCTACCTGAAGGTTCCGGCCGGCCGCGAACAGGAGACCGCCTACCGCCGTACCCTACCCCGCCGCGGAATTCACTGCCTGTCTGGTCTGCGCCTGTCCACGCGCTTTCCCTTCGGGCTTCTGCGCCGGTCGATAGATCTGGACACTCCGGCCGAGCTGCTCGTCTACCCGGCCTTGGTGCCTGCGGCAGACGCCGTGCTGTGCTCGGGATTGGCCGAGATGAACGATCGACCGTCGACCGTCCGCACCCGTCGGGGCGAATTCGAGAGCCTGCGCGAGTTCCGGCCCGGCGACGATCCGCGTGACATTCATTGGCGCACCTCGGCCCGGCGCGGGCGGTGCTTCGTGCGCCAGTTCGAAGGCGACACCGGACGCCTGGTGGTGGTGGCTCTCGACGACGCGCAGCCGAAATCCCCTCCGCCGGGGGGTGAGCCCTCGGCGCCCTTCGAAGCCGCCGTCTCGCTGGCAGCATCCGCCGCGTTGGTGCTGCTCCGACAAGGCTACCAGGTCGGCCTGGCCACCAGCAGTGGGTTCTTGGCCCCGGGCGCCGGAAACATCCACGCGTCCCACATTCTGAGATCCCTGGCGCTGGTAGAGATGCGACCCGCCGCCGAGGCGGGAACAGGCAGTCCTTCACTCCCCGCGGCCATGCGTGGCGTGGCCATCCTGCGCGTCCTGCAGGGACCGCAGACACCGCGACTTCAGACCACCCGGTTCGTCGCAGTGAGGCCGTCGTGAGGTTTCGCCTGGTTCACAAGCTCACGTCGTACCTTCTGGCGGGCACGGCGCTGGCCACGCTGGCGAGTGCAGAGACCGCGTCGTGGCTTGGCGTGGTCGTCCTGACGGCAGCCGCGATCCTGTCCTGGTTCGTCGAGCCTGACACGCGTCTGGGCAGACTGCTCGAGCGGGCTGTGCCCTTGCTCAACCTGGCCACGGTGGCGTTTTTCGCCCTGGCGGTGTTGCAGGTCGCGCGCAGTTTCCCCGAAGTCGATCTTTCGCCCTTTCTCGACTTCGTGCTTTTCCTGCTCGGCTACAAGTTGTGCCAGCGGCGCGGCAATCGAGACTATCTGCAGATCTACATCCTGTCGTTTCTGGTCATGTTGGCAGCCGCCTGGCAGGCCAGCAGCGCGGTCTTCGTCGTCGGGTTCTTCCTCTACGTGCTTCTGGCCACATGGACCCTGATCCTTTTCCACCTGCGGCGCGAGATCGAGGAGAACTACCTGGTCCGCCATACCGGCGACGCCGTGGGAGCGCGGGTGACGGTCACCCGTGTGCTCAACTCTCGCCGCGTGGTGGGCAGGCCGTTCTTCCTGGCCACCGGGCTGGCGGCCGTGCTTGTGTTCGGCGGTGCCGCCCTGGTGTTCGCCAGCATCCCGCGCGTGGGCTTGGGGTTCATCCTGGGCGGCGTGCGCCGCCAAACCGGGGTGGCGGGGTTCTCCGACGAGGTCAAGCTGGGCATGCACGGCGTGCTATCGCTGGACAACCAGACCGTGGTCCTGCGCGTTCAGGTTCCCCGCATCGCGGCCGTGCGTGAAGACGATGCGCGCGACAACACGATCGCCTCTCTCTACTGGCGGGGAACCGTCTACGACACCTACGAAAACGGCGAGTGGCTACGCTCGCGGGACGAGAGAACCCGTACCCGCCTGTCGCTCTTCCATTCACCCAGCAACGATGCGCGAACCTACGTTCTGGCCAGCGCACAGGCGCCCGGTCCACCGCTCGGGCGCAAGGCCGCCATCACCGGGGCCATCGAACAGGACATCGAGGTGGTCGCGCTGGTCCACGCCGTGGCCTTCGCCCTCGACCAGCCGGTGGCGGTCGAGATGCCAGCCCCGCCGGCCGGTGCGTTCACCGCGGTCGACGTGGAAGCGCGGTGGTCCGGCGAGCTCGGCCTGCGCACGTTCCGGGTCAGTCCTTTCGATGTTGCCGATCGCCGCATGGCCATGCCGGAGTTCTCCGGAGCGCGCTACCGCGCCTACTCGCGCGCGCCCCGCCCCGGCGCGGGCGTGCCGGAGATCCAACTTGCGCCCGGCGGCTTGGCGCCCTATCTGCGGGTGGCGCGCTCGCTCTCGCCTCGCGTGGGGGAACTGGCTCTGCGGCTAACACGCGACCGGCCTGATGCCGCGGCCAAGACCGATGCCGTGGTCAAGTGGCTGCAGTCCACGCACAGATACACCACCGACCTCAAGCGCGACACCAGCATCCCCGACCCACTGGAAGACTTCCTTTTTCAACAGTCAGCCGGCCACTGCGAGTACTTCGCCTCGGCGGCCGCCATGTTGCTGCGGCTGGGTGGCGTGCCCACGCGCTACGTGAACGGGTTCTTGGGCGGCGAGTGGAACGGCCTGCGCCAGTCCATCACTGTGCGGGACAACCGCGCGCACTCCTGGGTAGAGGCCTACCTAGGCAGCGCTGGCTGGGTCCGGGTCGACGCCACGCCTGCGGCCAGTCGGGCCGCGCGCATGACCCGCTTCCGCCAGGTCCTTGACGCCGTCGAGATGTTCTGGAATCGCTGGGTCATCGAATACAGTGCTAGCCAGCAACTCCTCTTGGCCCGGCAGCTCAGCCGCGAGTTTGGCTGGCTGCAGCCCCACTTCTCGCCGCGTGGGAGGCACCATCGCCTGAGCAGAACCCAGGTTCTAGCGGTTGTCGCTGGCTCAGTGGTGCTCGTGGCCGTGTTCGCTCTGCGCAAACTGCCACGCCGCCGAGCGGTGATGAGCGGGCTGCGACGCGGACTGCGGGGCGAGCCGCCCATCTTCCACATCTACCGCAGGACCCTGAACCGGCTGGCAGCGCACGGATTCGCCCGGCGGCCGGAAGAGACACCGCACGAGTATCTCGCGCGCGCACGCAAGCAAGGCGTGACAGCCGCAGACGCCTTGGCCCACCTGACGGAATGCTATGCCGAGGCCCGATACGGCGACGTCGATGTCCCGTCTGATGTGGTGCTGCAACTGCGCGCTGAGGCCGCGTCCATCGGCCGAGACACATAGTGTCAGTTGCTGACCAGGCTCGCTTCAGGTTCTCCTCACATGTCATGCCAAATTGGCGCGGCCACGAGGATGGGAGCGCCAGCGGATCAGCCCAAGCCCGCCGTCGGGCCACAAGACCGCGCTTCACCCTGCGACCCCGCGGCACTTCGGCCTGGACTCGACGGCACGGTCGTTGCAGAAAGCAGAGCTACCCATGGTCCCTTGTCGCCGATTGCTATTGGCCCTGCTCGGTGTGAGCGCAGCGCTTTGGGCCAGCCCAGGCTTGGCCCAAACCGGCGGAACCGGTGGGACCAGCGGAGTCGGTCTGGTCAAGGATGACCTCACCATCGACTTGCAGCGCCAGGATGGCGACACATGGGTCAACCTGGCATTGACCGAGGCCAACACCTACCTCAACCAGGCGCGCTGCCAGTGCACCACCCCCATGCGCGTCTTGGTGACGATGGCCTCTGCCTCGCGGAGCAAGCTGACAACGCTGACCTCGCCCGCGTCCAACGCACGACTCTACGTTGGCTACAACTGCGCCAATTTGAATACCGCAACCAACAAACCTCAATGCGACGGCAGCCAACTCGGCACCACCCTCAGTCCCCTTTCGACGTTGTCGGCAAACGGGAGCTGGGCGGTCGAAACGAACGTGGCCCAACTCTTCGCTGCCGCGAAAGACTGCCAACAAACCCTCAGCACGACGATCTGGCTGTGGATCGATACCCAGGGCACCGGCGCCCCGGATTTGAGCGGCGACAGCGCGCCCAAGCAGGGCCTCTTGCTCGACGGCACGCCCCCTGCGGCACCAGCCGGCATCACCGTGGAAGGCGGCGACGAAGCCCTGGTGGTGTCGTGGGCGCCGCTGGCGGATACGACGGACCTGGCCGGCTTCCTGGTTTTCTGCATGCGCGGAAGCGGCCTGCAGGTTTTCAATCCCAGCGACTACAACAGCAACCAGTACCAGACCAGCCAGACTCTGCAGACACAGGCCAACCAGACTCTGGTGTGTTCGGCCAGCACGCCGGCCACTGCCACCGCGCCGACCAGCGCAGCCGGAGCCACCACCGCGGTCGAGGTCGGCGCGCCCACGTTCTTCCAGAGTCTCGACTCCAACTACGTGTGCTCGGGCCTCTTGCCACCTTCGCAAAATAGCGCGCGCATCAGCATCTTGCAGAACGGAATTCCCTACACCATCGGTGTCGCCGCGGTGGACACCCACGGCAACGCCAGTCCCATCCAGAGCGGGTTCGTCCAGCGGCCGGTGCCGACCATCAACTTCTATCAGGCGTACCGGGATGCGGGCGGCCGGTCGCACGGCGGATATTGCGCGCTGGCGGGCCGGGATGTGCGGCTCGGGGCGATCTCGTTTCTGGCCGGCACGGGATTCTTGGCCCTGATCATTTCCCGCCGCCGCCGCCGCGCCCGAGGCGCGCTGTCTCGCGGCCTGCCGTGGATTCTGGTAACGCTGGTGGCCGGTTCGGCGCAGGCGCAAGTCGCAAGCCAGGTGGAGACCGACGAGATGTCGTCCGAGCAACCCGGAGACTACCGAACGCCGAAGGAATGGGCCATCGAACTGCGCTTCGGCCCCTACCGTCCCAATGTCGATTCCGAATTCTCCGGCAGCCCGGGCGTGACCCCCTACAAGACAGTGTTCGGCGGGAAACGGCACCTGATGTCGCAGTTGGAGCTCGACTGGCAATTCTTCCAGGGTTTCGGCTCTCTCGCCAGCGGGGTGGCCATCGGCTACTACAGCCAAAGCGCCAAGGCTTTCACCGCCGATCCGACCGGCGCCTGCGTGCGCGATTCAAACGACGCCTGTGTGCGCTCGGGCGACACGACCAGCTTGCGGCTCATCCCGCTTGCCGCTCTCCTGGTGTACCGCTGGGACGTGGCGGCCGAACGCTGGAAAATCCCGCTCGTGCCCTACGCCAAGCTGGGACTGAACTACACCTTCTGGCAAGTCAAGAACGGCAACGGGAACGTGCCCGACTACAAGGGTGGCCACGGCTCAGGCGGCACCGCTGGGTGGCAGGCCTGTGCCGGAATGGCTCTCTTGCTTGATTTTCTCGATCCCAGCGCCGCGCGCAACCTGGACATGGAGACCAACGTCAACCACAGCTATCTGTTCTTCGAGTGGGACCGGGTGGACGCCACAGGTTTGGGCATGACAAACAAGCTGCACGTTGGCGACAGCCGGTGGGTGATCGGCCTGATGTTCGAATTCTAGGTACTATGTGGGGGCTGTGAGCACCGATGCCCCGCCCCTGCGAACCCTCCGTCTGATCGTCGAGTACGATGGGACGGACTTTGCGGGTTGGCAGCGACAAGCAGGCCAGCGCACGGTTCAGCAGTGTCTGGAAGAAGCCTTTGCCACCATGACCGGCGGGCCAGTGTGCGTGCGGGGCGCTGGTCGTACCGATGCGGGTGTACACGCCGACGGTCAGGTCGCCAGCGTGGAGCTCGCCTCGCGCATCCCCGCGCTGGGGTTCATGCGCGGCCTCAATTCCAACCTTCCGCGCGACATTGCGGTGCTCGACGTGACCGACATGCCCGCGGGTTTCAATGCCCGCTGGGACGCGCGCGGCAAGATCTACCGCTACCTCATCTGGAATCACCCGGTGCGATCACCCCGCCGCGTGCGCGACAGCTGGCACGTGTTCGCGCCTCTCGACGTGCACGCCATGCGTGGGGCTGCGGCGCTCTTGCGCGGCGAACACGACTTCCGTGCTTTTCGCGCTGCCGACTGCGAGCGCAGGACCACGGTGCGGGTGCTGCGACGATTCGACGTGTACCGCGACGGTGGCCTCATCACCTGCGAGGTGGAAGGCACCGCCTTTCTCAAGAACATGGTGCGCATCCTGGTCGGCACCCTGGTGGCGGTGGGCCACGGCAAGATGACGGACGCCACGATTCGCGAATTGCTGGTCAATGGCGATCGCACGCGGGCCGGCATGACCGCGCCGGCCTGCGGATTGACCCTGGCGAAGGTCATCTACTGACCTGCTTGTCCATTTTCATCTTTGTGTTTCCTTGCCGAACGGTTTCTGGCACGGGACAGGGGATCTGAAGAAAAAGTCAAAAGGTCGAACGTCAAAATGCCCGTCCTCAGCGCACACAACGAACGTCGAGCGCGATGAACCTACTGAGATTGCCCGTGTAGCCGTAGTCGAAGACGACGAACCACCCGATGGACGAGCCGGCCGACGTCGACGACGACCAGAAATAGTCTGACGGCGTCGCGGGGAAGGCTGTCGTATCTATCGCTGGATTCGTCTGCGAATCGTCGACGATGGTCTGTAGCTCCTTCACTGTTGGAAGGCGCCAGCCGGTGCCGGCCAGGTTCAGACCGGCGCAATAGGTCTTGGCGCCGTCCCAGGTGTAGGGGGTCGACGGGACTGCCTGTTGCCAGGTGAGCTTGGTCTTCGTGTCGTAGACGGTGCCGCCGGACGTAGTGTACCGCCCGGCCGGGGCATTGGCGTGGGCAGACATAGTGAAGGCGACTGTTGCCAACGCGACGACTGCGAGAAAACGGGCAAGATGGGCATTCATTTGGATTTCTCCTGTTCACATTCACGGGCCAAGGGCCGTTCAAAGAGACATGCCAAGCAGCGCCGCTTGACGTTGCCGCAAGCCTCTGGCTCTTCGATGGCCACCCATCCCTGCGCGAGCCCTCGTTCAATCAGTCGCGCGATGAGCATGACAACATCCAGGGTCGTCTCGCGCAGACGTCCACCCAGCGTGTATTTGTGGCCCTTTGCAAAGCACTGCACCACCGCGTCCACCCGGACAGCGACATCCATGGCGACTTTGTAGATCGGCAAGGCTTCGTAGTAGCTCGGCATTCCACGCTTTCAAAATGTCAAGGAGTCAAGAAGTCAAAATGCCCGTCCTCAGCGCACACAACGAACGAGGAAGGGACCGGAGACATCGCTGAAGCCCATGCGGCCGCCGTCGAAGAGGACGCTCCACGCGAGGGACGACGAGCCGGCCGACGGCGACGATGACCAGAACCAGTCTGCCGGCGTCGAGGGAAAATATGTGGCGTTTATTGTTGCACCACTTGTCACCCCAAGGTCAACGATGGACACCAACTCGATTCGCGACGGGAGACGCCAGTCGCTGTGGCTGGCAAGGGTCAGCGTCGGGCAATAGGCAACCGCCTGGGCCCAGGTGTAGTACGTGGTCGTCGACACAGCCTGCTGCCACATGAGCCCGGTGACGTTGTCGGTGACCGTGCCGTCGTGGTTGTCTGTGTAGCTCTCGAGATTGGGCGCGCCCGCAGTCACGTCCACCTGATCATTGGGCATCGGCCACTCGGCCCAGTCACCCGTTGCCACAGCGCCGCCCGCTCCAACGCCGCCCGTGCCAACGATTCCCCCGATCCCGACCACCCCACCAGATGCCACCGTGGCGCCCGTGCCGCCCGTGCTGCCGCCACTCCCGCCCGTGCCCGCGCTGCCGCCGGTTCCGCCGCTCCCGCCTGCGCCGCTGGCACCGCCCAGCGGGGCATCAATGGCGTCGGCCACGGATGCATCGATCGGTCGGGCGTCGCTGCCGGCGACTCCGCCGGTTCCGCTGTCGACCGCCCCGCTGCCGCTATCGAGCACGGTGCCCGCGTCTGGCGGCGACAGAGGTACGCTGGGGTCGTAGGGCGGCAGGTTGGGAATAGCGATGTCCTGATTGCAAGATCCGGCGGCGCAGGTGTAGTCCCCGGTACAGGGCACCCTCTCGCAGGCGCCAGCGAGGAACAGCTTGAGCAGCAGGCTTTGCCCGGGAACGAAAGAGACGCGCGCGGTTTGTGCGACGAGATCGGTGAGGCCGTACAGGCCGGTCGCGGTGACGGTGAAGGTCTCGTTCTTCGCGCCCAGGGGCACCAGTTCGAGCTGAGCGAGCGCCGCGCTGGGGTCACTGCCGGCGGTGAGGGGGAAATTCTTTGAACCGGTGCCGGCCACGTCGATGCGGATGCTGTTCATCTCGGCCGGAACCGGAAGGTCGCCCCACACGGCGACGACGATCTTGGTGTTGTCCTTGCCCTTGCAGGCCGGCACCAGCGTGCTGGCGAGGGCAAGCAAGAGCACCGTGCGGCGCATGGCTATTTCACCCCCAGGCAGGCCATGCTGGCGCCGCCGCAGGGATCCTGGGAACGGGTGGCGAAGTAGATGGCGGTGACCGCGCCACCGACCACGACCACGGCCGCGCTGGTCCAGAACCACCAGGCTTTGTAGAAGGGACTTCCTGCTTCGGTGGAATCGCTGGGCGCGCGGCTTTCCGTAAGATCAATGCCGGCGGGCTGCTTCGAGGCTTCGCCCGACGCCGGGACAATTGGCGGGACCAAGGCTGTGGCTGGAAGCGCCGGGGCAGGCTCGTCGGCCTTGGGCGGCGGGACTGGCGCCACCGCCGGCGGCGGGGTCACCCTCGGCGCCTCGGCTGCTGCAGGTGGCGCCGCCACTGGCTCTGCTAGCGCTGGCGCCGCCGCTGGCTCTGCTGGCGCGGGCGGCACGCTGGCCGCGGCGTTCTGCGCGCGGAGTTTCTCCATCTCGTCGATCCAGCGATCCACGACAGCCTTGTCGTCGGGCGCGATGTCCTTCCTGCGGCCCAGNNACGCTGAGCCTGGCGAAGATCTGTGCCGCCTCTTCGTACTGGCCCTGCTTGAAAAGTCGGGTTGCCTCCTTGGCGTCGGCCTTGCCTTTCTGGTCCAGTCCAGCAGCCAGGGCGGTCCTCTCAAGCTGAGACAGATTCGCACCAACGACGGAAAACGATGTGATGACCAGAAACAGAACTATTCGACGCGCCATATGTCCTGGCTCTCCTCGCTGGGTTTCTTGGTCGGCTGCCGTTTCTTGTTCCGCCGGATCACGCCATCGGGAAGATCCCCAGCCCGCTTTGGCTCTCGCGCCCGCTGGGAATTTTCGGCCTTGGGTTCAGACAACGCCGGCGGCAATTCGGGCTTGGTTTGCTGCCCGCTGGGCGCGACCGCGGCTGGCGGTTCCGCCTGGGGCAAAGGTGCCGGCGCAACCGGAACCGGCGGCGCCGGAGCAACCGGCGGTGGGCTGGCAACGACCGGTTGTGGGGCCGGTCCTGGACGGAACAGCAAGAATGCGCCCAGCAGCAGGACCAGAACAGCACCAATGGCCAAGATCCATTTCGGCCACGATCGTGGGACAGCGAGCGTGTCGTCCAGCTCACCCGCGCTCTGCGTGAACGTGGTTGGCTTGGAAGGCGCAACGTCGGGCAATCGCGCGGTTCGCGCAGCGTCGGGCAATTGCGCGATCCGAGCAGGGAGCTGTGGGCGCCCGACGACAGCCGACACAGCCGTGGCACTGGCGGCCTCCAGCGCAGCCGCAAACTCGTTCACGCTCGCGAAGCGGTCACTCTTGTTCTTGGCCAGCGCGCGCAGGAGCACGTCCTCGACCCGGGTCGGAAGGCCTGCCACCTTCGGCACCAGCGCGGCCGGCGCCTCGTGCACGACTTGAAAGAGGATGGACGGGACATTCTCGCCGACAAAGGGACCTTCGCCCAACAGGCATTCCCAGGCGATTACGGCCAGGGCCCACTGGTCGGTGCGTTCGTCGATGTCTTCGACGTGGCCTTTGGCCTGCTCGGGCGACATATAGTTTGGCGTGCCCATGACCGAAGACGTCCGTGTGATCTTGGTGGAGGCTGAACGCACCTTGCTGATGCCGAAATCGAGTACCTTGACGAAGTCGGTTTCGCCCGCAGCCGCGAGCAGGTAGATGTTGCCGGGCTTGAGGTCGCGGTGAACGATGGCCTTGGCGTGGGTGGCGGCCAGGGCCGATGCAACCTGCTTGATGATGTGGGCCACCTCCGCGATGGGCAAGCGGCCAGCGCGGCGCAAACGACGTTCGAGATCCTCGCCCTCGAGAAACTCCATGGCCAGAAAAGGCTCGCCGGTCGGCGTGGTGCTGAAGTCGAGAACTTTCACGATGTGCGGGTGGCCGAGCCCGCTCGTGACCATGGCCTCGCGATGAAAACGCGCCATGGCTTCGGAATCCGCGGCCAAGTCGCGCGCCATCACCTTGACCGCCACGCGCGCGCCCAGGCGCAGGTGCGTCGCCTCGTACACCACGCCCATGCCTCCCTCGCCAACCAGTCTCTCGATGCGATACGCGCCCTCGAGCACGGTCCCAATCAAGGCTTGCGCCGATTGCCCGCCTGGACTCACTGCGAGGCTCCTTGGTCGGCCAGGGCGCGGGCAGAAAACGGCCGTGCCTCAGCGACTGGGACGGCGGACCTTCCCCTGGATAACATTTGGCGTCGAGAGTATAGCCCGGTGCCTGACTATTGAATACGTCTCTGCCGCTGCGGTCGCGACCGTCCCTGTTTTCGAAGAGGATTGGCCGATGGATCTCCGACCGTGACGCCAGTCGTCCTCGACCGTCGTGCTCTAGCTGTCCGACCGACAAGGGCTGCGGTGGTCGCGTTGAACACGAACCTCGAACCACAAGCTACAGACTGGTCCTGGCGCAACGGACCCCGAAGCCTTCGTAGGAGAACGACGGTACGTGCACGCTGCGCCCGACCGACCGGAGGGAGTCCGAGTCGCTGCCGATGAAGTCGCCGCCTCGGATCACCCGGCCGTTTTGGTCGCCGGTCAGGGTCCACTCGTCCACGTTTCCGGCTAGGTCGGCGTGACCCCATTTGCCGTTTCCCGCGGGCTTCGAGCCCACCACTAGCAGGTCGGTCAGTTCGAGGACGGGATCTCCATCACCCATGGCGTTGTAGCTCGCTTTGCTGTAATCGACGCCGCTCCCCCACGGGTACTCCCGCTGCTCGCTTCCTCCTGATGCAACGTAATTCCACTCGGACTCGGTCGGCAGCCTGCCACCGTCCCACACACAGAAGGCGAACGCCGTGTACCAATCGAGGCAGTTCTGCGGCCGGCTTTCATTGCCCCCCGCAATGTCGGTCCAGGTCTGAAGATCAGATAGACACTTCATCCTAGCCTTCAGCGCGGCCGTGTCTGCGGGAAGTCTGGTGTTCCAGTTCGAATCCCAGCCAGAGCCATTGATCAGCGGATGGGCGCCCGCACCCGACGCGGGCGGACTCAGCTGCGTTCCTACGCCTGCCTCCACGAACTGTCGGAACCGGCCCACCGTGATCTCGTACGTGTCGAGGTAGAAGTCAGCCACGGTCGCCGGGCGGCTCATGTCCGTGTAGGTGACACCATCGTAGCCCTCATAGAATGTTCCTCCAGAAACCGCCAGGCTCGCGCAACAGTCCCCATTCCCCGACGGCCCGCAGGTCGCGGCAAGGCCTGGGCATCTCAGCGCGGCGCACACGCCGCTGCTGTTGCAATTGCCCGAGGCGCATTCGCCAGGGGCGGCGCAGCCCTGGCCATTCTTCTTCTTGCACGCACCCGCAGCGTCGCAGGTGTCGTTGCCCATGCAACTCAGGCCGCTCGTGTCGTCGGTGCTGGAAACCGTGATGCTGCACGTGCCATCCCCGCCGCAATTCCGGCAAACCGGACAGCTCGACTGCTTACAACACACTCCGTCCAGACAGGCCAGTCCCGTTTCACATTCCGCACTCGCGGTACAATCGGCCCCGGCCGCCTTGTTGACGGCGCCGGCGTTTCTGGCGCAACGAGCCCCGAAGTCGATGTCGTGGCGCACGGGATTGGATCCGCCGCGGGCGTCAGACACGAGGCCAGAGGCGTCGCTTCTAAAGCTGCCGCCCCGCAACATCCGTTCGGAGACGACCGAGATATTAGCGCAATTGTTGCATTGATATGGGTAGGTTGGATTTGGGTATGCCGCGTGCCCGTCGAGCGTCCACTCCTCCACGTTCCCGGCCAGATCAGCGTGACCCCAGCGGCCATTTCCCGCGGGCTTTGAGCCCACCACGATGAAATCCGCCATCGAGCACCCAGCTACGCCATCACCCATGCACTTTTGTGTTGAGTCTGGGTAGTAGCTCGCCTTGCTGGGATCTGGTGCCGCGCTCCCCCACGGGTACTTCCGCTGCTCGTCTCCTCCCGCAGCCGCGTAGCCCCACTCGGCCTCGGTCGCCAGCCGTGCCCCATCCCACTCACAGAAGGCAAACGCCGTGTACCAGTCGAGGCAGTTCAGCGGCCGGCTCTCGTTGCTTCCTGCGGTGTCGGTCCAAGTACAATAGGTCGGAGAGCCTTTCAGCGCGGCGTTCAGCGCGTCCATGTCCTTAGCCAGAGACGCGTTCCACGCCGAGTCCCAGCCCGAGCCCTCAATCCGTAAATTGGCACCCGCGCCAGACACGGGCGGGCTGGCCTGCGTTCCCTTGCCAGCATCCACAAACTGCCGGAAGCGGCCCACCGTGATCTCGTACTTGTCGAGGTAGAAGTCAGCCACGGTCGCCGGAAAACTGTTTGGCGGATAGGTCGAAACGAGGTCCGTCCGGTAGAAATTCCCGCCCGGGACCAGCAAATCCGTGCAGCAGCTCTCGTTCCCCGACGGCCCGCAGGTTGCGGGAAGGCCGACACAGCTTGGTCGCGATCCGTTGACCGCCGAAACACCACCGCTACCGCTGGTCCCACCGCTCGCTGCGGTTCCGCCGGTTGTCCTGGTCCCGCCCGTAGTCGGGACGCCACCCGCTCCGGCTCCGGCCGTGCTGCCGCCGGTACCTGTCATCCCGCCCGTGGCCATCGTGCCGCCCGTTCCTCCGCTCCCGCCAACCGGAACATCAGGCGGCGTATCGGCGCCTGGCGTGTCCCCCGTCACGGTTCGAGCATCGGCGGCTGCCGTGCCTCCATCAGTCCCGATCGCGCCACCCGTACCCGAGAATGCGTCTGCACCACCCGCTCCTCCCGTCGCAGAAAATGCGTCCTTGCCGCCTGCCGCGTCCATCGCGAAATCCGGCGGACGGTCGGTGGCGACATCCACAGCCGCGTCCATCGCCATGACGGGCGCCTGCGCATCAGGAATAATGCCGGTGTCGCGTTTGTTGCTGTTGCGATTGCAGCCAGCGCAAAGCAACAGCCCGAAAGACAGGAGAGCGACTGCAAGACCGAAACGGGAAAGGGCCATCATTGGAAGCTCACCATCGAACGCTGGCGTCACCTTCTATCACCACGCGACCAATGTGCGCGCCTATCGCCCGTAGCCGTGGTCCCGTTGGCGAGGGCGTGACCGCAGGTCGCCCCTACGATTGCCCGCTGGGTTCCGCGGCCATGGCGGCGATGGCGTCGCGCACGCGCTCGATGAGCGCGGGCCGGTCGTCGATGGTGAGGCCGCTGGTGGAAATGGGGGGGCCGATGGTGACGAACACCTCGCCGCTCTTCACGCGCAGGCTGCCCCTTGGCATCAGCGCGCGGGTGCCACGCAGGGCGATGGGCACGATGGGAACCCCTGCCTCCATGGCCAGGTGGAATCCGCCCTTCTTGAAGGGTCCCAACTGCCCGTCGCGTGTGCGCGTGCCTTCGGGGAAGATCACTACCGAGTCGCCGCCCCGGATGCGCCGGCCGGCCTCGTCGATGCTTCGTCGAGCCGCCGCCGCATTCTGCCGGTCGATGAAAATGAAGCGGCCCGCCCACATTACCCAGCCAAGAAACGGAATGCGCGCCAGCTCCTTCTTGGCGATCATGCGCACCCGGCGCGGAATCCCCAGGAGGAGAGCCCATATGTCAATCGTCGAGGCATGGTTGGCCATGAACACGTAGGGCTGCTGGGGGTCGAGGTTGGCCCGGTTGTCCACGGTGATGCGCACACCTGCGAAACGGGTCACCCACCCTGACCACCAGCGCGTCAGATCGAGCACCCAGTCGCCGCTGGGGTCGCGCAGGCGCATCAGCAGCCCCATCAGGCTACCGAACAAGGTCACGATCGCCACTTGGGGAATCGTGAGTAAGGATCGCAAAAAGCGCACGACCGCATGGTATCCTCGGTTGGTGGATTTCCGGAAGACCTACTACGTCCTTCCGAACCTTTTCACGCTGTCCTGCGTTCTGAGCGGATTTGCGTCGCTGGCCCTGTCTGCCTCGGGCGACAGTGAGGCGAACCTCTACCTGGCAGCCCTGGCCATCTGTTTCGGCCTGCTTTTCGACACATTCGACGGTCGGGTGGCGCGCCTGACCAAAACCCAGACCGATCTCGGCCGCGACCTCGACTCGCTGGCCGACGTCATCACCTTCGGGGCTGCCCCGGCGCTCATGATGTACAAGTGGGGGCTCAACCACTTCGGCNNCCGCCGGCAAGGTCAAGCCCGGCAAGTACATGCTTGGCCTCCCCATTCCGGCCGCCGCCAGCGTGTTGGTCTTCATGGTCATCGTCAGCCACAACGCCGGCTCGTACCAGCTGGTCAGCGAGGGCTCGACGGCGCTGATTGTGCTCGTGCTCTCGACCCTTATGGTGTCGCGCGTACGTTTTCGCTCGTTCAAGGAGTTGCGCCTCAACCTCAAGACTGTCGGGATTCTCCTGCTGGTGGTCGGCGCGTGCGCGGCCATCGTCATGGCCGGCCTGGAGAAGGCGTTCATCTTCCTGTTTCTCGTGCTCTCCTACGTTGTGCTGGGCTTGGCGGAAGAAGTGATCTTCTTTCGCCGGCGGCGCGCCCAGGAACGCAGCGAGCTCCAGACCCCGGCACCCGAGTCTCCGCCGGCGCAGGAGGAGGAAGTCCTGCGTGAGCTGGGCGCTTTCGACGGAGAGGACGAGGAGTCCGAGCCCGTCAAGGATCCGCTGACCGGCCCTCGCCACGCCTGAGCGTCTCTTCAGAGATCAACCCTGCTTCGCAGGCTTGGCCGGGCCCTTGCCCGCTACTGCCGACTTGCCACCGTCGTCCACCTCGACGAACACGCCGTACAAGATTCCGATGAGGGGGCCCAGTAATGACGGCACCGACACCAGTGCCTGCCCGTCGGCGAGACCCAGAGGTGCCAGGAGCTGCGCCGGCGCCTTCATTCCCCCGAACACCTTCCCGGCAACCCAGAAGAGGCCCATGCACACCGCCAGCCCAACGACACCCTTCACGATGGATGTCCAAATGGTTTCCTGCCGCCACGGTGGCTTGCCGCATACGATCCCCACCAGAAAACCCACGGCGCCGTACACGAGCCACGCCGTGGCGCCCGCGCCGAAGCCGACACGCGAAGCTGCAAACCCCACGACGCCCCCTACGATGCCGCCCTTCACGAGGCCAAGCAGAACACGCACCATGGCCCCAGTATACTCAGTTCTTGGCGACGGCGGGCGGCAAGACGCGCAGGGCCGCCAAGCGGGGGCGAATGGCCTCCAGAAAGGCCGCCCGGTTGGCCACCGGTGGCTCGCGCGAGATGGTGAGCTTGCTGGGATCGATGAACACCCCGGCCCGCGTGACGCTGAAGTGCAAGTGCGGGCCGGTGGACAGCCCGGTGGTCCCAACGTAGCCAATGACCTCTTTCTGCTGAACTTGCTTGCCTGGCTTCAGCCCCTTTGCGAAACGGGACAGGTGGTAGTAGCGCGTCTGCAGCCCGCTGCCGTGGTTGATCACCACCGTGTTGCCCGAGCCGGGCTTCATACCGACTTCGACTGTCTTGCCACCTGCCGTCGCCCATACCGGTGTTCCGACGGGCGCCGCGTAGTCGATGCCCAGGTGGGCTTTCATGCGGTGCAGGATGGGGTGAAAGCGGTGCCGGTCAAACTTCGAGCTGATGCGCACGAAGCGCAGAGGGGTCTTGAGCATGCTCTTGGCCAGAGCCTGGCCCTTCTCGTCGTAGTAGCGCCCTCGCCCGCGCTGTCCGGAAGGATTCCAGTAGAAACCCCGAAATGTGCCCGCCTTGCCGCCGTACTCCGCCGCAAGCAGACTACCGTACTTGTAGAACTGCCCGCCCAAGTACTGCTTCTCCACCACCACCTTCCAGTGATCGCCGGGGTGGGTGTCGGTGTAGAAGTTCACGTCCCAGGCGAACTGCTCGACCAGCAGGCTCACGAGCACCGTCGACTCGCCCGCCTTCTGGACCGACTCGTAGAGCGACGAATCGACGACGCCGCCCGCCGCGACCGTCTTGATCTCGACCGCCGCCTCGAGCTTGCGCCCTTTCCAGGCGCCGGTCTCCTCATCCTTCTCGACGAGGTAACGGAGGATCGCCGACGACTGGTACTCGAACGACGCGGGCACGCCATCCTCGCCGAGCCGCACGACGTACTTCTGCCCGCCTCGGATGCTGCGCGGGTCGCAGAGCTTGGCGAGCGCGGCTATCACCTGCGGGCCGGCGGGGCCGAACCCTTCGCGCGCCAGCACCTGGCCGAGCGTGTC
>PMCR01000220.1 GCA_003155465.1 Myxococcales bacterium | reverse complement strand
GGCCGCGGCTTGCCCACCGACGGGTCCAGGTGCATGCGCAGCCCGGGCGCGGCATTGACCTCGACCACAATCCCGCCCTGCTCTTCCAGAGGCCGGCTGATGTCGCGACAGATCACGTCCACGCCCGCGATGTCCAGCCCGACCGCGCGAGCCGCATCCACCGCGCGTGCGGCGTTTTCGGGATGCACACGGTCGGTCACGTCGGTGGCCGAGCCGCCCGTGCTCAGATTGCCGTTCTGGCGCAAGAACACCCGCGTGCCCGCCGCCGGGACCGAATCCGGCGTGTAGCCCTGGCTTTCCAGGACCGCCAGGCCAATCGCATCAAGGCGCATTTTGCTGAGCGAGGTGGAATGGTCCTCGCCCCGGCGCGGGTCCGAATTGACGACTACCACCAGCTCGGCCACGGTGGACTTGCCGTCGCCCTGAACCTGGGGCGGATCCCGACGGGCCGCCGCAATCAGCCGGTCACCCACCACCAGCAATCGATGGTCAGCACCCTGGGCAAAACGTTCCACCAGCACCGACGAGCCCTCGGCCCGCGCGGCCTGGTAGGCGGCAAGAACCTGCTCGCGCGTGGTCAGGTTGACGGCCACGCCGCGGCCCTGGTTTCCGTGTTGGGGCTTGAGCACCACCGGAACCCCGACCTCCTGGGCCATCTCCCAAGCCTCATCGGCATCCTTGACCGGGCCGCCAGCCGGAACCGGCACGCCGACCGATCGAAGCAGAAGCTTGGTCAGCTCTTTGTCTTGAGCGATGGATTCGCCGATGGCGCTCGTGCGATCGGTTTCAGCCGCCAGAATGCGCCGCTGGCGCGAGCCCCAACCCAACTGGACCAGACTGCCCTGATTCAGCCGGCGGGTGGGAACTCCCCTGGCCTCGGCCGCCCGAACGATGGCCCCGGTGCTGGGACCCAGGCGCAGATCCTCATCCTGGGAACGCAACTGCTTGACCGTGGCCTGCACGTCAAAGCTTCGCTCAGCCAGCACGGCGTCGATGACCTGGACCGCCGCTGCCACCGCCGCGCGTGCCACATCCTCCTCGCGATACTCCACCACGACCGTGAACACGCCCGCTTCGTTCGTCGCACTGGTCTTGCCAAACGACACCATCGCCCGCGCCAGCTTCTGCAACGCCATCGCCACCCGCTCCAAGACATGCGCCAGGGTCACACCCTCGGCTGTGGGGCGGGTTAGATCGGCCTCAGCCCATTGAACCCCGGAGAACATGTCGGGCAGAAGGTCACGCAAGCGCGCCTCGAATCCCGGGATTTCGGCCACGGGCATGCTGGCCTGGCCAAGATCGACCGTCACCTCAAGCGCAGTGTGACGGCTCCAAATATTGGGTCCCCTAAGTGCGCGAATTCTGTTGATTTGCATGGCGGCCGTTTCGGGTTGGTTAGTTTTTCTTCGAGTCCGGCCTAGATGAAGACCGGAGGGTCACTGGTAGTGCGACGGGCCGCGAATGGAATTTATTCGCAGCTCCGGCACCACCACGTGCCCTTTTCTCTTCGCCAACCACGCCAAAGGCCGATAACACAGCAAGACTCGATTCGATGTCGCCGTCAAGGATCTGGACCAGCGCCAGCTCGCCCGGCGCAAGAAGCTCCAAGGCCTTGCCAACCGCACCTCGATAGTCAGAAACGTAAATGATTTCAGCAACCCGCGGCCCAACGGCCAGACCATTTCGCAACAGACCAGGGACATCACCCTTGGCCCGACTCGTGGCCGACGGGTCGTCGTAAAGGATGACGCGGTCAAAGGCGGCGGCCATGATCTCACCTTGCCGCATAATGTCTTCGTCGCGCCTAGTGTCACCTGCCGAATAGATCGCAGTACGCTTCCGATGGGGAAACCTGTCCAGCGCGGACACGACCGCGGTCAGCGCAGATACGTTGTGGCAGTCGTCGATCACCAGGGTGGCTTCACCATGGGGCACGAGGTTGAATCGGCAGGGATCGTCCTGCCGATCAGCGCGGAAGGTTTCCAGGCTGGTGCGGATGGCTTCTTGGGGCAGACCCAGGGCCCACGCCGCCGAGACGGCCGCCAGAACGTTCTCCACCTGGAAGGGCACGCGCCCGGAGTGGGTGACGGGGATCTCGTTGATCGAGATGAGGTCGGTTTCCGCCGGTCCTTCGCACAGAATCAACTGCCCGTCGCGCACAAAGGCGGCGCGCTTGCCCTGGCCGCGATGCTCCAGCAGGGTCGGATGCGCACCATCGATGGCAAAGAAAATCACAGAGCCCGCGCACAGCGGCGCCATCTGCGCCACCAGCGGATCGCCGGCGTAGAGCACGGCATGGCCGGTGGGCAAGACTACGTCCACCGGCGTGCGCTTGACCGTGAACATGTCGTCAACCGTGTTCACGTTATGCAGTCCCAGGTGATCGGCCTGGCCGATGTTGGTCACCACCGCCACATCGCAACGGTCGAAGCCAAGACCCTCGCGCAGTATCCCGCCGCGGGCGGCTTCGAATACCGCGGCCTCGACCTGCGGGTTAAGCAGGACCTTGCGCGCGCTGCGCGGGCCGGCGCAGTCCCCGCTCTCGATGGTGCGGCCGGCCACGTCGATGCCGTCGCTGGAGGTCATGCCCACCACCCGCCCCGCTGACCGCAGAATGTGCGCCACCAGGCGGGTCACCGTGGTCTTGCCGTTGGTGCCGGTCACACACACGATGGGGATGCGCCCGTTCTCGCCCGGCGGAAAGAGCGTGTCCACGATGGCCTCGCCCACGGGTCGGGGCGCGCCCACCGAGGGTGCCAGGTGCATGGCCAGTCCCGGCCCGGCGTTGACCTCGACCACCACTCCGCCCTGGTCCTCCAGCCGCTGCGAGATGTCGTTCGCCACCACGTCGAGCCCAGCCACGTCCAGGCCGACGATCTGGGCCGCCAAGGCCGCATGGGCTGCGACGCTGGGGTGAACCTCGTCGGTCACGTCGATGGCCAGGTTGTCGCTGTACTGGACCACAATTGACACGCCCGCAGCCGGCACGCTCTCGGGACGGACACCTTGACGTTCGAGCAGCATGAGCGTGGACTCGTCCTTCAAGGTGATCCGGCAAAGCGGACAAGTCTCAAACGGGCCGCGCCTGGGGTCGGAGTTGATCTGCGCGTTCACGAGTTGGGCCACGGTTTGCTGGCCGTCACCGACGATACTGGCGATCTCTCCGCGCATAGCCGCCACCAGCTTGCCACCCACCACCAGCAGGCGGTGTTCTGCCCCTTCGGCGAACCTCTCGACAATCACGCCGCTGCCTTCATTGCACGCCATCTCGAACGCAGCCCGCACCTGAGCCTCGCTGGTCAGACCGGCGAACACGCCGCGGGCGTGATTGCCGTCGCGTGGCTTCACCACCACGGGCACGCCGATCTCCTCGGCCGCCTGCCAGGCATCGGCCGCGTCGCTGACCAGGCGGCCCTCAGGAACGGGAATGCCCCCCGCGCGCAGCAGGCTCTTGGTCAGCTCCTTGTCCTGCGCGATCGATTCAGCCACCGCGCTGGTGCGGTCGGTCTCGGCCGTCCAGATGCGGCGCTGCTTGGCCCCCTGACCGAGCTGCACCAGGTTGCCCTCGTTCAGTCGGCGCACGGGAATCCCACGCGCGTCAGCCGCGGCCACGATGGCAGCCGTGCTGGGGCCCAGGCACACGCGGTCAGCTAACTCGCGCAGCTTGCCTACCTCTTGCGCGACGTCGTAGGGCTTGTCGTGCACGGCGGCCAGCACCAGTTCGAGCGCGGCGAGCAGGCAGGCGCGACCCAGCCTCTCGTCGCGGTAGCGCACCACNNACCACGACCCGGTACACGCCCTCTTCTGTTGTCTCGCGCGCGCGGCCGTACCCCACACGCGTACCGGCCAGGTTCTGTAGCTCGATGCAGACATGTTCCAGTACATGCGCCGGATAGGTGCCATCGCGCAGGCGCGCAAAGAAGCCGCCGCGTTCGCCCACGCTGCAACGGTGCTCGATCATGGTCGGCAACCAGGCCATCAGCCGGTCGTTGAAACCGGGTATGGAATCGGATGGCCTGTCCTTCAAATCCTGAAGGTCCACCCAAGCTTCCAACACCGGGTGGCGCGACCAGATGTTGGGGCCGCGCAGCGCGAAGATTCTACGGATCTCCATGGTGGTTCCTTGAATGACCGATGCGAGATGACGTCCAAGAGACTAATCGAACTGTGTCACAGGGGAAGCCGTGGTGTAACTTGGCGGCTACAAGAGTACCCCCTACGGGGAATGAGCAGCGCAACTTGACCGAATCCGACGCAACCTGCAACCAGCTCCCTGAACCCTTACGCGGCATCGTGCAGGCTGTGCTTGTACCGGGCGAATCCCTGCGCGCGATGTTCCAGCCCGACCTGGACGGCCGGCGGGAGTTTTGCGAGGGGCTGGTGGTGCTCACCAACCGCCGCTTGCTGGCGCGAGAAGGTGCCGAACTGCGCGCGTGGCCGCTCGACCAGGTGACGCGCCTACAGGCGCGCGACCGCGGCGGCCTGGGCACGTTGGAAGCACTCGGCCCCAGCGCGCGGCTTGCCTGCTGGTACCACACCGTGGGCCGGGCGGGTGCGGCCCGGGATCTGGCGGACGCCTTTGACCGCCTGACTGCGGGCCACGGGCCCGGCGAGTCCGTCCCGGACGACGAGTTGCCTGTACCCGAGGGCGAGAAGACCGCCGCGCCAGCCAACGTGCGTTCGCTCTTCCGTCTGTTTCGCTTTGCCCGCGCCCACACCGCCGCGCTGGCGCTGGGCCTCCTGCTCACCCTGGGCGGAACCGCCGCCAGCCTGGTCCCACCCTATTTGACCTGGCCCTTGGTCGACAAGGTGCTGGAGCCGTACCAGGATCACGTCAAAGAGGCGCGTTCCACCTCCGGGATAAGCGACCGCGAGGCGCGCAGCATCGAGCGGGAGCGCGAGGTTGGATTCCGCCGCGTCGGCTTCTACTTGATCGCGTTCGCCGGCGCTTCGCTGCTCGCCTGGGCCTTGGGCTGGGCCCAGGGCTGGGTGTTGGCCTGGGTCAGCGAGCGCATCAGCGCCGACTTGCGCAACACCACCTATGCCCACGTGCAGAAGTTGTCGCTGGAATTCTTCGGCACCAAGCGCACCGGCGATCTGGTGGCCCGCATCAGCAGCGACACCGACCGCATCTGCAGTTTCCTTTCCGATACCCTGGTCGACTTCGTCGCCGACGTCCTGATGATCGTGGGCACCGCGGTGGTGCTCATCAGCATCGACCCCATCCTGGCCGCCGCCACACTCTGCACCTTCCCGCTCATCGCCTGGCTGACCGTGCACCTGCGCGACCGGCTGACCCACGGCTTTCTGCACGGCGGCCGCGCCTGGGCCGAGATGACCAGCATCCTGGCCGACACGATTCCTGGCATCCGCGTGGTCAAAGCCTTTGCGCAAGAAAAGCGTGAAGCCGAGCGATTCGGCGCCGCCAACCTGCGCATCATCGCGGCCAACGACCGGGTCAACAAGGTGTGGACCTTCTTCTGGCCCGCGGTCGCCATGCTCAACCAGATTGGTCTGTTGGTGGTCTGGGTGGTGGGCGCCTGGGAGGTCTTCAGCGGCCGGGTCACGGTTGGTGTGCTGGTGGCATTTCTGGCCTACATCGGTCGTTTCTACGCGCGGCTCGAATCCATGAGCCGGATGGCCACCAACACCCAGAAGGCTGCGGCCAGCAGCCAGCGTTTGTTCGAAATTCTGGACCGGCCGCCCGGCGTGCCCGAGCCAGCGCATCCGGTCCATCCCGACAAAATCCGCGGCGCAATCGAGGTGCGCAACGCAAGCTTCCGCTTTGGCAGCCGGCAGGTCATCGACGGCGTCAGCCTGCAGGTGAAACCCGGCGAGATGATCGGCCTGGTGGGCACCACGGGCGCGGGCAAGAGCACCCTGGTCAATCTGGTCTGCCGTTTCTACGACGTCAGCGAGGGCGCAGTGCTGGTGGACGGAACCGACATCAGGTCCTTCCCGATCGCCGAGTACCGCCGCCATATCGGCATCGTGCTGCAGGACCCTTTCCTCTTCTGGGGCACCATCGCGGAAAACATCGCCTACGGCAAACCCAACGCCACGCGGGCAGAAATCGTGGCCGCGGCGCGGGCCGCGCGGGCGCACGAGTTCATCCTACAGCTCTCCGACGGCTACGATTCCATGGTGGGCGAGCGCGGCCACACCTTGTCGGGCGGGGAGCGGCAGCGCATCTCGATTGCGCGCGCCCTGCTCATCGACCCGAGCATCCTTATTCTCGACGAGGCGACCTCGTCGGTGGACACGCAGACCGAGCGCGAGATCCAGGAGGCGCTCGACAATTTGGTGCGCGGCCGCACCACCATCGCGATTGCCCACCGGCTGAGCACCCTGCACAAGGCAGACCGATTGGTCGTGCTTGAGCACGGCCGCATCGTCGAGACAGGACAACATGCGGATCTCTTGGCCGCGGCCGGCCGCTATGCCCAGCTCTACCAGGCGCAGATGCAGCTTGGACAGGAATTGGGCAGCCCTGAGCCGCCGCGGGAGCTGCCGCCGACCCTGTCCGAGCGCGAGGGAGGTGACGCGTGAGCGACAACGACGACGCCAACCTCATTCGCCTGCACCACGACGCCTTTGGCCGACTGGTGGTTACCCTGGCAAATGGGCAAAGCCACAGTGGCGTAGTGCCGGTGCGCGCCTTCCCATTCTCCGCGCCCGACCAGTGGCTCTCTCTGTGCGACGAAAGTGGCCACGAGGTGCTTTGCCTGACCGACACGGCCGCGCTTTCGCCCGAGACACGCGACCAGCTTGCCGCCGAGCTGGCCCGGCGCGAGTTCATTCCGCGCATCCTGCGCATCTTGCGCGTCGTCGAGGGCGGCGGCTCCAGCCAGTGGTTCGTCAAGAGCGACCGCGGCGAAACGAATTTCGAGCTGACCAGCGAGGACAACATCCGTCGCATGGGCAGCGACGGCGCCCTGCTGATCGACAGCCACGGCATCCGCTACCGCATCGCCTCGGTGCCGCAATTGGATGCGCACAGCTGGAGAATCTTGCGCCAGTATTTGTGAAGATTTCTACAGCAGACAACCCACGCCCATGACCAGGGCGTAGTCAATGCGCTGATCCTTCTTGGTGACCGGCAGATCCATGCCGAACTTGAACTGATAGGCGCTGCCCCTGACGATGAGGCCGAAGAACACGTCCATGTTGTGGGTGGCGTCCAGGGTCGTATTCGTGCGCGTGGTGTACGAACCCGAGGACCTCGAGTTGCGGTAATCAACGGTGTCCTTGAGGCGCAGATCCACGGTGCCCACCAGTTCCGCAACCAGGTAGCTGTAGGCGGCGTCGCGCTTGAGCAGCAAGCCACCGATCTGGCCGAAGTACTGCGCCTGGCCTGAGTTCCTCAACCCGCGCGTGATCGCGAGGTCAGCGCCGCCGCCGATCCCCAGCTTGAATACCAGCGGCTCCGCGAATCCTGAGTACAGCAAGAGCCCGTGGGGGCCGACGGTGTCGTAGCCCGATGTCTTGGTGGCGCTCGCATTCTTGACTGAAGCGTTGAGTGTGACCAGGAAGCTGTCGCCTTGCCCGTTGTAGTAGGGAACGATCTTGAGGCCGGCCGTGTGCTGCATGACAACCGCGTCGTACTGACTCTGCCCGCCGCCGGTCGCCACCCACCCGGCGAGGATCGCGTGGTAATGCAGCGACAGATTGCGAAAGCCCGGGGCGCCTAGCTCGACGTAGGGTGCAGTCAGGAAAAGACTGTGCGACGAGCCACCTGACGAGACGAACTGCGAGTCATTCACCACGCCCGCGCCGATGCCGGCCATGGGGATGTCGGCCGCCGGAACCAGGCTGAGGCCGCCCGGATAGCACTTTGTGCATTCACTGGGGGCAGCATCCGCCTGCTGGGGCGCCACCACCGTGGTCTGCAGAACCGCGGCTGGGACGCTGTGCGGGAATGTGGGTTGCGGCGTTTCACTGGGCCGACCCGCTGGCGGCGCGGGCAAAACCGCAACCGGGACGCTTGGCAAAGATGTGGGCTGCAGCTCTTCACTGGGCCGATCCGCTGGCGGCGCTGGCGGCGCGGCCGGCGACACCAGCGCGGCCGACTGCCAGTTTCCCTGGCCAGACGCCATTTCCTCGCAGATTCGGATCTGCTCCTCGGCCGAGCTGAGGTCAGCGGCCGACAATCCCTGGGACTGGCGCAAGAAGGCCCGGAACTTGTCTGCCGCCTCGACCCAGCGGTTGCCCACCTGTAGGCAAAGCCCCTGGGCGCGGAGGAAGCGCGCATCGTGCGTGTCTGCGAACAACTGGTCCAGGATCGCGTTGCCGGCTTGGGTGTGGCCAGCCACGCATTCAGTTTGCGCCAGCAACTCCCAGTGGCCTGGTGTCTGCGCAAGAGCGCTTGAGCTGGCCAGAAGTATCGCCAGAAGGGACGGCGAGAAGAACGTACGCGCCATGGGGAGTCTCCTTTTCTGCGGAAAGCGTTTTCGAACCATTCGCTTTCCCCTAGTGCAGACCCCGTGCCGGCCACTGCGCATGGATTTCCGAGGAGATCGCGCTGTCCACCCCGCGCCGCCGTGTTCGGGTGGACGTCCAGGTGGACAGCCGGGCTGTCAGACGACCTGTAGGCACAGCCGGCAGATCGCCATACCTCCCGGAGGCGGGCATAGGCGCTGCGCATACCGCGGATGGCGTGCGCGTGTTAGCCAGGAGGCGTAGGCACAGTCAGCCGGACGCGCGGGCGATTGGGTTCTCCGCAGCGCCACTGCATACACCCGGATCTGCTAGACTCTTCTTCGCAATGGCGCACACCCAGCTCCGGACGCGGCCAGCGACCTATGAGGATCTCTGTCGCCTCCCGGAAAACGTCATCGGCGAGATCATCGACGGCGAATTGGTCGTGTCACCACGCCCGGCTCCGCGCCATTCCATTGCGACATCGTACCTCGGCGGTGAGCTCACCGGGCCGTACGGCCGCGGTCGCGGCGGACCCGGGGGCTGGCTGATCCTATTCGAGCCGGAATTGCACCTGGGCGGCCACGTGCTCGTCCCTGACCTGGCCGGATGGCTGCGTGAGCGCATGCCGGCGGCGCCGGAGACGGCGTGGTTCGCGGTTCGGCCGGACTGGGCCTGCGAAGTCTTGTCGCCCTCGACCGCGATCCTGGACCGCACGCGCAAGCAAGACATCTACCGTGAGCAGGGGGTGCCTTGGCTTTGGTTCGTGGATCCGGTGGCCCGGACCATCGAGGTTCTCAAGCTCGCGGGCAAGGATCTGCTCGTGGCCGGCACGTTCGGCGGTGATGGACAGATGCGCATTCCACCCTTCGATGCGGTAGCGATCGATGTCGGCGCCCTGTGGGACAGCCCGGTTTTGCCGCCCACGACGCCGTGACATTCACAGCCACCACCAGGGAATTGCCGTGATCCGGGCCTCCAACTGCAGCGGGCGATCGCAGCGCTTCGCCCAAGTGCGCGGCGACCCAACGCGAGTGTGCCATAGGGGCACTTTAGAAAAGCAAGCCTAACTAAAGTCAGGTGCATGTGCTGCTGGGGCGACCGGCAGGCGCCTACGGCCGGAGATTCGACCTGGGACGGGCGGACAGGGGACGACGACTGGGACGGGCACTCGCCAACGTCAAGCCTGCGGATACGTGCACGCCCCTCGAAAGGCTATCTGGTGGGTGAGAGCACGTAGCACTGATGGCTCTCAGTTGCCCGCGTCGACGCCGCCGCTGGTGGGAGCGTTGCCCTCGTAGGCCTGGCAGGCCGGCGTTCCGTCAGCGAAGCGCACATCCGTACCACACTTCTGCGCAAAGGGCTCGCAGAAGCCGCTCGAACAATCGCTGTCCATCTCACACGACAGACCGATAGCCAGACGAGCAGTACAGACGCCAGAAGCGCAGCGCAGAGTCTCCATGCAAGGCGTAGTCGCATCGCAGGCTGAGTTCGCGGAGTTTCGCACCGTGCACAGCCAGATTCCGTTTCCGCTTCCACCGCTGCAGAAATACCCCCCCGGACAGTACTCGCCGATGTTGGCACAAGCTGACTCGGCGCGGACCATCTGGGCTGTGCCGCACAGCCCTTTGTCGCAGATCAGGCTATCCTCACAATCTTCGTCGACGGTGCACGGCTCATTGGCCCCAGCACTTCCTTGGAACACACGCTTGCAGGCCGTGCCTATACTGCGGTAGTCGCTGGCATCGATTGCCAGAGAATTCTTGAGAACATCGAACACCTGTTCCACTCGGTTGAGGCACGGGCCTGCGTTGGCCGGAACAAAGACGCGGCCAGCAGTCTCGGACTGCTCGGCCCATGTTGTGCACGCGGCGGCCCGACTTGACAGGCAGTCCCCTTCGGGGAAGTTGCATGCGGTGGCCACGTTCTTGCATTCGCGGCTGCTGTATTCCTGGCAGAACTGCACGCTCGTAGTGATGCTGACGCCGCCGTCGGTGCCACCTGGCGGCCACGCGGGCAGGCTGCATGCGGTAGCCGTGACGGACGCCAGAATCGCGACGCCAGGCAGACGCATCACCAGTTTCCCTTCATTGCCAGGCCCGCGAAGTTTGGTCCCAACGCGGGTGCGATCACCGCGCTCTTGGATGGACTGTCGTCAATGAAGCTGAGCAAGGTCGTGACGAGACCGGCCCCGAGGAGCATCCCGCCGGCCATCAGGCACGCTTTTCCGTACCAGTCGTCATGCTCCTTCCGCAGGAGAATGACTCCGGCCGCCAACCCAACCGCGCCCACGCCAGCGAGCACCAGGCCGGCTATCTGGACGCCGCTCCCCTTCGAGGATTCGGCCCACGAGTCGGCCTCGCCCTGTGCTGACGCGAGGCTCGCCCCCGGGGTCAGTTGCGCCGACGTGGCAACATTGGGAGACGCTTCGGGCGCCGCTGGCGGTGTGGGTGCTGCTGGAACCGCGGCCGGAGCCGGAACCGGGGTCGCGGCCAGGGACGTAACCGGCGCTGCCGCCACGAAGGGCTGCGCGGGCCGTGGCACCAATTTCAAATCCACGACTTTGCGGTCCTCGCCCGCGATCTCGATCTTCGCTTCGCCGGGCTCGTACCCCGCAGCCGTGGCCGCCACCACGTGCTTGCCCACGCCCACGCGCAGGGGAGCTACCAGCGGCGCCTTGCCCACTTCGTCGCCGTCGATGGTCACTACCGCGCCGTCGGGCAGCCCGCCAATATCCATGGTCGCGATGCGCGTCTTCTGGCGTGCTATCTCTTGCTCCACCTCAGCGCGCCGCGCCGGCTTGATGTCTTTGCCGCCTTCGTCGAGGTAGCGCTGCAAAGCAGCCACGGCCTCCACTGGCTTGGCCAGCGTGATGTACGCCTGGCCAAGATTGTAGAGGACCGTGTGATGAGGCGACAACTCGTAGCAGCGCTTGAGCTCGATGACCGCCTCGGCCACCTGCCCGTCCTCGTTCAGTTCCATAGCCCGGTCGAAGTGCTTCTTCGCCTCGGCACGGGCGTTGGCCGCGGAATCAGCGCGAGCCGCAACAGGCGCCACCGGGAGTGCAACCATCGCCAGCGATAAAATGATGTTCTTCAGTGGGTGCGCCATTTCATGACCGTCCTTCTGCACAGTCCGTGCCTGATCCTCGCCTGATCCCGAACCGCAGTCCAGCCGGGCGTCCGCATGTCAGAGCGCGGGCGCCAGCAGGCAATAGCGTCGTCGGTCTTCGTATCAAGGCGGCGTGGCTTGGCCGAACTCGTTGTCGCCCCAGCAGACGATCTTCCCGTCAGTCCTCACCCCGCAGGTGTGGCCCTTGCCCGCGCTCACAGAGGCGAAGCTCCCGGCAGGCGGCGTGGTTTGGCCACGCATATTGACACCCCAGCAGACGACGCTGCCGTCAGTCCGCACCCCGCAGGTGTGGTGCTCACCCGCGCTGACCGAAGCGAAGATCCCGGCGGGCGGCGTGGCCTGGCCGCGCACATTGACACCCCAGCAGACGCCGCTGCCGTCGGTCCGCACCCCGCAGGTGTGGTACTGGCCCGCGCTGACAGAGGCAAATGTGCCGACCGGCGGGGTGCCCTGGTTTTCAAAGTTGCGACCCCAGCAGGCGACGCTGCCGTCGGTTCGCACCCCGCAGGTGTGGTGTTCGCCGGTGCTGACAGAGATGAAGGTCCCGCCGGGCGGGGTGGCCTGGCCGGAGCTGTTGTAGCCCCAGCACGCAATGGTGCCGTCGCTCTTCACCCCGCACGTGTGCCAGTAGCCCGCGCTCACCGAAACAAATGTCCCGGCGGGCCGGGCAGCTTGACCGTAGTGATTCTTTCCCCAGCACGCGATGGTGCCCTTCGAATCCACGGCGCACGTGTGGTACTTGCCCGCGCTCACCGAAACAAATCTCCCGCCGGGTGGCGTGCTCTGGCCCTCGACGTTGCGGCCCCAGCAGGCGATGGTCCCGTCGCTCCCCACCTCGCAGGTGTGGCTGCCACCCGCGCTGACCGAGACGAGGTTCCCGCTTGGCAGCGTGGTCTGGCCGTGGCTGTTTTCGCCCCAGCAGGCCACGGCGCCGTCGTGCTTCACCCCGCAGCTGTGATACCCACCGACACTGATCGAGGTGAACGTCCCGGCGGGCGGCATGGCTTGGCCTTCGCTTCTTCTGCCCCAGCAGGCGATGGTGTCGTCGATCCGCACCCCGCAGGTGTGGTGCTCACCCGCGCTGACAGAAACGAAGGTCCCGGCAGATGGCGCGGCTTGGCCGCTTAGGTTGACGCCCCAGCAAACCAGACTGCCTTCACCGTGTACTCCGCAGCTGTGGTACTGACCCGCGCTGACGGAAACGAATGCTCCGGCGGGCGGCGTGGCCTGGTTCTCGAGGTTGCGTCCCCAACAGGCGAGGCTGGCGTCGCTCCTCACCGCGCAGGTGTGGTGCTCACCCGCGCTGACGGAAACAAATGTCCCGGCGGGCGGCGTGGCCTGGCCAGAGCTGTTGTAGCCCCAGCANNCCTGGTATTCACGCCGCAGGTGTGGTGCTTGCCTGCGCTGACAGAGGCGAAGGTCCCGGCGGGCGGCGTGGTTTGGCCGTAACGGTTGTCGCCCCAGCACGCGATAGTGCCGTCCGTCCTCACGCCACAGGTGTGGCTTCCGCCCGAGGACACGCTTCTCCATGCCAGCGAGCACTGCCCCCCCACACGCAAATAGCCGGGTGCGCAGCCGAGAGCGACGCAGGTGCCCCTTCCGTCGTTGTGGTGGCCGGCGGAACAGACCCCGATCGCCACGCAAGTTCCAGACCCTCCGTCGTGGTAGCCAGCGGCGCAGCCCGCCCGGAGATCGCGCGCCCTCAGCGTCAGCTCGACGATGCGCCTATCCTCTCCCGCGACCGTAATCTGAACCTCAGCCGTCTCGTACCCCGCAGTCGTGGCCGCCACCACATGCTTGCCCACGCCCACGCGCACCGGAGCCGCCAGCGGCGCCGTGCCCCCCTCGTCACCGTCGATCGTCACCACCGCACCGTCGGGCAAGCCGCGGATCTCCAGGGTCGCGATGCGTGGCTTCTGGCGCGCGATCTCTTGCTCGACCTCGGCGCGCCGGGCCGGCTTGATGGCCTTGCCGCCTTGGTCCAGGTAGCGCTGCAGGGCCCCCACTGCCTCTACCGGCTTGGCGAGCGTGATGTACGCCTGGCCCAGGTCGTATAGGACCGTGTGATGGGGCGACAGCTCGTAGCAGCGCTTGAGCTCGATGACCGCCTCGGCCACCTGCCCGTCGTCGTTCAGCTCGGTGGCCCGATCAAAGTGCTTCTTCGCCTCGGCTCGGGCGCTGGCCGCAGAGTCAGCGCGGGCCGCGATGGGCCCCGCCGGGATCGCCCACGTTGCTAGCAGCAGAATGATGTTCCTCAGTCGATGCGCCATTTCACGACGATCCTTCTGCACAGTCCGTGCCCGATCTTCGCCTGATCCCCTGCCGCAGTCCAGCCGCGCGTCCGTTTGACCAGATCAATACTTGATGATGTAGTTGACAACCAGAAATGGCGGATTGCCTGACGCCGTTGTCCCTGCACTGCCAGTGAAGCTTGGCTGGCTGACAGTACCTGCTGGTGTGAAGCCGTGACTGTGCGAGTATGCCGATGCCCCACTCGTCGATCCCGTTCCACCTGCGGTCGTCGTATTGTTTGACGGACCACCGCTCCCTGTACTTGGCGGGTCTATTGTATGAGTATGGGAGGCTTCAGATGAAGATGCACCGGAACCGTTGGCGGTGTAGTAGTTCGTTGTTTGACCGGCCGAAGGGTATCCGTCAATGAACTTGGTTCCAGTCGATGTTCCGTCGCCCACACCATTGTTGTCCGTTCGCTGCACTTGAACCCAACTTGCCGGAGATGATGTGTTGCTATTGAAGTACATATATCTGCTCCCTCCGGAATTAACCAACTCAGCCACTTGAAAGTACAGACCGCCCGCAGCATGTACATGCGCCGAACCTGCTCCTGACGTGAAGCTGCCGATATCGGTAACATGCGTATGGTTCTGCATGTCGTGGACATGGCTCGGCCCAGCATGTGTATGATCAACCCCGTCATTGGCAGTTGCTCCCGCACTACCAGCAAACGCCGGCTGGCTGACAATCCCCCCCGGGGTGAAACTATGCGCATGGTCAATTGCGCCGCCGCTGCCGCCCAGTGTGCTTCCTGTGCCTGACGATGCCATACCCAACGGGAAACGCTGTCGCAAATCAGGGAGGTTGAATGTCTCTAGGCCATCCCCGGCGCCGTATAGCACTCCAATGGCAGCAAGGAGAGCAGCATACGTGGTTCGACTGACCGCCGCGCCGTCACACAACATCCAACCACTCGGAGCAGTGCCGCCACCGTACGCCATGATAGACCCCGCCGGAATGACCCCCTCGCCGGTAGTCAACGTATTGATCTGAGTCTGTAGTGCCCCCAAATGCGCGTTGAGCGTCGCAGCGGTCAAGACATCGCCGTCATTGTAATCCGGCTGTCCAGTTACCGCCGATGCGTAGACCAAGGCGCCGAGCCCCAGAATCACAAGAGGCACCGCGCCGAAGACTAGTGCGCGACGCAACCAGCGAGGCGGCCTAGCATCAACCACATAGACCTTGATCTTCATGTTCTGTTCTCCATTTTCAGTGGGATCCCAACGTGCAGGATCCCAGCCTTGCGATCCCGAGAGAGCACTTCGGTAGCACTCCGCTGCCTGTGACGTTCACACTTCCGCTACCGCCTGGCGTAGCTGAGAAGGTGACTGTCTCCGAACGGTCGCCCACCGCGGTCGGCGTGAACACGATGCGTACGGCACAGCTTGCGCTCGCAGCCAGCGTAGTCGTGCTGGAGAAGCAGTCCCCAGGTGCGCCGGACTGGGTGGCGAATTCGGTGCTGCTCGATGCCACAGCAATCGCGCCGCTCGTCTCCTCGCCGCTGTTCGTAATGGCAAAGGTCGCCACGCTGCTCGATGAACCGATGGCCACTGTGCCAAGCGGCAGCAACGCTGTCGAACTGGCCAGGCTCCCTGGCGTGGTGCCGGCGCCAGAGGCGCTAACGCTGCCATTGCCCCCGGGCGTGGCCGAGAAGGTGAAGACCGCCGATCGAGCGCCCGCAGCGCTTGGCGTAAATACGATGCGCACGGCACAACTTGCGTTTGCGGCCAGAGTGGTCGTGCCGGGGAAGCAGTCGCCGGTTGCGCTGGTCTGGATGGCGAATTCGGCGTTGTTCGATTCCACGGTCATTGCGCCGCTCGGCCGCTGGCCGGTGTTCGTGATGGTGAAGCTCGTCACGCTGCCGGACTGGCCGAGGACCACCGAGCCGAATCCCAAGCTCAAGGTCGACGCCGAGAGGCTTGCGGGCAATGCGCAGGAGCCGGCGACGCAGGTGCCCCCGGTCAAACATGTGGCGCCGCTGGCCACACAGGTACTGGCCACGCAGCAAGCGCCGCCCGTGCAGGTGTCTGCCGCGCAGCAAGGCTCATCGGTGGCGCCGCAAAAGGCCACTGGTGCGTCCACAGCGGCGTCAGCCACCGTGGAGTCACCGGTTCCGCCGGCCTCAATGCCACTGGAATCTCCTATTCCCCCGTCGCCCACTCCAGTGTCCACGGTCCCGCCCGTTGAGGCTGCGGTTCCGCCAACGGCCCCACCGCCGGTGTTCCCCCCGGTGCTGCTCGGTACGTCCGTAGGAAGATCTAGGGAAGCATCCGGGGTAGACTTGGTTGAACCGCCTGTCCCCGTCGCACCGCTACTGCCGACGCTGCCTCCCGTGCCGGTGGAACCGCCAACACCAATCCCTCCGTCCTTGATGCTTGTGCCTCCGGTGCTAGCGGAATCGCCGGTACCCATCCCTCCGTCTCTGACACTTGCGTCCGCGGTGCCGGTGAAACCGCCAGTGGCAATCCCTCCATCCCTGGCGCTTGTATCTGCGGTGCCCTTGGAACCACCCTTCCCCGCCGCACCTCCCGCGCCACCCGACCCGCCCCTGCCGCTGCCGCCGGTGCCACCCGTGCCTTGTGACGGAAACGGGGGCAGGCTGCAAGCGGTGACGAATGCGAGAATCGCGATGCCAAGCAGACGCATCACCAAGTTCCCCTCATTGTCAGGCCCGAGAAGTTTGGACCCAGGGCGGGGGTCACGATCGAGGCTGGGCTGTCGTCAATGAAGCTGAGCAGACTGGCGATGACACCAAGCCCTGCCAGCACGCCGCCGGCAATGAGGCACACGTTTGCGCCCGTGGCGAGATCCTCGGCTTGGCTGCGGGTGCT
Organism: Myxococcales bacterium; assembly: GCA_003155465.1. The sequence continues at coordinate 5,793 of PMCR01000220.1, read as the reverse complement.
GCGCGCGTGCGCGTAGGATGACGGCAACTGGTTGCTTGCTTCGCTGTTCTTGTCCTTCGCCACCTCCCAGAGAATTCCGCCGGTCACCAGCCCGGCCGCGCCCACGCTGGCGGCCACCACGCCAGCGATCTGGAGGCCGCTCCATTTCCATGCTCCGGCCGAAGCCGCGACCTCGCCCTGCGCTGGCGCGAGGCCCGTCCCGGGGACCAGTTGGACCCCGACCGGGATCGGGACCGGGGCCGGAGTCGGAGCCGGAGTCGGAACCGAAACCAAGGCCGGGGCCAGAGCTGGCGCTGCGGCCACAGCCGCGGCCGGCTGCCCAGCCCGTGTCACCAACTTCAACTCCACCACCTTGCTGTCCTCGCCCGCGATCTCGATCTTCGCTTCGCCTGGCTCGTACCCCGCAGCGGTGGCAGCCACCACGTGCGTACCCACGCCCACGCCCACCGGAGCTGCCAGGGGAGCCTTGCCTGCCTCCTCGCCGTCGATGGTCACTACGGCGCCATCGGGCAGGCCCCGGATTTCCAGGGTCGCGATGCGGGTCTTCTGGCGCGCGATCTCTTGCTCGACTTCAGCGCGCCGGGCCGGCTTGATCGCCTTACCGCCCTCGTCCAGGTAGCGCTGCAAGGCAGCCACCGCTTCCACGGGCTTGGCGAGCGTGATGTACGCCTGGCCAAGATTGTAGAGGACCGTGTGATGGGGCGACAACTCGTAGCAGCGCTTGAGCTCGATGACCGCCTCGGCCACCTGCCCGTCCTCGTTCAATTCCATCGCCCGGTCGAAGTGTTTCTTCGCCTCGGCCCGGGCATTGACCGTGGAATCCGCGCGAGCCGCGATCGGCCCCGTCGGGATCGCAAGCATTGCCAGCCCAAGAATGATTCTCTTCAGCAGACTTGTCATTTCGCGACCCTTCTTCTGCACAGTCCGTGCCTGATCTTCGCCTGATCCCGTGCCGCAGTCCAGCCGCGCGTCGGTTTGACCAGATCGTCAGGCAATTACGCCAGCTTGAAGACTTGGAAAGCGCTGCCGCAATCGCGATCCGGTTTCGCCAAGAGACCCAACGCTGTCCGCCCTGTCCGGGTGGACGTTCAGGTGGACAGCGTTACTCGCCGTAGGGGTTGTCGTCGAAGTGAGGCACGCGCTTCTTGGGCTTGTCGGGAAATGCAGGGATGGGTGGCGGCTGAAGCATTTCCGTTGCCGCCGGTCTTGGCGCGCGCGCGGGCTGCGGCTGCGTCGGATTCTCCGGCCGGGCAGCAGCGGGCCGGACGCCGGGCGCATCGTGGGCCGGCCGTGCCGCTGATGGCTCTGCGTGGCCACGATGTCCGGGATGCAGGGCGCGGGCTGGCTCCCTGTCTCGCTCGGCCGCAGGGGCTGGCTCGACGGCCGGCGCCGGGGACGCGTGCGCGGGAGCCGCGTCAGCCGCCGGGGCCGGCGCTGGATTCGCCATCGCCGCGGCTTTCTCAGGCGGTTGCAGCGTGGCTGGCGCGCGAAATTCGCGTGCCGGAGCCACGGTCCCGGCCGGCTGCCGCCAACCCGGACTCAAGTACCACCACAGGGCGTAGGCCAAAGGTCCGGTGATGATCGCCGCTGCCACAAGCGTGATTCCCATCCGGCGTGCCCGGCCCGGGATCACCGTGCGCACGAACGCGTCGGTGTTCATGGTCTCGCGCCTTCGCGGCGTGGCGGTCACCGGGACCGGCCTGGGTGTGGTTTCCATCGATGTCAGGGAAACCGGCGATTTGACCGTTGCGCGCGCCGGACGCGCCGCCGCCGGCATCACTTCGATGTCGACCTGCGACTGCAGCGGCGTGACCGGCCGACCCGCGTAGGGCACCAGCGCGTCCGCCAGCGCAGCGGCTGAATCGAACCGATTGCGGGCCTCGCGCGCCATCGCGCGATTGACCACGTCGCAAAGGCCCACCGGCAGCCCTGGGCGCAGCAAGTCCAGTGGTGCCGGCTCGTTGGTAAAGAGGTTGAACAAGACCTCGTTGTAGTTCTCGCCGGGATAGGGCCGGGCGGCGGTGAGCAGCTCGTACAGGATCACCCCGAGCGAGTAGATGTCGGTGCGTTGATCGACCTCTTTGGCTCCCTTGGCCTGCTCCATTGACATGTAGCAAGGCGTGCCCATGGTGACGCCCGACTGGGTGACAGTCAGCTTGGTACGCAGTTTCGCAATCCCGAAGTCGACCACCTTGACCAAATCGCCACCATCGTTGCGGCGGCAGATGAACAGGTTCTCGGGTTTGAGATCGCGATGCACGATCCCGCGCGCATGCGCAGCCGTCAGCCCGCGACACGCCTGGATGATGATGTACGTGGCGCGCGCCACCGGCAGCGGCCCGTTCCGAACCAGCAGACGCGCCAGATCCTCGCCTTCGAGGTACTCCATCACCAGGTAGGGCGTGCCGTCGTCGGCAGTGCCGAAATCCAGCGCGGCGCCGATGTTCTCGTGCTCGATGCCGCCCGCGGTTTCGGCTTCGTGGCGGAAGCGGGTCATGGTTTCCGGGTTCTGCGCCAAGTAGGCGTGCAGGAACTTGATGGCGAAGCGGCGGCCGATGACCGTGTGCTGCGCTTCATACACCTCGCCCATGCCGCCCTCGCCCAGCCGCCGGCTCAGCCGGTACTTTCCCCCGACTATCTTGCCTGCGCGCGGGCCGGTCGCGCCATACGGCTCGGTCACGATACCCTCTCCGGGCCGGGCGTGACGTCGTCGCCCTGCAGGCGCAGGTCATCGGCGCCCGCGGAGGCCATCAGCCGATAGGCGCGCTGGCGCGACAGTCCCGCCGCTGCTGCCGCATGCGCCACGTTGCCTTTGTGGTCACGCAGCGCCGCCCTCAGTGCGGCCAGCTCTCGCTCGCGACGATCGCGCGGGTTTTCTGCCGGTGGAAAGACGGGCGTGCCCACCGCGGGCGTGGTGCCGGGTGACAGGGACACCGGCGTGGGAGTGCGCGGACCGGCACCCAGTCCGCGCAACATGTGGTCAGGCAGGTGCGAACGGCGCAAGCCTCCCTCACTGCCGTGCAAGACCAGCAGTCGACGCACCAGCAAGTCAAGTTCGCGCACATTGAAGGGCCAGTCGTAGAGCAGCAGTTGCTCCACCAGGCGTGGCTCGACCCTGGGTGGGTTGCCGCCCGAGTGCTCGCGCAGAAGGTGGAGAAACAGATACGCAATTTCTTGCTTGCGCTCGCGCAGGGGAGGCAGGCGGACCGTCAGCCCGTCGAGGCGCGCGCACAGATCGGCCCGGAAACTGCGCTCGGCGACTTGCTGGCCGAGTGGGATCTGAGTGGCCGCGACGATTCGCACGTCGACCTTCACCGCGGCCGATTCGCCGAGTGGCATGACCTCGTGCTGCTCCAGTGCGCGCAGCAACTTGGCCTGGATCGGCTCGGGCAGATCAGTGATCTCGTCGAGCAGCAGCGTGCCACCCTGGGCGGCGCGGAAATGGCCCGCACTGGCCCGCTCGGCCCCGGTAAACGCGCCCTTGCGATAGCCGAACAACTCGGCCTCGGCCAGCGAAGGAACCAGGGCCGCGCAGTTGACCGCCAAGAACGGCCCGCTGCGGCCGCTCCAAGCGTGAATCGCCCGCGCGAAACCCTCCTTGCCGGTGCCGGTCTCGCCCAACAGAACAATGGGCAGGGTGCTCGCCGATGCGCGCTGGACCTGGTCGAGCACCGGCCGCAAAACGGGACCCCCAGCCAGACCAGGCGCCAGCAGCTCGAAGACCGGCTCGGCCTCGGCCTGATCCGCGGCGACTTCGACCACCACGCCTATCCAATCGCCCAGGCGCAGAACCCGCCCCGGACCTATGGGCGCCTCGCGCACCTGCTCGCCGTTCACAAACACGCCGTTGGTGCTGGCCAGATCGCGGATCGTGTGCAGCAACCCATCTCGCCTGATTTCAGCGTGCTGGCGCGAAGTCTCGGTGCCGGGAAGCTGGATCTGGCAATCGTCGTCGCGGCCGAGCAGCAGCCGCGGGGCCTGCAGCAACGAAAGCTGCCCGCGCGACGAAGGGAACACCCAGCGAATGGCCAGCACAGTCGATCCGAGTCGCGCAGAAGTCGTCTGCGGCGAAGGGACGGTCGGCTGGGCTGCCCGCGGGGCCATGGCCTCCGATTAAACGGCGAAGGGGGCCGATAGTCCAGTCGCGCCCATCTGGAGCAGGCGGTGCGCCGTCGAGTGCCGACGACCACGCGGCGCGGACCTGGGGTATCATTCGTCTTATGAGTCTGTTTCGCGTCAATGTGGTGGCCCGGAATCCCAAGGACGAGGCTCAGGCGTCGGCCCCCATCGAGGCCTTGGTTGACACCGGATCCGAACTGAGCTGGCTGCCCGCCGACCAGATGACATCCATCGGGGTCGGCCCGCGCCGCAAGCGGACCTTTGTGATGGCCACCAAAGAGGTGGTCGAACGGGACGTCGGCTACGCGGTCCTGACTGCCGAGGGTTTCGAGACCGTTGATGAGGTCGTCTTCGCCGAGAAGAGCGATCTCTGTCTGCTCGGCGTGCGCACCCTCGAAGGCTTCGGCGTGATAGTCGACAACGTCGGCCACCGGTTCGTTGCCGTTACGACGGTCGCGGCGTAGCCTGGAAACTGATGTAGTGGAGCTACCTGCCCCGGATCATGTCGTCGACATGGGCTAGGCGCTCTCGCGCGCCGGGCAGTTCCTGCTCCAGATCAGGGTGCTCTTCCAGCAGGCGAGAGACGTCGGCGGCATCTGAACGGCGTTCGCTCGGGCGACGGCGCGGCTCCTCGGCGGCTTCAAGCTTGAGCTGCACCGTAGGAGCCTGCCTTTCCATTGACAATGGAAAGGATCCGCCTATTCTTTCCATTTGAAATGGAAAGGCGCCTGATCAAGGAAATCGTGCTCGACCAGCGGGCGGTTTTCGCGAAGAAGCGGCCAGGAACGCCGCGGGACGCGCTGGCTGAGGTGGGACGCCACATGGGCAAGCCCCATGCGATTACCCTGGCCGGGGTTCGGCGCTGTGGCAAGTCGACCCTGCTGCGCCAGATCGCGGAGCGCTTTCTCGCTTCTGGGTACCTCTATTGCCATTTCGAGGACGAGCGGCTGCTCGGCTTCCAGGCGCGCGACTTCGCGCTTCTTTACGAGGTGCTCATCGAGTGCTTCGGCGAGCACAAGGTGATACTGCTCGACGAGGTCCAGAACGCCCCCGGGTGGGAGGCATTCGTGCGGCGCATGCTCGAATCCGGGCACAAGTTCATCATCACCGGCTCCAACGCCGCGCTCCTCTCCCGCGAACTGGGCAGCAAGCTCACCGGCCGCCACGTCACGGTCGACCTTTTTCCCTTCTCGTTTCGCGAGTACCTGCGCCACCTGGGCGTCGAGCCGGACGAAGCGATGCTGCTGCGGCCGGCAGGCCGTGCCACCCTGGCGCGCCATCTGGCCGAGTACCGGCTGCGCGGCGGTTTCCCCGAACCGCTGGTCTACGATTCCCCCGACCTGCTCGCGCAACTGTACGACGACATCCTCTACCGGGACGTGGCCACTCGCCACGACATCAAGAACACCCGCGCCCTGCGCGAGTTGGCTCTCTANNTCGGCGTACACGGATTTTCTGGTGCAGGCGTTCGTCCTCGCCACAGTGCCGGTATACGACGCCTCGGTGAAACGCCGGTCGGTCGCACCGAAGAAGGTGTATGCGGTGGACACCGGCTTGGCCAACCGGGTTTCGCTCAGTTTCTCGCACAACCTGGGCGCTTTGACCGAAAATCTAGTATTTCTGGAACTCTTCCGGCGCGGCGCTGACCTGTCGTACTACCGGACGGCGAGCGGC
>PMCR01000144.1 GCA_003155465.1 Myxococcales bacterium | reverse complement strand
CGCGTGATCATGTAGGTGCGGCCGGGGACGACCTGGCGAGGAAGGCTCATGCCGAAGTTGTCGGATGCGGCGGCCGGAAGTTGCTTCAAGAAGTACCCTCGGACGGAATCCGGGGCATCTGCGGAAAGCACCCTCGGATGGGGAGGGGCCGATGGGGCTTCCCCAAGTACCCTCGGATGGGGAACCTGGGAGCCCTCGTGAAGTACCCTCGGACGGCGAGCTCGGACGGCGAGCTCTCGTACCCTCGGATGGGGAGCCCGGCGGACAGGGAGCGGAATGGGGATCCCCAGAACTAGCCATTGACCCTTGGCAGCGGGGCAGCCATGAACGCGCGCACACAGGCGGCGGCTTCGTCAGGCGCATCCTCCAGTATCCAGTGGCCGCAGTCGTGGAAGCGGTGGACTTCGGCGTGCGGCCAGTGCTCGCGCCATATCTCAAGTACCCTCGGTGGGAAGACCACGTCGCGCTCGCCCCAGCAAAACATGGTGGGGGTTTGCCGGAACAGGGCCAAGCCAGCCTCGATGGCGCTCACCAGGCCATAGGAAGGGTCCGATGGAACCAGCGGTACATCCTGCGGAAAGCGCAGTAGCGCGATGCGATCGGCCCAGCTTGCGTAGGGCGCGAGATAGACGTCGAGCACCGCGGCTGGCAACAGGCGCCGCGTGCAACAGGCGCGCGCCGCCGCCCGAATGAAAAGGTTCGAGCCGCGCACGGCGAGCGCGCCCAGCGCGCGGTTGCGCACGAGGTGCAGTGCCGCGGGCACGTGCGCGTCGGGGGGCACGCGAAAGGCCGCGCCGTTGAGTATCACCAGGCGAGCCACCCGTTCAGGGAAGCGCACCGCCCACGCCAGGCCGATCATGGCACCCCAGTCGTGCATGATCAGGGTCACGCCCCGGACCAGCCCCAGGTGGTCGAGCAGCGCCGTCAGATCGTCGGCGCGGCTTTTCAGGCAGTAGCGGTACTGGCTGTCGCCGGGCTTGTCAGACAGACCCATGCCCATGTGGTCGAGCACCACCACGCGGTACCGATCGCGCAAGGCAAGTACCAGCGCGCGAAAATGAAACGACCAGGTGGGGTTTCCGTGCAACATGACCACCGCCTCGCCTTGGCCTTCGTCGAGGTAGTGCAGCCGTAGTCCGCCGCGCTCAAAGAAATGGCCGGCGAATGGATACTGCGAAGGCGAAACGCGCGAGCGATCCGTCACAGCCGCCGGCCTTCACCAGGTGACGCCGGCCACCGTGCAGTTCAGTCCGCTGCCGATGCCGCCAAGCACGATGTGGTCGCCCGGCGACACGCGCTCGGCTTCCACCGCTTTGGACAGGACAATGGGGACCGAGGCAGGACCCACATTGCCCAGCTCCGGGTAGATGAGAAAAGCCTTTGCGAGATCGAAGCCCACGGAACGGGCCAGCTCCTGCGTGTGCAGCTCGCTCACCTGGTGCAGCGCAAACAGATCGACGGATTCTGCGCTCCAGCCCAGCTCCCTCTGGGCCTGCGCCCAGGTCCGCTGGGCAAGCCCTACCCCGTGCAGCAACAGGCTGCGCGTGTCGGTGATGCCCACGTCAAGCTGTCCCCGACAGAGCTGATTGTGCTTTGTCGCGGCCAGGCTGGTCCCGCCGTGGAAGTGATGCCCGCCTGGCGCCAGGCGCGTGTGCGCCAGGATCACGGCTGCGGCGCCTGACCCCACGGTCAGCGTGGCGAGCTGGTCGCGCAGCATCTGCGCGTCGCAACTGTCCTGGCTCAGGCGCGCGACCGTGGCCTCGACCACCGTGCGGCTGCTTTCTCCGTCGACGATCAAGCCAAACTCGATCTCGCCGCGCTCGATCAAGTTGCCCACCAGTTGCATGCCGTCGATGAAGCCCAGGCAGGCGTTGGCGATGTCGAAGTTGAGACAGGTTTCAGGCAGGCCGAGGTTGGCGTGCACGAAGCACGCGACAGACGGCTCGACATAGTCGCGGCACACCGAGGTGTTGATGAGCGCGCCGATACGTGCCGGATCCACGCCCGCGTCCGCAAGAACCTTACGCCCTGCCAGCGTGGCCGCGTCGCTGGGCTGGGTCTGCGCGTCCCAGAACCGCCGCGCCTTCACGCCGGTCAGGCTTTCCAGCAGGCGCGCCGGCATACCCAGCCGCTTGTAGGTCTGGGCCAGCCGGCCATCCAGATCCTCGGATGGAATGCGATGCGGGGCATCCACATGGGCCACCCCGACGATGGAGACGTTCTCGAACTTCATCGCCGCGTCCTACCCTATGCCGACTTCAGCGAGGAACCTGTTGAATTGCGCGAGATCATCGCTGACCAGCGAGACGGCGGCGAGGGCGCATACACGCAGGTCATCCAGGCGTGAGCCGTCCCAATCGATGGCGTAGGCGTGCCGGAAAAAGTGACGAAAGCTGAGCAGACGCTGCAAGTGCACACAGGCTTTTCCGGAAAGGACAGCGGGCCGAACCGAATCAATTGCGAGAGCCATCAAGTCGGCCAGAGCGTGGAAATATGATGCCGACGGCATGCCTTCGACTGCCAGATCGACGTCGCTATACTCGGAGTAGGTTCTCGTCGCCAGCGAGCCGAACAACACCACCCGGCTGGCGTGGTACTGCTCGAACAACAGCTTGCTCGCCTGTGGGAGACGCGCGGCACGCGCGTCTGCACGCCCGCGTCGCTTTGCCGAACGCGCACGTAGCGTTTGCACCAGCTCATGTGCCTTGACCATGCGGTCCGCAAGTGTAGCCCAACCCGGGCCCGCACGCCGGCATCAACGCGCCTGAAGCCGCATCCCGGTTACCCACACCCGGCCAGGCGGCGCCGCCGGGGTTGCCACGGCCGGGTGAACCAAGATGCGCAGCCGCACCGGCAGCTTGCCCCCTTCGTGGTGGGCTGCAACCCGCAAAGGCAAAGGGCGCGATTCCCGCGTGGCTTGCGCGACCGACGCCAGCGAGACCGTCGCACCGGGCGTATCTGCGCCGACCTGCAGGCTGAATTCGCCTGCAGGAATGGTCGTCGACGCATCCAGCGGCGTGATATCCAGCGACGCCTCGACCGCGTAGTCGCCTGGAGGCAGGTTCATTTCCGTCTCAGCGACGATTTCTCTTGCCTGATCCGGCACGGCTGCCGGGATGGCCAGGCCTACGCCGTTCCACACGCCCCGCACCCAGGGCGTGCCGTCGTCAACACGCGGCCCGGTCCTGCGCCAGGAACACAGGCGCGCCTCGCGATTCACATGGCAGACCTGGACGGCCCAGCGGTGGTGCTCGCGCAGCTTGCCACCTGTCCAGGCCAGCGCTGGAGCGCCAGCGAAGATGACGATGTTGAGGCCCAGGGCAAGGCCGACCTCCCAGCGCAGGGCCCGCGAGACCCGGCGTTCGCGCACGATGTTTCGTGCCGACTGGACGACCCAGCGCAGCCCGGCTGCAGCGAAAGGAAACACCAGCAAGGTGATGGGCAGGCGATAGCGTGGGTCTGCAAAGATAACGCCGTATAGGCCGGCCAGGACCACCATGAACAGCAGCAGGGTGAGCGCCAGCCAGCGCCGTCGCGCCAGCGCCGTGCCCAGGCCGGCCAGTGCAGCCGCCAACGTTGCCAGCCAGACGGTGTCCACGATTGGCTCCATGGTCGAGCGCCAGCGGCTGGCCAGGCCAAGCGCCGGTTCTGGCAGCACGCCGGAACGGAACAGCGGCCAGTAGAGCAGGGCACGTTCGTGAACCAGCAGCCGCTCGGTCTTGGCGAGAAACAGTCCGAGGGTAAATGCGGGGTCGAAACGCATCCAGGGCAAGGCCAGGGAAAGCGCCGCACGATCGGCAGCGCGATGCGGCTCGGCCAGCACAGTGTAGCCCGTCACTTCGTGGAACATTCGGTTCAGGGAGCGCGAATAACGGCCGTCGGTGTTGGGGTTGGCGCCCACCAGGGCAGTCAGCCCGCCGTGGCTGTCGCTGACAAATGTTTCGCCGTAGCGGAGCCGGTTGCGCACGACCCAGGGCGACAGCAGCAACGCGGCCACCGCGCAGGACAGGACGGTGTTGCGCAAGGCTGGCTTCCAGCCCAGCCCCGAGGAGCGAAAGCAGAAGACTGCCAGCACCGAGAGGGGCAGGGCAATCGCCCTGACATAGGTGGCCAGACCCATGAACACGCCAAACAACACCGCGGCCAGCCGGGGTCGCGTTGGGCAGTAGCGCAACAAGAAGTACCATCCGAGGGTAATGAGTGCGGCTGCCGGCATATCCGTTCCGGTGACGCTGGCCAGGGTCACACCGGCGGGCCACAGTGCGCACAGCATCCCGGCCACCAGCGCGGTAGCCCGACTGTCCCAGAGTCGGCGCGCGATTCCGTAGACCGCGCCCGCAGCCAAGCTTCCCGCCACTGCGCCCACCAGCTTGCAAGCCAGCCAGCCCCCACCCAGCGCCTGCACAGCCGCAAGCAGGAACACGTACCCCGGCATGAACACGTACTCCGGATCGAAAGACCCGAACTTGACCAGGTGGGCCGCCGATTCGACGTACATCGCAAAATCACCCACTGGCTTGGTCGGCACGAGCAGCACCCAGCCCACCCGAAGGGCCAGGGCCAGCACGACGACAAGGAAGGAGGTCACTGGCCCACCGGCGCCAGCACGCGCTCGCTGGCCGACGTCCTTCCGGAGGTAACCATACCAAGGGGTGCCCATGCCACGGGGATCCATACGGGGATCCATACCGAGGGTACTCGTTCCGAGGGTCAGCATTTCCGTCACGGACCCGCATTTCGCTGTGCGACCAGTCATGGACGAAGCGGGGGCTGGGTGATTTGAAAGGTCACGGACGCCATCTGCTGCGCGCGACGCACTGTTCCCTCATCATCTAGTCGCCGACCAAGCCTAGACTGTACTCCAATCTTGCGCCCGTTGGCCGCGCGGTTCCCACCTACCGTTCAATGCCGAACTGGGCGGCCCCATGCTCTACCAAACTAACGCGGTGTCCTTGGAGATGCCAGCCCTGCCGGGCGATCCCTGACCATTCCCTTTTCCCCTTCTCCAGGGGGTAGCTGTTAGCTCGCAGTGGATGCGGGAGAGCGTTTGTGATAGCTGGATATCCCCAATCTCGCATTCCAAACAGACCGCGCAGCGCGCTCAAGAGCGCTTCTGTCCCTATCGTCGGAAGGAGAAATTCGCATGGACCGCTCATCACGCTTTCTGCTCATCCCCCTGACATTGGGGCTTCTCATGTCTCCCTTGGGCTGCGCCAAATCAGGTGGTGGCGGCGGCGGTGGTGGTTCCACCAGGAACGACAGCACGACCGGCAACGGCGGCTCAAGCAGCAGCAGTAGCAGCACCAGCGCCGGTGGCACGACCAGCAACGGCGGCAATTCGAGCAGCAGCAAGACCGGCGGCGCCACCAGCAGCGGCACGAGCGGCGGTGGCGGCTCGTCCAGCAACGGCGGCACGCTCATCGCCGGTGGCACCGGTGGTTCGAGCAGCGGCGGCGCTGCAGGCGGCGTCAGTGGCACCAGCAGCAGCAGCGGCGGAGCTGAGGGCGGCAGCAACACCAGCGCCTGCCCCGCCGGCCCGGACGTGATCTCCGACTTTGAGTCGAACAAGGGCGAGATGATCAAGCAGGGCACACCTCAACGAACAGGTTGGTGGTATGTGTATTACCCAGGCTCGCCAAACGCGATGGTGGGAGGTGGGAAACAGACCCCAGCGGTCAACACCAGTGGTCCCATAGCTACAGAGCCCTCCTCGGAGGCGGGTTCGTGCGGCAAGTACGCTCTCCACTCCACCGGGTCGGGTTTTGGAGGGGCGCAGAACAACTATGCGGGATTCGGTGCTGGCTTCCTGCCCAAAGACACCACAGGCCAGGTTTTCAACGTCTACGACGCCAGCGCATACAAAGGCGTCAAGTTCAAGATGAAGGCAGGCAGCGGCACGCAGCAGGCGGTCTACTTCGAGATGCTTACCCAGGACACGGTTTCCTCGGCTCAAGGCGGGCTGCTCGGTGCGGAAGGCGGCCCTGACGTTCCCGTTGGTCTGCACAACAACCGCGGCCAGATGCTGAATCCGCCGTGGACTCCGAACGCGATCTCGACGACATATCAGACCTACACTGTGCCCTTCGGAACGCTGGTGCCCCGCTGGGTTCCGGCCAGCGGCACCAGTAGCGTGACTGGAAGCGTCTGTCCGACTAGTGGAACCCCCAAGTGCACGGCACCGGCGTTCAACCCGGCCCATGTTCTCGGTATCCAGGTTTCGATCTACCAGGATCCGGGTTTCCCCAAGCCCGCAGGATCAACCGCCGGAACCTATGATCTCTGGATCGACGACGTCGAATTCGTGAAGGACGACTCTGGAATTCAGACCCGCACCGGCTACCCGCTGACCGACGCCGGCAGCCTGGGTAGCTGCCTCAAGCCCCAAGGTCCGAGCGCAGACGCCAAGTACTTGGTGCCTGCCTACAACCAGTGGAAGGCTACGTTCATAAGCGGCGGCGACCACGTGATACGTCCGGAGAACGGAAACGACACCGTTTCCGAGGGTATCGCCTACGCCATGCTCATCGCGGTCAACTTCAACGACAAGGATCTGTTCGACAAGGTGTATGGCTACTGGAAGAGCCACGCGACAGCCGGCAGCCTGATGACTTGGTGTATTCCCGCTGGAGGCGGCAGTTGCAATCCTCAAGGGGGCGGGTCGGCCACCGACGCGGACGAGGACGCGGCCTACGCTCTACTGCAAGCCGACAAGGTATTCGGCGGAGGGACCTACAAGGCAGACGCGATAAAGATGATTGGGGACATCTGGAAGAGCGATATTGATGGCGGCGGCACTAAGCTTCCCAAAGGCGGCAGCAACTACGGCAGCCCAACGGGTGCAATAACCAACGCCTCATACTTCGCACCGTCTTTCTACAAGTCCTTTGCAGCAGTGGATAGTGCTAATGACTGGCCCGGGGTCATCACCGCGCTCTACAAGGTCATCGGTGGCACCATTGCAGGAAGCAATGGCCTAATTCCCGCCTGGTGCAGCGGCACGTGCACGGCCCCTGCCAGCAATGGGGCTCCCGCCACGGATGTAGTCTACCAATACGATTCCCATCGTATCCCGATGCGCATTGGCATGGACTACTGCTTCAACGGGACGGCTGAAGCGAAGGCCTACACCACCAAGACGACCGCCTTCTTTGCCGGTATCGCCCAGAAGGGTATTGGCTTCATCCTGGACATGTACCAGCCTAGCGGTGGCCCTGTGGGGGGAACCGCTCCTAACTCGGCGTCAATCATTGGTACGGCTGCAGTGGGCGCGATGGCCAGCGGCAACCAGGCATTCCTCAATGAGGCCTACCAGTCCGTCTTCGATGGGATTACCCGCGGGGCCATGGCTCCGGTCGACACCGCCGGAAAGACCCCATACTCGTACTACAATGCAACGGTTGGCTTGTTGACTGCTCTCATCATGACCGGCAACTTCGCGCACTAGGCCGATTCCGCAAGAATCCACTCCGCGCTACTGATGCGCTCCAGCTTTCCGAGGGAGGTCTTGGAATGACAACGAAGCACGTACTTCCTGTATTGGCCATGCCTATGGCTTTGTTCGCTTGTTCCAAGACCGCTTCGGAGGTGCCGATTGATTCCGCGGTACCGAAGGATTCTGGCCAAGGTGCCGATCTTGCGACGCCCGACGGTGCTGTCGTCACGTGCATCAGTATCGCGGACGATTTGATCGCAGACTTCAAGACGGACAATGGCCTGAATCCAGCTGACGGCCGCCAGGGCGGGTTCTATGTTTATGACGACAAAAGCCTGGCAGGACAATTCGATCCGCCCAAGGTGAAGTGTGAAGCCTACCCCATTGACACGACCACAGGGAATCCCCAGTGCTCCGGCCCGGGTTCGTTCCACGTCAAGGCCAGCGAATGGGGCGTCTGGGGTGCGGCGCTGGGAACGGACTTTGTGCCGAAGATCACGACTGATGCGGTGGATTGCGACCTGGGCGTCAAAGGAACGTACGATGCTTCCAAGTACAAGGGCATCTCGTTTTGGGCCAAGGCGGCCGCTCCGCTTACAGGGGTGCAGGTCATGCTCAAGGATGTCTACACCGATAGTCAGGCCACCTTCGCTGGACTTCCCGTGCCCGACGGCACGGACCCCACCTTCACGTCCTGTGTGTACATGCCCGATCCCAGGTACAATTGTAGCCCCTACTTGGTGAAGTTCGGCGCGGATCCCCAGTATTTTCCCGCCTACCAGGACTACAAGATCGATAAGACGTGGAAGCGATTTGATGTCTTCTTCGCTGACACGCGCCAGGACCAGTACAACCTCGGCTTCCACGGCGCTGCGGACTTGAACACATGCAATTTGGACGTGCGCCACCTGGTCGGCATGGCAATCCAAGTGAACGCCACCTACGTGGGCGGGACAGCTTCGCCCAACAACTTCGAGATCTGGGTCGACGACGTCAATTTTATCGAGTAGTTGCCTAGCGAAGGAAGTTCTTCAGCGGGGAGATGTTGAGGGTGCGAACTGCGTCGGCAGCAAAGCCGGCAATGACCCTCGCTCCAGCAAGGTTGGTGTGGGTGATACCAGGATTGCTCCCGGCCCCGCCCCCCCAGTAGACATCCCAGCCGTTGGGGCCAAGCTTGGTGAGCCAGTCCACCGTCGCCTGTGTGAGATCGATCACGGGAACAGACTGGTCCTTGCCGATCTGTCTGATGATTTCGGGAAGGTTGGCGCCAGCTCCGTTGATGTGCTGGGGCGAGACGGTGGTGCCACTGAAGCTGGCGCGTGCAATGGGCGTCACGAGCACCGGGATGACGCCAGCTCCTTTCGCATCAGTCACATAGCCAGTCATGTTGCTCTTGAAAGTATCTGCCGGAGTCTGCTTGTCGTTGTGGCCCATTTCGATGAACACGTAGTCATCCTTCTTCCAGCGAGCTTTTATGGCGCCCCAGAGCGAGGCGCTCTTGAAACTTCCAGAACTTTCGCCAGAATCGGCATAGTTCGCCACGACAAGGCCATATCCGAAGTATTGGGGCAACCCCTGACCCCACCCGCCCAGGGTACCGGCGCCTTGGTCGCACACGGTTGAATCGCCCGCGACGTACAGGACAGTTGGGTTGCTGGCCGGCGCGTAGGCGATGGCTTCCAGAAGCGGCGCCGGTCCTCTGAAGTACATGTCCAAACCGGCGGTTCCGGCCGGAGCCGTGGCCTGGATGGGTTCTCCCTCGGGCTGGCGGACGTTGACCGTCATGGAGTAGCGATTGGTCTGGCCCGCGGTGGTATCGACTTCGGCGAGCATCTCACGATACGCCTCGGCCCATACTTCAGTCTTTCCAGCGGCCGTGCCCCCGAGGATGAAGGAGACATCGTAGTTGCCCGGCTGGCCGCCAAAATGGCAAGCAATGCCTTTCGAGTCGTTTGTACACTTGGCCCGCGTTGTCGTGTCTGGGGTTGGACCGCCGTTGACAGGCGGGTTGCCACCCCCATCCGTGGTGGCTGTGGCCCCAGCGTCGGGAACGTTTCCACCTGAACCACCTGCCGCCGTTGTGCCGCCGCGACCGATTGAACCGCCCGGGGCGACTGAACCACCTGGAGCGACTGAACCGCCCGGGGCGACTGAACCGCCTGGAGCGACTGAACCGCCTGGAGCAACTGAACCGCCTGGAGCGACTGAACCGCCTGGAGCGACTGAACCGCCTGGAGCGACTGAACCGCCTGGAGCGACTGAACCGCCCGTGGCAATTGAACCGCCCGGGGCGATTGTGCCGCCCGGGGCGATTGTGCCGCCCGGGGCGATTGTGCCGCCCGGGGCGATTGTGCCGCCTGAGCCAGCGCCGCCGCCAGTCACGCTGTCGCCGCCTGCCCCGCTGGTTGCTTGGGTGCTACCACCCTGAGGGGTGGTGTTTCCCGGACCCGTCCCTGAGGAACTGCATCCGAGTCCCAGAGAGGCCGCCGCGGTCAAGGCGAATAACAGGCGACGGAACTGCCCCGGTTCGCATCGGCCGTGGAAATTGCGGATTGTCTTCTCGTTGTGGTTGTGGGACCGCATAACTGAACATTCTGATCCATTCAGGTTCCGCAGCTCAAGGGTTTTCGATGGCACGCGCGCGTCAAAGCTTCACACGAAATGCAGGCTTCCAGCGGCGGCGATGATGGATGGCGAGCCCGCCCGGCGCTATTCGGCATCATGCACGATGCCGCGATGGGCGGGCTCGATCCTCGTTGGGTCGCTGCGTTGCACCTTCCGCACCCGTCTAGCGAGCCCAGTCGGCGCGCACCTTTTCGCTCTGCAGACAGTCATAGCGCCCACTGCGCATCATGTAGAAGCGCAACAAATCTCCATTGTTGCGGGCGAACGAGGAGCGGGCCTCTGGGCTCAGACGTGATATGTCAGTCAACGAGTTGCGCCAGTCGCTGTTGAAGGCCTCACCGGCAATTCGCGGATACTCTCGGAAGTAGAGCCAACCGAAGAGGCAGATGTGGGCGCAAGCGGTCGCGAGCGCAAACCCGCGGACCAGCCGCCAGCGCTTCTCCGCCAGCGCGATCAGGCCCGCACCCAAGAGGGAGAAAAACGGCCAGGCTCCGATGGCGCGCAGGGCGTGAGGCAAGCCCTCCCAGGTGAGAGCGGCGGGAACAAGTCCGGCCAAGATCCCCGAGCCTGCCAGCGCGAAAATCTGGCCGAGGCTCGGCGATAGCCGCGATTCATCGCCGCGTGCGGCCCGATTGCGAATGGCACTTGCGAGCAGAAGAACTCCAACCAGGAGGGCCAAGTCGTCCAGTAGCCCAAGCTCACCCAGCATCTGCGTCGAGTGGCGCAGGTTGGGATCGCCGGTGAAGAACAGGAATGACGGTCGAAGATGCAACGCCAAGTTGTCGAGAAAGATGTTCACAAAGGCCAGAATCGGATACAGGTGCCCTCGGTGCTGGTCGAGATATCCGTGCGAGAAGATCGCCAGGCCGCTGCTGCGCTCCAGGAATTGGGGCGTCGTCATGAACCGGAGCAGCGGGATGACCAGCAGCACCGACGTGACGGCGAAGCCAGCGAGCCGCACCCAACGTCGATTGGTCATGCCCCAGGTCAGGAAGAAGAGAGCCAGGAAGAGCAGGGGCGCCTGGATTCGCGTCGGCGGATAGCTGTAGAGCGCGCCCGCAAACATCGCCCCGGCAAGAATTCCGCCCAACCAGGAACGGCGCAAGAGCCAGAAATTGCAGCACCAGATGAGGAACGCCGGAGCCAGGGGCGGGTCCCAGGTGATGCGTGAGAATTGGAAAGCCCAAGGAGACAGGCTGGCCAGCAGCGTGGCCCAGAGGGCGACCCGCGGGCCTCCCAGCCGCTTGGCCAGGAGATAGATTCCGGCAATCGTGATGCTGACGAACAAAGCCGCCATGGCCCGCAGGGAGGTGAAGGACAAACCAAAGAGCTTGGTCCAGAGCATGCCGAAATACAGGAACACCGGTGTGTAGTAGCCCCCACCGGCTCCCAGCACGAACAGCGGCCATTTCTCGCCGTGGCCGGACTGTCCGGCTTGGCTCATGCAACCCAGGTGCAAGCCTGCCAGGAACTCATCCAACCAGAACCCTGGCGGGCTGTGGTCGAGCGCCAAGAACCGCCCGACGATCGCCACAAGCGCGATTCCCCATAGGACGCGATCGATCCAAGGGGTGGGCATGAACCCCTCGCTGGCGAAGTTTGCTGCGTCCGTGGACCTCGGTTGCATTGTGCGGCGGAGTATACAAGAGCCCACTCCCGCGCAGGCAAATCGATGGGGCCCATCATCTCCGATGGTGACGAGGAACCACGGGGTGAGTACAATACTCATTCCCTCGCGCGTTTCGGTCTCCGACCGACGCACGGACAGAAAGGAACAGAAATGACGAGGCTAGTTCAACCTTCTCTTGCCCTCGTGCTCCTTGCGGCTCCGTTCATCGTCGCTGGCTGCAGTGGAGGAAGCAACAAGGACGCAACGCCGGCGACCGCAGACGGCTCCCCAGCTGCAACCGATGTGGCGAACGTCCCCAAGCTCGATGCGAGGCCTGACCTTGCCCCCGTGACACCCACGGATGGGCTTGTTGTCACGTCCGATGCGGCGGTCGACAATCGCTCGGGCACGGGTGACACCGGCCCCGTCGTCACGCCTGATGCGCCCGCAGACGATCGCCCGGTCGCGGGCGACACCGGCCCGGTGGTCACGCGCGACGCGGCGGTCGACAATCGCCCGGGCACAGGTGACACCGGCCCGGTCGTCACCCGCGATGCGGCGCCTGACAATCGCCCAGGCGCGGGCGACACCGGCCCTGTCGCTACGCCTGATACGGCAACACAGACGGGTTCAGGCACAGTTCTGGAGTCCACGGCTATGCGGCTTGAAGTGACCGCCAACCCATACTCATACAAAGTCACTGAGAAGTCTTCCGGAGAGGTCCTGGTATCCCAGTCGGCGTCGACCTTTACGGTTGGCGGCACGGCCTCTTCCGCGGCCAGCGCCAGCGGATTTGCCACGACCGCCACGACCCTGGATGCGACACTGGCCGTGGGCGGAGCCTCAAGTACGGCCCACGTCAAGTTCACCTTCACCAGCCCGGAGGTACTGCAAGTCCTCTTGACCTACAGTGGCGGCACCGTCACGAATGTCAAGGAGCAGTTCAATGACCAAGGCGAACATTACTACGGAATCTGGGGCTACCACCTGGGCACCTCCGGCAACCTCGACAACCGGGGCGCGAATGAGGACTTGCTGGGGTTGCAGACATATTCCGATATCAACTACAGCAGCGCACGGGCCCCATTCTATGCGACTTCCAAGAAGTACGGCATCTACGCTGAATCGATGGCGAAAGGCCACTACACGGTCGCGGTGAGCAGCAAGACCAGCTTCGCCTTCGATAGCCCGCAATTGCAATATGACATCATCTACGGCCCCACCTATGCGGACATTCTGGGCCGCTATAACACCCTGGCCGGCCCTTCCTTCATGCCTCCGACCTGGGCCTTTGATTCAATCTGGTGGCGCGATGACCATCATAACGATTGGGCGGCGCAGGGGGTCACCAGCAGTCAGGCGCTAGTGCTCAAGGATGCAGAGAAGTTACAGTCCTACAAGATGCCGGCCTCGGCCATGTGGATTGACCGGCCGTACAGTACCCCGCAGGGTCAGGGCGGCAAGGCCGGGGCGTGGGGCAATATGGATTTCGACAAGACATTTCCCGATCCCGCGCAGATGATCAGCGATCTGAATGCCAAGGGAATGAAGTTGATCCTTTGGACGGCCAACCGGTGCTTCAATCAACTTCTGACCGAGGCGAAGGCCAGCAACTACAACTTCGCGGTGAACACCTATACCGACTCGCCCGCAGCGGATCTGCGGATCCCCAACGCCTATAGCTGGTTCAAGTCGAAGCTCGACACTTTTGTGAAGATGGGTGTGCGCGGCTACAAGATCGACCGGGGCGAAGAAGGGGAAATGCCGGATTCGGCACAGAACGAGAATGTCTACCTATTTCACAAGCTATCGTTCGAGGGGATGGCGGCCACATACAAGGATAATGACTTCCTGATGTTTGCCAGAAATCTATACGACAAGACTCGGCAGTACTCTGGCCATTGGAGCGGCGATCCCAGTGCCAGCTTCGCCGGATTGATCGCTTCAGTCAAGATTGGGCTGAGAGCCGGCGCAATGAACTTCCCGATATACGGCTCGGACGCGGGCGGGTACAACGGTACCCCCAACAAGGAACTTCTCGCCCGGTGGCTGGAATTCAACGCTTACACCTCAATGATGGAAGTGCTGAATGGACCCAATCGAACCGTCTGGACCAGTTTCGATCAGGCATTGATTGACATTGCCGCGGCCCAAACCCAGGCGCATCACGATCTGATCCCCTATACCAGGTCCTACGCCTACAACGCCACCCAGACTGGTATGCCCATCATGCGGGCCATGATCCTGGCATTTCCAGACGATGCGAGCGTCTTCGATACCTGGAATCAGTACATGTTCGGCGGAGAAATCCTGGTGGCGCCCGTGACCACCGCCGGCGCGACCAGCCGTTCGGTGTATCTGCCGGGCGGCAAGTGGATCGACTACAACGACAAGGCGACGATCTCTACCGGCGGCGCGAGCGTGACCGCCTCCGCTCCGCTGGCGACCATCCCGCTGTTTGTGAAGGAAGGGGCGATCATCCCGCGGGGCGATATCCTGCAGTCCAACAACAACTGGACCGCGAACTGGGCTGCAAATCTGCGAATCGAGGTCTTCCTGGCTTCGACCGGCAGTAGTTCATTTGACTACTATACCGGGACCGCCGTGCAGGCCATCACTTCCTCGCTTTCCGGCGGCACGGCTACCATCAAGTTTGGTGACCTGGGGACCAACGGAAAACTCGAGGTGTACTGCAATGGCTGCACCGGCGTGGTGCGAAACGGGGTGGCGCTCGCCTCGACCGACTTCACCTACGATTCAGCCAAGAAGCTGCTGACCGTATCGTATTCGGGAGCGACGACTCTGGAGATCAGCGGTACCGCCGGCATCTTCTGACGGCCGCATGCGGTGGTCAGGCCACTCTGCGAACCGAGCCCACCAGCATCACCACTTGCATGACCAGGGCTCGATCGCCCTCGATCTGCAGGCGCCCGGCGAGCAGCGCCTGCAACGGGGCGAGCGCGCCTTCTGCCAGTTCCTCGCAGGTGTGGCTGTCTACCCGCACGGTGCTGCGCGGCCGGCCTGCACGCATGCCTAAGGGGCCGAATGCGACGTCGATGGTCCAGCGCCGCCGGCGGCGACCGTGGATCTCGACGCTGATGCGGCCGTCGATCTGCGCCAGCATGGCGAGTTTGCCCTCATCGACGCATACCAGATCCATCACGTCCGTGTCGGGCGGCAAGAGGCTGGGAAGGTCGGCCTCGTCGTGAAACAGGGCGAGAAAATCGGGCACGCTCTGCCGGAGCCAGATGTCAGGATCATTGGACTCGCTACCGGGGCTGGCCCGATGCCTCGGGCCCGGCTCACGACGCTTCACGATGAGAGCTTCCTCATTGGCGCAAAGATCCCATTCGCCACCGCCCTGACCCGAAAGAGTCACCCGCAGCGAGGGGCTGTCAGGTGGCGGACGTCGAGGCGCTGCTGCAAGAGCGCGCGGGAGCCAGGATTCGATGATTTCGCTCGCCGGAATATCGGCAGGCGGCCGGCCCATCGCGCTCACGTATCAGCGCCGCCTCTTGCCGGCCCGGCTTCCGTGCTCGGGCGTCGCCTTGGCGGGACGCTTTCCCTGCGGATGGCGGGTTTTCTCTCGACGCTCGCTCTTCCGACGGGGCTCGCGTCGGGTTGGCTCCCGATCGCCGTGCAGGCGCATGTCCACCTGCCGCCGCGCCACACTGGCGGAGAGGACATCGACCTTGACCGAATCGCCAAGCGAGAAAGTGCGGCCCGATCGCCGGCCCACCAGGCGACAGGCCACCTCGTCGTAGTCGTAGAAATCGTCGGGGAGAAGGTGTTCGGTGCGCACCAGCCCCTCGACAAAGGGCTGGTCCGCCGCCACGAACACGCCGAAGCTGGCCACCCCTGAGATGGTGCCGTCAAGCACGTCGCCCACGCGATCGCGCATGAAGAAGGAACGGTACAGGTCGACCACCTCACGTTCCACTTCCATGGCCTTGCGCTCGGCAAAGGACGATTCGGTGGCGATCCGTTGCAGCTCCTCGGGTGAGGTGGTTTGTCCTTTCTGAAGGGGCGGGAATCCACCGGCCGGCTTGCCCAGGCTGGCCAGCCGTCGCTTGAGCAGGCGGTGCACTACCACGTCGGGATAGCGGCGAATCGGCGAGGTGAAGTGCAAGTAGGCGGCCGCGGCGAGGCCGAAGTGGCCCACATTGGTCCCGTCATAGGTGGCCTGCTTGAGCGAGCGCAGGGCCTGGAAGGAGAGTGCCCTCTCCGCCGGGTGGCCATGTAGCCGCTTCAGCACGGCAGCCAGACCCGCGGGCGTGCGGGCTTCCTCCTCGTCGACCTGGATGCCGTAGCGCTCGGCCATGGCCGAGAAGTTGTGCATCTTCTCGGCGTCGGGAGCGGGATGGATTCGCCACAGGGTGGGCTCGTCGCGCGCTTGGAAGCTTTCGCCCACCGCAATGTTGGCGGCCAGCATGAACTCCTCGATCATGGCGTAGGCGTGACGCTCGCCCGGATCGCGGCGCGCGCGTCGGATGTCGCGCACCAGCCCGGGATCGTCGCGGTCCAGTTCCACCACAACCTGCGGCAGATCCAGGTCCAGGGCGCCAAGCTGCTGGCGCCGCGCCCGCAGCTTGCGCGCCAGCGCATCCAGCGCGCGCAGGGCCGGCAGCAGCGGTTCGTACTTCTTGTACTTGCCCTGCGCCTTGCCGGCCAGGGCGGCCGCTACCCCGGGATAGTCCAGGCGGGCGCGCGAATGGATCACGGCCGCGCAGAAGTCCTGGTCCCGCACCGCGAGGCTATTGTCGAAATCGATGCGCACCACCATGGCCAGGCGATCCTGCCCGGCGAGAAGCGAGCAGATGTTGCCGGAGAGCGCTTCGGGCAGCATGGGGATGGCTCGATTGGGCAGGTACAGGCTGCAGCCGCGGCTGCGCGCTTCTTTGTCGATAGCCGTGCCCTCGCGCAGGTAGTGCGAGACGTCCGCCACCGCCACCCAGACGCGGTGAACGCCGCCCGGCATCGACCGCAAAGCCACGGCATCGTCGAAGTCGCGCGCCGTCTCGGGATCGATGGTCATGAACGGCACGTCGCGCAGGTCTGCGCGATCGCGCCGGTCGGCGTCCTCCACCTTGCGCGGCATCTGGTCCGCGGCATGCGCCACCTCGGCCGGGAACTCGTCCGCGATATCGCCGCAGGCCAGGACCTTCTCCACCTCGGTGAGCGGATCTTCGGGCCGTCCCAACACCTTGAGCAGCGTCACTTCCAGCGGTGCGCCTGCCTGGGCAGGGTAGGCCGCGATCTCGGCCACTACGGCCAAGCCCGGGCGTGGCGGCGCGCCGCCGCCGCGCAGGACCACCGGCTCGGTGATGCGCGGATCGTCGGGCTGGAAACGCAGGGTTGCTCCCGCCGCGACGATCTGTCCCGTGATCTTGCCCCGCCCGCGTTCGATCACGCGGGTGACCCGGCCCTCCAGCCCGCGCGGACCCACCCACCACTCGACCTCGACCCGATCGCTGTCCATGGCCGTGTCGCGGCTGCGCCGGTTCACGTGAACGTCCTCTGACCCGTCCTCCGGCACGACGAACCCGTAGCCGTCCGGATGCACCTTGATTCGCCCGGTGACCACGCGAGTTGCGGGCCTCTCGTTCTCTGTGTCCATTTTGTCATCCCAGCATACACGCGCCCGGCGCCAATGTCGGCAGTTCGAGCGCAGGTCGGCCAGCGTGAGCGGTAGCGGTAGCGTGAGCGGTAGCGACCAGCGTGGCGCGGCCTGCGTGGGCGACTGGCGTGAGCGGCCCGCGGCCCGCTCTCCGTCCTCCCGCGTAACGCCCACGAACACGCCCTCGCGACCCGCTAGCCGCGAACCGCGGGCCGGCTCTTCGGGCGGCTCGCAATTTCCCGACACGCTCTAGCCACTACGGAGCGTGAAGCGCATAGAGCTTCTTGTCGTCGCTGCCCACGTAGATGGTTCCGTCCGCAGCCAGGATGGGCGAGCTGTCCACGTCGCCTCCCAATTCCACCGACCAGCGCAGCCGCCCGTCGGGCTCCAGACAGTAGAGGCGGTCGTCCTGGGACCCGAACAGGATGGCACCGGCCGCGTCAACCAGAGCGGACGAAAGAATGCGATCGCCGGTGCGGAAGGTCCAGGCCGGCGTGCCGTCGCGATGGATCGCATAGAAGAGGCCGTCGAACGATCCCACGTAGACCGTCCCGTCGCGGCCGATCGCGGGCGTCGCCCGGATGTCGTCGCCGGTGGAAAAGGCCCACACGATCTGGCCGAGTGGACTTAGGGCGTAGAGCTTGTTGTCATCGGAGCCGACGTAGATGGTGCCGTCTTCCTCGATAGTAGGGCTGGACTCCACATCGCCGCGGGCGCGGAAGTCCCAGCGTTTGGTCCCATCCTTGTTGATGGCATAGAAGCTGTGGTCCATGCTCCCCACGAACACGGTTCCATCAGACGTCACCGCGGGTGCGCTGGAAACATGCCCACCCGTGGCGAAGCGCCAGCGCAGAGTCCCGTTGGGGTCCACGGCATACACCGCGTCGCCACCGAAGTAGATGGTTCCGTCGAGCCCGATGGTGGGCCCGCCATCCACATCGCAACGACTGGCATCGGGACCAACCCCCAGGGTTTGGGCGCAGCTCCCCGCGCGTATCTTCCACAGTGACTTGCCGTTCTTGCCGTCGATCGCATACAAGAAGTCGTCGTCGGACCCGAGGTAGACCGCCCCGGAAGCGGAAAGCGCCGGTGAACTGAAGACAAGGTCGCCCGTGGCAAACGACCAGCGCAGCTTGCCTTGCCGATCGATCGCGTGCAGCCGGCCATCGTGGCCGCCGACCAAGACCAGGCCGTCGGACGACAGCGCGGGCGATGAGGTGATGGGACCGGCGGTCTCGAAGGTCCAGCGGACTTCCGGCCGTTGGGCTGGCAGCCGGTAGGGTGAGCGGCCCCGATGCTGGGGCTCGAAGCGGAACATGGCCTGCGCCGGTGGCCCCGCGGGAATGGGGGCCGCGCTGGTCTCGGGCTGTGGCGCCACGCAAGGAGCCGGGGCCGGCATCTTGGGCCAGACGCATTGGCTGGCTTCGCAGACGCGCGCCAGCTTGCAGTCGTTGTCGGATCCGCATCCCACCGGGGCTGGCGGTGCGTGCGCCATGCACCCAGCCAACCCTATGGCAAGCAGCCCCAGCGTACGCCGACGTTGGGACTCGTTTCGACGGCCCGCGTTCAAGCGAATCTGAGTTAGTAGAGGTTGAGCATCAGGTTGACGCCAATGCTGTACCAGACATCGTTCCGCTGGTCGCTCGCCTGTGAATCGGGGTATCGCGCAACCGTTGTCGCCAGCTCAGCAGCGAGCGATGTGTTGCGGGTTTGCAGAAACTGGGTCCCGACACCGGCGGCGATAGCTTGTCCTTTGCAGTTCGACCCGTCGTGGGAATCGTCACTCCACTCGAGGCAAGCCAGGCCAAGGCCAAGCCGCGAATAGAGCCAGGGCAGCATGTAGAACTGCGCGCCAGCGGTATACGTCGACTGTGAGAAGCTTGCGTGGGCGCCGAAACGGGCACCGGAGAATTGGGCCCAGGCCCCATCCATGGCCAGAAGCACCAGCCAGCGCGGTGTGATTCCGAAGGCAAGATGAAGTGAGTACGAGAGGCCCGGCTCGTGGGCCGAGCCATCCTCGGCGCTGAGCGAAAGGCTGGTCACGCCTAGCCCGACGCTAAAGACAAAGGGACGGAGAACCAAGCGCATCGGGCTCCCGTAGGGCGCCGCCGGAGGCAGATAGTAACCAGGCGGGTATCCATAGCGGTTGCCGTAGCCGGGCGGCGGGCCGTAGCCAGGCGGCGGGCCGTAGCCAGGTGGCGGGCCGTAGCCAGGTGGCGGGCCGTAGCCGGGCGGCAGCACGGGAGCAGCCTCGGCCGCGGGTGGCGGCGCGGGAGCAGCCTCGGCCGCAGGCGGCGTGGGCGCTGGACTGGCTGGCGGAGACGGCTCGGCCGCCGCCGCCAGCGGTGCATTAGGCGCCTGGCTCTGTTGCGCGTGCGCTGCAGTGTGAATGCCAAGCACGGCGAGCGTTGCCGTCGCGGTAATGAAAACTCGCCTCAACATGCTGTCTAAGTCGGTGGTTACCATGACACTCTCCTTAAACTGATCCGTATCATACTCGCACCTTACAAGATTGGTGCCACCATCCCGGAACTGCAATCTATATGACGACCTGGTGCCTGTGTGAAGTACAATGGGCCCGACCATGCCGGGCACAAGTTCCGCTGGGCTCTTCGCCTCGCTGCGCAGCGCTGCTCGACTAGCCCAGGAACGCTTCTTGGTCGGGCTTGCCGACCCCGGGGAACGAGCGCGCGTGGTGGCCGCCCTTTCCGCCGAGGGCGAGGTGGTGGAGTTGCCTTCTGCCGACCAGGCACTCGACCGCCTGGCCGAAGAGCCGTTCGAGCTGGCGGTGCTCGATGAGAAAGGTGTGGATGCGGAGCGGGATCCGTTCGCCACGGCGCGAGAGCTGCGGCCGTTTGCCGATGTGGTCCTGCTGCTCGATGGCGATCCCGATCGCTGCTCCAGCTTCTACGCGCGTGAGGTGGCGGCGCTGCTCACGCGCCCCCTGCCGGAGAGTGACGCTCTTCTTCGCGCTCATCTGCGCTGGCTGGCTTCGTGCCGGCGGGCACGCACGCGCGAGCTGCTGCTGGGGAACGCTGTCAGCACCCATCGCTCCGCGTTGGAGGCGAACGAGCCGGCGCTGGTCAGCGCGCTGGATGCGGCACTCAGTGACCGCCGGCGTCAGCCGTCGATCATGGTCATGGGTGACGCGGAGCTGGCCAAGCTCGTGGGGGGCGCGGTGGTTTCGACCTCGCCTGACGTGGTGGTGGTCGGGGTCGCAGCAGAGGATCGGATGGACTCACGTCTGCGCGAAGCCCGAGGTCGGGCTGCGGGCGCCGCGGTCGTGGTGGTTGATGCAACCCCAACATCTGAACGGCTGGGGGCCGCGGTTTATGGCGGTGTGCGCGCCTATCTGGGCCGTGGGCGAGCGGGGGAGATCGGTCGCATTGTGGCCAGTACGGCCAGCCGGCGCCGCGCCGAGGTGATGGGCCGTCAGTTGATCGAGACCCTGGCTCGTTTTGGGGTCATGGACCAGGTGGAGCGCGCGGGTTCGACCCGGGCTGCGCCGCAGGACGTGGACGCGAAGCTTATTGCCGACGCCGCCGTCGCAGGGGGCGGGGCCGTGGTCCCGTCGGCTCACGAAGTCCTCGTGGTCGATGATGAGGCCGTGGTGCTGACCGTGCTGCGCGAGATCTTGCGCCGGGGTGGCTATCGCGTGACCACGGCAGCTTCAGCCGAAGAAGCCATCGACCTGATGCAGAAGCGGCGTTTTGATCTGGTGCTCACCGACAAGAACTTGCCGGGTGCGTCGGGTCTGGAGGTGTTGCGCGTGGCGCGCACGCTGGATCCCCAGCCCGCCGTCGTGATGATCACCGGGTATTCATCCTATGATTCGGCAGTGGAGGCCCTCGACATCGGGGCGCAGGACTACATCGAGAAGCCGATCCGCGACGTGGAGGCTTTGCGTTTCCGCATCCGCCGCGCGCTTTCGCGCCGCGATGAGCAGCTTGCGCGTGCGCAGGCCACATCGCGGGTCGACAAGGCCCGCCTGGGCGAGAAGGGCCGCGTGTTGGTGGTGGAGGTGGAAGGCTCGCGGCGCGAGCTCATCGCCGAGTTTCTTGGCCGCACGTTCAACGTGACGGCTGCAGCCGACGGCGACGAGGCGCTGACCCTGCTGCAGAGCCAACGCTACGATGTGGTGCTGGCCGACCGGAACCTTCCCGGCATGTCCGGTTTGCGCGTCATCGAGCAGGCGCAGCGCCTGCTGCCCCACTGCGCTTCCGTGCTCTACACCGCCTATCCGTCATATGAGACGATCAAGGAGGCGTTCGAGCTGGGCGTGGATGGCTATCTGGCGCGACCGAGCGAAGATCTCAAGGCCTTGGCGGAGAAGGTGGCCGGCGCGCTTCGCAGCCGAGGGGGAATTCTGCTGGGCTAGCCACACCTGGTCGGGAGATTCCCAGCCGCCCGGGAGGGCCTGGCCGGATCGCGGGTCGCGTGGGCGAGTGCGTGAGCGTGTTCGTGGGCGTTTTGCGGAAGGCGGGATGTGGATCGCGGGCCGCAAATCGCCCACGCGGGCCGCGTTCCGCTGGTCGCTCGCGCTACCGCTCACGGGCACCGCTCACGCCGGCCGACCTGCGCTGGCCCGGCCACGGCTGCAGCAGCGCAGCGCGATCGGCCCGCGAATTCTCCGATAGGCCGTAGCGTGCCTGTTGACGGACGACTGCGATTCTTGTTCTACTCTCGCCCCAAGACATCCGAACGACAGCGGGTGGCGACGACGACGTGAAGATCGCATTTACCCACAACCTTCGCCTCACTGACAGCGAAGACGAAGCCGAATTCGACACCGCAGAAACCGTCGACGCCATTGCCGACGGCCTGCGCTCCGGTGGGCACGAGGTCGAGAAGATCGAGGTCACCGGCCCGGCCTCGCACCTGGCGGCGCGTCTGGAGTCGTACGGGCCCGATCTCATCTTCAACACCGCCGAGGGACGTCGCGGCCGCACGCGCGAGGCGTTCTACCCTGCGTTGTTCGAGGAATTGGGGTTCCCCTACACCGGCTCGGACGCCTACGTAATGACTGTCACCCTGGACAAGTGGATGACCAAGCTCGTCCTCGGAGCTCAGGGCATAGACACGCCGCGGTCCCGTCTGGTGGTGCCTGACGATGTGCAACGCGGTCGCGACATCGGCATGCTGGGGTTGGCCTACCCGGTTCTGGTCAAGCCCAACTTCGAGGGGTCCTCGAAGGGCATCGGTGACGAGGCCGTGGCCCGCGATCCACGCGCCCTGGCTGACATGTTGCCGCGGGTTCTGCGCCGCTATCCCGCCGGCGTGATCGTGGAGGAGTTCGTCACCGGCACCGACGTCACGGTTCCTTTCTTGGAAGGCGCAGGTGACGAGGGCGTGCTGCTGCCGGTCGACTACGTCATCGACCCGGCGGCCCGCAGCCGCTTCAACATCTATGACTACCGGCTCAAATCCGCAGAGGCCAGCCGGGTTGCCGTGCGCTGCCCGCCTGACTTGCAGCGGGACGTGGTGGCTCGCCTGCGCGCCATCTGCAAGCTGGCCATCCGCACCCTGGGCGTGCGAGACCTGGGCCGCGTCGATTTTCGGCTGGGCGACGACGGCCGCATCTACCTGCTCGAAGTCAACGCTTTGCCCTCGCTGGAACGCGGGTCCAGCACCTTCGCCGCGGCGGCGCGCGAGGGGCTTGACTACCAGGCGGCGCTCGGCGCAGTGGTGGCCAGTGCGGCGCGACGGCAGGGACTGACCGTCCCGCAGGTGGGTCGCCGGCGGAGGGCGCCCGAGCCGCTGCGCATCGGCTTCACCCACAACATGAAGCGTGTCGACTCCAAGGGCGGCGACGACGCCGAGGCCGAGTACGATGCCCCGCAGACCATCGAGGCTATCAGCCAGGCGCTCGAGAGCTACGGCCACGTGGTGCTGCCCCTCGAGGCCACCGCCGAGTTGCCCCGCCAGCTCACGGACTCGCCGGTGGACTTGGTCTTCAACATCGCCGAAGGGGTCGAGGGTCGCAACCGCGAGGCCGCGGTGCCCGCACTGTGCGAGTTGATGGGCATCCCCTACACCGGATCGGACGCGGCCACGCTGTCCATCGCGCTTGACAAGGCCCTGTCCAAGAAGGTGCTGCGCCAGCACGGGATCCTCACCCCCGAGTTCCAGTTGATGGAAACCGGTCGCGAGCGCCTGTCGCCCAAGTTGGTCTTTCCGCTCATCGTCAAGCCCAACCAGGAAGGTTCGTCCAAGGGCGTGAGCGCCCATGCCTCGGTGGTGGACGATGAGGTATCGCTGCGGGCCGTGGTGCGGGAGCTGCTGGAGAAGTATCGCCAGCCCGCGCTGGTTGAGCACTACGTTGCCGGTCGCGAATTCACCGTGGGGCTGCTGGGCGACAAGCGACCGCGCGTGTTGCCGGCCATGGAGATTCTCTTTCTCGACAAGAACAACCCGCGGCCCGTCTACGACTACCAGATCAAGCAGGAATGGGAGAAGCACGTCTACTACCAGTGTCCCGCCCAGCTCTCGCCGGGCGAGGTCAAGGCCATCGAGAGGGTCGCCCGCGACACATTCGAGGCGCTTGACTGCCGGGATGTGGCGCGTGTGGATCTGCGCATGGACGAGGGGGGCAACTTCTACGTGCTTGAAGTGAACCCGCTGCCCGGCCTGACGCCCGACTACTCGGATCTGTGTCTCATCGCCAAGGCCGCCAACATCGACTACCGCTCACTGATTGGCGAGATTCTTTCGGGTGGGCTGAAGCGACTGCGCGAAAAGCGTCGCGCTGAGGCGCGCGAGGCCGAGGCCGCTCGGGTCGTGCCGGCGAGCAACGGTAACGGCGAAGGCAACGGCAAGCCGGACGGCAACGGCAAAGGCGAGAAGCCAAACGCCGAGAAGACCCCCACGGCCGAGCCGCAGACATCTTAGGTCGGGATCGGCTCATGTGTTTTTCGAGAGAGAGAACACAGGGCGCACCGAGAGAACAGAGCTAGCCAATGAGAAAGCGTCTGCGCGATCTCGGCTTCGCCATCGGGCATCTGCCCACGGGACCGCTCAACGCCATCACCGACGTGCCGGGCGTGCGCGTGGGTCACACCACGCTGATCCAGGGCGAGGGGCCGCTGGTGGTGGGCA
>PMCR01000382.1:420-6957 GCA_003155465.1 Myxococcales bacterium | reverse complement strand
GGCCGGCGTCTGCCCTCGACGCGCAAGTGTAGCTGCGCTCACGTCTGCTGTCGGTCGAGAAACGCACGTGCCGACGTGATGAGTGGCCTGCCACCGGGCAGATCCGAATCACCAGTGCCGAGCTATCGAGGTCAACATCGGTGCGGCGCTATCGTGACAAGGTCGACACTGCCGCAAAACGTTACGGACGGACGCTAGCCCCACCGAAAGGGCGAGTCAACCTTCGCCGTGACATCGCCAAGCAAAGCCCTGTCCCCGGCGAGAAAAACGCGCTAGAGCAGTCCTGTATCGAGTCTGCTTAACCTGCATGTCTAGGAAGATAGTCATCACCGGAGGTGCCGGATTCATTGGATCCGCGCTGGCGCGCGCCCTGGTCGCACGGGGCGATGAGGTCTTGGTGCTGGACAACTTCTCTTCGGGCAAGCGCGAGAATCTGCAGGATGTGCCCGGCTCTCTTGCCGTCGTGGAAGGAGACATCCTCGACTCGTCCTTGCTGGACCGGGTTTTTGCAGGCGCGGAGGTCGTGTTCCACGAAGCCGCCATTCCCTCGGTGCCGCGGTCGTTGGCGGCGCCTCTGCCCAGCCACAACGCCAACGCGACCGGCACCCTCACCGTGCTCGAGGCCGCGCGTCGCTGCCAAGTCCGGCGCGTGGTCTATGCCGGCTCGTCCTCGGCCTATGGCGAGCCACCCAGCCTGCCTGTGGTCGAAAACATGGCGCCCGCGCCGCTGTCGCCCTATGCCGTGTCCAAGCTGGCGGGCGAGCACTACTGTCGGGTATACGCGCGGGTGTTTGGCGTCGAGACGGTGATTCTGCGCTACTTCAACGTTTTCGGTCCGCGCCAGGATCCCAATTCGCAGTACGCGGCGGTGATCCCGCGCTTCATCACCGCCGCGCTCGATGGCCTGCCAGTCACCGTGTACGGAGACGGCGAACAATCACGCGACTTCTGTTTCATCGACAACGTGGTCGAGGCGAATCTGCGCGCCGCAGATGCCGAGGGTGCCTCAGGCAAGGTGTTCAACATCGCGTGCGGAACTGGCACCAGCCTCAATCGTGTTCTCGACTTGCTCGGTGAGGCCTTGGGCCGACCCGTCTCCGCCTGCCACGAGCCGGCTCGGGCTGGCGATGTTCGCCACTCGCTGGCCGATATCTCGCAAGCCAAGGCCGTACTCGGATACACGGCTGCCGTGGACTTCCTCACCGGGCTCACGCGGACCTTGGCGTGGTTCCGCCAGCGCAGGTCGACTCCATGAGCGCCTGCCTGCTGAGCATGACCGGGTTCGGCCGCGGGACAGCCCAGGCCGGATCTCGACGGCTAGTCGTCGAGATCCGTTCGCTCAACGGCCGCGGCAGCGACATAAAGGTACGCGGGCGTGAGGGGGACATCCCGGCCGCCGTGGAAACCGAGATTGTGCGCGCGGTGCGCGCGCAAGTCGCACGCGGCACGGTCAGCGTCACCATCCGAGAGGAAGGCGTCGAGGCCCCGGAGGCTCTCATCGATCTCACCATCGTTCGCCAGGCCCACGGGGTTCTCGAAACGTTGCGCCGCGAACTCGGACTGGTCCAGCCAGTCGACCTCCAGACCGTGGCGGCGTTCTTGGCTGGCCCCGCCGCTCGCCACGTTCGGCGCGACGAAATGACCTGGGAGGGGGTGCGGCCCGCGGTCGAGCAGGCCCTGCAGGAGATACGCGCCATGCGGGCTCGCGAGGGGGCCGTGCTCTCCGCCGATCTGCGCCAGCGACGCGATCGCCTGCGTGGGTTGGCGGATGAGATCGACCAAGCCGCTTCCGGCCTGCCTACCCGCGCGGCCCGCAAGCTGGAAGAACGCCTGACCGCCATCGCGGCCAATTCTGCCGCGCTCGATCCCGCGCGGCTGGCTCAAGAAGTGGCCCTCCTGGCGGAGAAGCTCGACGTATCGGAAGAGTTGGTCCGGCTGCGCACGCATCTCGATCACCTGGGCGAACTATTCACCGATGTAGGGCCCGAGGCCGCGGGACGCAAGATTGACTTTCTTGTGCAAGAGGTTGGCCGCGAGATCAACACTATCGGCTCCAAGGTTCAGGACGCCGCGATTGCCACCCTGGTTGTCGCGGGCAAGGCGGAACTGGAGAAACTACGCGAGCAAGCCCAGAATATCGAGTGATCTACCTGACGAGAAACACGGAGAAATGACGTCACCCGACAGACCCTGCGGCCTCTTGCTGGTCATCTCCTCACCCTCGGGCGCCGGCAAGACCACGCTGGCACGGCGGCTGGCCGGGGAGTTCGACCTTCGCTTTTCCGTCTCGTACACCACGCGCGAGCCGCGCAAGGACGAAGTCCAAGACAAAGACTACCACTTCGTAAGCCGCGCTCGCTTCGCCCAGATGATCGAGGGCAACGAATTTGCCGAATGGGCGGTCGTGCATGGCAACCAGTACGGAACCAGTACCACGACGGTGAACACTGCGCTCGCCGACGGCGTGGATTGCCTGTTCGACGTCGACTACCAAGGCGGCCGCCAGATTCGCCGTCTGTGGCCCGCGCAGAGCGTCCTGTGCTTCATCTTGCCCCCGTCGATGAAAGAGCTGGAACGCCGTCTGCGACAGCGCGCGACCGACGCCAGCGATGTCATCGAGCGCCGGCTGGCCATGGCCCACGAGGAGCTCACGCACTACGGTGACTACGACTACCTCGTCGTCAACGACAACCTCGATCAGGCCTACGCCAAGTTGCGCGCCATCTACGTGGCGGCCGGCTGCACGCGGGTTCGCAACGACGCGCTGGCACAGGCCCTGTTGCGTGAAGCGGCCGCACGGAGCGCTCCACAGAAGCCGTGATGGAGATCATCGACGTCATCTGCGAAGTTGCGCAGAAGAGCGCCCCGACCGCCGACATCGGGTTGATCCGTCGCAGCTATGACTTCGCCAAGGAACGCCACGCGGGCCAGATGCGGCGTTCGGGTGAGCCGTACCTGGTGCACCCGCTGGGGGTGGCCAAGACTATCGCCGAGCTGAATCTCGATGTGGCTTCGATCTGCGCCGGGTTGCTGCACGATTGCGTGGAGGACACCAGCGCCACCTCCGAGGACATCGGCCGTCTGTTTGGCGCCGAGATCCAGCGGCTGGTCGAGGGCGTCACCAAGCTGGGGCAGATCCCCTGGAACACGCGCGAGGAGCGCCAGGCGGAGAACTTNNACGTGTCGCGCGAGAAGCAGGAGCGCATTGCTCGCGAGACGCGCGAGATATACGCGCCCATCGCCAACCGGCTGGGTATCCAGTGGATGAAGGTGGAACTGGAAGATCTCGCTTTTCGCTACCTCGAGCCCGAGGACTACCAGGATCTCTCGACCAAAATGGCGGGCACGCAGGCCAGCCGCGACGCCCATATCGCCGAGGTCTGCCAGGAGTTGCAGCGCGTGCTGGCCGACGCCTCGATTCCCGCCCAGGTAAGCGGGCGGGCCAAGTCGTTCTGGTCCATCAACCAGAAAATGAAGCGGACCGGCCGCGAGTTGGAACAGGTCTACGACATCGTCGCCTTCCGTCTCATCACCGATACGGTGCAGAACTGCTATGCCGCGCTCGGCATCGTGCATTCCAACTGGATGCCGGTCCCGGGCCGCTTCAAGGACTACATCGCGCTGCCCAAGCCCAACCTGTACCAGTCGCTGCACACCACCGTGATCGGGCCCGGGGCTGACCGCATGGAGGTGCAAATCCGTACCCCCGAGATGCACCGAACCGCCGAACACGGCATCGCCGCCCACTGGCAGT
Organism: Myxococcales bacterium; assembly: GCA_003155465.1. Next base: position 3,203 of record PMCR01000382.1, on the reverse strand, counting down.
ATAAAGAAAGCGCAGTGCTGGGTACCGGCGACCGCCAGGCCTTCGCCTGGCTGCANNTGGCAACGCGACCTGAAGGATCCGACCGAGTTCATCCAAACGGTCAAAATTGACCTGTTCCAGGAAGAGGTCTTTGTCTTCACGCCCAAGGGTGATGTGAAGGCCTTGCCCAAAGGCGCGACGCCGATTGACTTCGCCTACGCCGTCCACTCCAAGGTGGGCGACCACTGCTCGGGGGCGCGGGTCAACGGGGTCATGGTTCCATTNNTCCAAGGACTGGCTGAAGTTCGTGGTGACCAGCAACGCGCAGACCAAGATCCGCCACCACCTGCGCAACGAGCAGCGCGAACGCAGCCGTCGGCTGGGACGCGACATCCTGAGCCGCGAGCTGCGCAATCACCATTGCTCGCTGGCGACTGCTGAGAAGGAGCACCTGCTCGACAAGGCCGCCTCAGCTCTGCGCCTGAGCAGCGCCGACGATCTCATCGTTCACGTGGGCTACGGCAAGGTCGCAGCCGAGCAAGCCTATGCCGCCATCTATCCCCAGGCCCAGCCCTTGGACGCGACCTCCGACAACCAGCCCGTCGTGGGCATTGACCCGAGCGCGCTGACCCGACGCCTGACCAAGCGCTCGGTGGGCGGCGTACGCGTGCAGGGCGAGGCCGACATCGTGGTCCGTTTTGCCAAGTGCTGCAGCCCGGTTCCCGGCGACCACATTGTGGCCTTCATCAGCCGCGGGCGCGGCGTCATCGTGCATACCCTGAACTGCTCCAAAGCGCTGAACCTGGATCCCGCACGCCGGGTGGACGTGTCCTGGGACGAAGACACCCGCATGTTGCGGCCGGTGGCGGTGGAGGTTATCTCGACCGACCGCCCCGGCATCCTGGCCGCCATCTCCAAGTGCTTCACCGAGTTCGGCGTGAACATCATCCAGGCCAAATGCAAGACCACCGAGGACCGCCGCGGCATCAACACCTTCCAAGTCACGGTCAGTCACCTGGACCAGCTGAAGAAGGTCGTGCGGGCGTTGCAGGGGATCGAGGGCGTGACCTCGGCGGAGAGGCAGTAACTGCATTTGACCTCGCGCCTGGCCCCTGCTAAGTCAAGCCTCCCATGGCATCGAACAGTCGCCAGACCTGGAAGCGCCGGCAACGGCACCACTCGAACGCCGGACACAAGCGTAAGGCCAAGGAAAGTGTTCGCTCGACGAAGTCTGAGGCTGACCTGTTCGCCGGCATGGGTGCTCCGGGCGAGGCCGCGCCGAAGAAGCCCGCCAAGTAGCGCACGTCGCAGTGCAGCTCTCTGTCCACGCCTCCTGCCCGGGTGCGTGGAAGCCTTGTTGCTTTCGCCGGTGCCTTCGGCATAAAATTTGCCACCTTCGCTGCTGTTGAGGAATTGTCCTCACAGACGGAGCGACTTCACCTCAGGTACCGGATGAAAACCTGCCCAATTTGCAAGAACAAGTACCCCGAGGACGCCAACTTTTGTCCGCTCGAGACATGCGCCACGACGGACGGCCCGCAACGACTCGCGTCCGTGCCTGACGCGGTGGAGCCGCGCTTCAAGCCGATCGAACGCATCGGGGGCGGCAACACGGGGGAGGTGTGGCGGGCGCGCGACGGCCAGACCGGCGCCGAGGTCGCTCTCAAGCTGGTGAACCCGGAAGTGCTGGGCCCACCCGCAAGCCAGTCCCGCGCGGAACGAGAGTTCAAGCAACTGATGAGGGTTGGAAGCCCAAGGGTCGCTACCATCATCGATAGTGGCAGACTGCCTGACGGTCGTCTCTTCGTCGCCATGGAGCTGTTCCCGGGCGAATCGCTGGCCAGCGTGTTGCGGGCCGGTCCGGTCGACTTGGACACAGCCAAGGCCATGATCGCGCAGGTGGGCCAGGCGCTTCTCGAGGCGCAGAAGGCCGGCTTGGTCCATCGCGACGTCTCGCCCAAGAACGTCCTGGTCGGTCCCAGCGGTGACGTGAAGATGATCAACTTCCCGCTGGCCAAACCGGTGAATGACAGGGTGTCCGGCGACCCGGCCTACCTTTCGCCCGAGCAGGCTCAGGGCAAGCCGGCTGACCAACGCTCGAATACCTACAGCCTGGCGGCCATCCTTTATCACCTGCTGACCGGCGAGCCGCCCTTCCAGGCCGCCACGCCGCAGGCAGTGCTGGACATGCATGTGTCAAGCCCGCTGTTGCCGCCCAGTCAGCGACGGCCGAACGCGGGAATCTCGGCCGAAACCGACCGCCTTATCCTCAAGGCGATGGACAAGAGTTCCAGCCGCCGCCACCTGACGCTGCGGCTTTTCCTTACCGAGCTCGAGAGCGTGAAGGCCGGGGTCCCAGGTGCTTCGGCCGGCGGGGCTGCCAAGCCTGCCGGCGGCGACGTGGGTCTGGCCAAAACCATGCTCTTTGCGGGAAATCAGGCCGATATCGCCCGCCTGGTCGCCCAGGCCAAGGCTGCCAAGGCGGCGGCCGAGCCGGCCCCCATCGCGCCGGTCGCGGCCAAGCCCTCCCCAAAGGCGCCGGAGGTCTTGGAGGAGCCCACGATCTCAGTCATGGAAACGATGGCAGCCGAGTCAATGGCTCCGGCGGCACCTGTCCGACCGGCGCCAGCCGCCCCGTCCAAGCCGGTCGTGGTTGCCGCGCAGCCGGCCACCCAGCCGGCTGCCTCTCGCGGCGCAACCCCGGGCCCCAAGCGTGGCCCAGCGGCACAGCAGGCGTCCGCCGCGCAAAAGTCAGTCACACCCGCTCTGGGCGGTGGTGTGATCAAGCCTGCGGAAGCTGGCAA
>PMCR01000382.1:0-405 GCA_003155465.1 Myxococcales bacterium | reverse complement strand
GAGGATCGCTACGTCGATGACGGCTCGGTGACAACCGAGGACCGGAAAAAGTTCTCTTTGCGAACCGGGGGAACATCCACGGCCATGCCTGCGGCGGCCGTCGCCATACCCGGTGAGCAAATGGACGACCGCGCACTGGTGCAGGAAATTGGTCGCGGCCGACGAACCGCCATCCTGGTTGTTGCAGCGGTCGTGGTCGTGGCCCTGGTTGTCGTAGTCGCCATGATGATGAAGGGCAAGGCGAGCACCAAGGCGCATGCGCCCCATGCCTTCCCGCCCGCGGCTGCTGCCCCCCAGGTTCCGCCACCAGCAGCCGTTCCGCCCCCGGCGCCGGCGATCCCGACACCGACCGCGGCCCCGCCGCCCATCCCAGCCGTGCTGCCCACGCCCGCTGCCCCCGAGAAA
>PMCR01000024.1 GCA_003155465.1 Myxococcales bacterium | reverse complement strand
AGCGATCTGGATCGATCAACCATGAAGCGAAGACTGAACGGCCGAGGCAGCACGGAAAGGAGAATCCTCGAAACAGCGTTATGCGGTTTCGACCCGCGGTGCCTAGTCCGAGGCAGCTCCCGACGCATGAAAGACTGTGAGGTAAGCCATCCCGGCGAAACCCTCGAATATCAGCTTGATCACCGTCGACAAAGCTAGTCCTGGGCCGTTCACTCCTCGCTTCATCCCAACCAGACGGGGGCAACAAACAGAGAATCCGGAGAGCCAATAACAGGGTTGCGGGGTCGTTCCATATCAACGATTTCCCGTTCAGCGGTGTGGGCGCCGCCAAGCCGGCCTCGCGATTCTACACGATGTCCCTGCGGCGACCACATCCGCTGCAACGGCTTGGACGGCGCCGCATCTTAGGGTCGCATCTTCCCGCTTACCCGATCGTTCCCCAAACCAAAGGTGTTCACCGACGGTCGTTGACGTTATGCTGGTGCACACGTATCCTTGTCTTCGACGGGCATCGTCTGCGGAGGATGAGATGGCACATCGATCGAGAAATCTCAGTCTCGTTGCTTCCGTTGTACTCTGCGGCTCGTTCCCTACCGTGGGCTGCACTGAATCGGACTCCACTGGCAGAGATGGAGGCGCCGACTCATCCTCGACGGACATGAGGGCGGACATAACCCCGGGCGTGTGCTCAACTCGAGCCACGCCGACGGACGCGGACCTCGTCGGCTGCTCCATAACGATGCCGGAAGCTGGCAGCTGCTGTCCCGTACCTGGCACGGCTTGCTACTACCCGGGCGACAACGACACGTATCGCAAGCTTGCGCTTTGCATTGACGATTCGAACCACCCGCCCTTCTGGCAACAAACTTTCGTCGTGGACCGGGATGTCTGCAATCTCCCGACCGCCGCCATCGCGCTCGGCTCCACAGGTGCGCCCACGTGCGCCGAGCGCGAAACTAAACCCTGTGCCGCCTGCAACTGCGCCCCGAGCGACTCCGTGTGCGCCATGCGCTGCGGAGCCTCTTCGAGCATCACCACGCCACAAGAGGAGCTCGACCTCGTCGACCTCTCGGAACTAGTCGATAGCTGCGGCGGACTGCCCAACGAAAGTAGCATTCAAGTCACCTTCGCGAATGGATGTGCGACTGCTCTTGCCGCGTCGATGCCCGGTCCGCCGGGCACGTTGGACGTACTCCTTGAATGCATCGAGCAATCGCTTGACCGCGTGCATTTCGAGTGTGCCGACAGTCTCGAGTGCGGGGGAACCGGCCGCTCGACCCTGTTTGAGCCGTGACGATAGTCGCACACCCCATGCCAACCAAAGGAACCGACGTGAACGACGCTCGTCCGTCCAACACCTTGCGGTTCAGCGGTGTGGGCGCGTAAATTCCTTACAGGGAGGGTGAATGCGCTGGGGCGGATTTCGGGCATGCTGGGCGCGTGGAAAAGACTGGAGATTCGGCAGCACTGCTTTGCAGGCGAAGACGGCAGCTACGGGCGGCGTGGGCCAAGCTGGTTCGGAGCCTTGCTGACAGCGGTTTGACCCCCGAGGAGTTCGCCGCGAGGAAGGGCATCGAGCTCAAGAGACTCAAATTCTAGATTCGGGTCTTGCGGAACGAGGTTGAGGCAAAGACCAGGAGCGCAGTGCCTGCATTTCTCCCGGTGAGCGTGCTGCACACGGCGAAAGCGTCGGCGGCCGACGTCGGCGTGATGATCGATGTCGACTTGGCGAATGGCCGCCGTGTGCGAATGCACGTCAGGCCGAATGCGGATTTCAATGGAGGCGCTCAAGGCCGCGCTTTGCGCCATGGCGGCGCAGGGCAATCTCGCCAATGCCATCGACAAGATGATGGGCGTTGTGTTGGGGCTGGAGCAGGAAAGCGAGCGTATGTCATGGCGGCTGCTGCGTGCCTTGCGCTACCGCTTCGGGCGCAATACCGAAAAGCTGGCGCCCGGCGAGCTCAAGCAGCTCTATCTTGCACTGGGCGGCGATGCTGCAGCCCCGACGCCAGCCGGCGGCCCGCTTGTGCCGGTCCCTGCCGCGCCGACAGAGGAGCTGAATTCCGATGGCGAGGTCGCTGCGCCCAATAGCACCAGCAAGAAGCGGCGCAAGCGCAAGGTTGGTGACGCCACTGTGGTCGACGACAAGGTGGAGAAAAATTGTCACCAAGGTGCCCGTGCCCGAGGGGAAGCGGACTTGCGCACTCTGCGGCGGTGCCAAAACTGTCTTCGAAACCGTCGAGCACCAGCGCATCGAGTTCGTGCCGGCCAAGGTCGTCCTGCACATTGAGCAGCGCGAGAAGATGACTTCCCTGGCTTGCCGCAAAGACGTGAGCGTGGCCCCGCGCACCCAGGCTCCCGCCGTGATTCGCAAGGCGGCTCGTCGTTTCTCTCGAAGCTCCTGGCCGAAAAATGCGCACTCGGCTTTCCACTCGACCGCCAGAGACGGGAACTCGACCGCATGGGCTTGCACATGCCCGACAAGACCCTGGCGTCCTAGTGGGCCTACGGCACCGACATCCTTTCCCCTGTGGCCCTTTCGGTCACCGGCGGCGTTTTCGCCTCCCACACTGTGGGCGCTGATGACTCCCACCTCAAGACGCTCGCCAGAACGGCCAAGAATGGCGTCTTTCGCGCCCACCTCTGGTGTTTCGTCGGCACCGACGGCACTGTGGGCGGCCGCGAGACGGTTGCCTACGGTTACACCGCCAGCTGGAATGCCGAGGAAATCGCGGATTGGTTTTCCTCCATTGATGGATGAATCCAATGTGACGGCTACGCCGGATACTCGTCCGAGGTCGAGGACGACGACGTGGAGACGCTGGTTGCCGTCCCCGACGACCGCCGCCTGGGCTGCGGCATGCACATTCGTTCCAAATTCCACGCCGCACTCCTGGCCAAAGACAGACGCGCCGTCATTCCGCTGAAATTCTTCGCCGACCTCTACCTCATCGAGGCCGAGTGCAAGGCTGCTGGTGTCGACGCGAAGGCCAGAGGCGAAATTCGACGCACGCGCTCCCTGCCCATCTTGGACCAGCTGGACGCCTGGGTGGACGGTACGCATCCGAAACTCTTGCCCAAGTCCCCTTTGCGCCGGGCCACGACCTACGCCATCAACCAGCGGCCTTTCTTCCGTCGCTGTTTCAGCGACGGCGCGTTCGAGATTGACAACGGCCGAACCGAACGACGAATCCGCAACTACGCCGTGGGGCGCCGCAACTTTCTGTTCACCGGCTCCGTGCGCGGTGGTGAACGCCTCGCTGTGGCCTACACTCTGGTCGACAACTGCCTCATCCTCGGCATCGACCCCAGGCGCTACCTGCAGGACACCAT
>PMCR01000573.1 GCA_003155465.1 Myxococcales bacterium | reverse complement strand
CCCTGGCTGCACACCAGCACGCACGACCCGCAGCCAATACAACGCGAAGGAATGACTTCGGCCTGCCCTCCGGCTATGCGGATGGCCTTGGCCGGGCACTCACGCACGCAGGTGTAGCAGACGCGGCACCTCTCCCGAATCGTGCTGACCAGAGAAAGGTCGGTGGGCTTCACGGTGAGCCCGTGTCCTTAGCCGCCGCCGGCCGCCGCGCAAAGAACGCCACTTTTTCCAAGGTGACGCCGATGTCGATGTGCTCGACGTACACGTCCGGCGGCAGGCGCAGACGCACATCGGCGAAGTTGAGCAAACTGCGCACCCCCGCTTCGACCAGGGTGTCGGCCACGCTTTGCGCGGCCGCGGCCGGTACGGCGATCATGGCAACGTTGATTTCTTTGTCCCGCATGACCGTCCGGGCCTCGCTGATGTGATACGACGGACAACCGTTGATCATGCGATCGACCTTGGCCGGATCGATGTCAAAGGCGGCGACAATCTGCAGCAAAGGTCGGCGGCCCAAGAAGTACGCAAACAGGGCGCGGCCGAGGTTTCCGACGCCCACCAGCGCCACCGACTGGGTGGTGGGCGGATCCAGGAACGCGCCGATGCGCTCTTCCAGGACCACGACCTCGTATCCTCGGGTTGGGCTGCCTTCGTAGCGCACGTTCATGAGATCCCGCCGCAGTTGTTCAGGCGTCACGTCGGCCAGAACCGCCAGCTGGTGCGAGAACACATAGCGCGTTCCCGAGAAGGCCAAGTCGCGCAGGATGCGCCGATAGAGGATCAGCCGAACCACGACCAGCTCGGAAACCATCTTCCTGCCCAACTTCCTCCTCGTGCTGGTCACCTTGGTAGTCATGGTTGTGAATTCACGAACGCTGTTATGTGTTTCACAGCAGCATATCAATCATATGGGTGCCAGTCTCTACGAAGTCAAGAGCAATTGTTCGTTCTCGTCGGGAGAAGAAACCTTAGCCACGCCCAAGAAACACGGCCACTGCGCGGTGCTCCAGGGGCAGTCGCCATCTGGACGAGGCACGCGCGGCCTCACTGCGCCTGCTGCGGGATTTGGTTCGCCCATCTGTCTTGGAAAAACCGAGGAAGGGGTTGGGGTTGACCCACATGGGGGGGTAACTGCCCCCATAGTCACTAGTGGAGGATCATGCAGACCGCCCGACGCTGTTCACGCCTGCCGGTCTGCTGGCCCGTGCAAGCGCTCGCGCAAGTCGTCGCCGATCCTGAGCAATGGTCCTTCGCTGCACTTGTGATCGGTGCTCGTCGGTCGCAATCGACGCCTTGTTTCATTTGAACCCGTACCTCCGACATCACGTACAAAAAAGACGAAATACGGTGACCCACGCAAACGGGACGCGCCACTGCCCAGATAGGAAGTTGAGGAGATCCATGCCTACTGCACGACATTACTCACTGCTGTTCACGCTTGTCGGTCTGATCGCCTGCTCAAGCAGCAACCCCGTACAACCAGAGGGCACTGGCGGGACGCCACAGGACACGGGGGGAACGACGGGTGCGGGCACCACGACGCCTTCGGGGGGATCGACGACCGCGAGCAGCGTGCCGATCACTGGGGGTAGCTCCACACCCTCCAGCACAATGGACACGGGTGGTATCCCCACAACCGGCGGGAAGCCGGACACTGGCGGGGCCACAACCGCCGACACCAAGGTCACGGGAGGCACTCCCAGCAGTGGCGGGACACCGGCTACGGGCGGATCCACCCCTTCGGGTGGTTCTCCCCCAACCGGTGGAGCGACTACAAATCGTGACGCGGGCGCGGCCGGCGCGCCAGGGTCGGGAGGCAAGGGCGGATCCCCAGGGAGCGGAGGCTCCACCGGGCCGAGCGGCGGCAGCGCGGCGGCGGGAATCGGCGGCGGCGCAGCGGGCGCGGCAGGGACTCCCCTGCCAGGCAGTGTACCGGCGGGCTATCCGGCGCCCACGGCGGAAAATCGCGCCATCTGCAAGTCGGCGCAGATGACCAGCGGCTTCTGTCCCGGTGGCGGCACAGGGCCGGCCTGCATCCAATGCCTTTTCGGAGGTGACGTCTACACCGTAGCCAACACCGCAACTGCGGAAGCAACGAAGGCGGCGGGGGACTACGCCGTGACCATAACTCTCGGCGGCGCCGAGGCCGGCGATACCTATGTCAGCGCGGAAACCAACCGGGGCCTCTTGCGCTCGGTGACCACAACTGCAGGCCAATCTCTGACCTATGCGTTCGTCGTCGATGTGCGCGCGAAGGAGGGGCAGCCGTCCCAGGCCACCGGCTCAGGCGGCTATGCAGGACTGGATTTGTTCTTCTCCGGCACGAGCCCACAGGTCTCCGCGATCGGATACGCCTTGGTCACGGCAGCCACGAAACCGGTCATGGTCTACGTCGCTGGCGACTCCACCACCTGCGACCAGACCGGGTTGGAATTCGGTGGCTGGGCCCAGATGATACCTCAGTTCTTCGACGCACCGATCGGGGTCGCCAACTATGCCGACAGCGGCGAGAGTTCTTCGTCGTTCTATGGGAACTCAAGCATGTGGGGCGCCATCAAGTCGAAATGGACCGAGGGCGACTGGGTATTCATCCAATTTGGTCACAACGACAAGAGTGCTTCGGACGCCCAGGTGTCGACGAACCTCCAAAAGTATGTGGCCGACGCAAAGGCGGCGAAAGTGAACGCAATTCTGGTCGCTCCTCCCCCCCGCGTCGGCAGTGTCCCGATAGGTTCTCAGTCCGTGCATGAAGCGTCGGCTCAGGATGCCGCGTCGAAGACGGGCGTGCCCTTCATCGATCTCACAGCCCTGGCCACCGCCTGGTACAACACGCTTGGCTCCAAGCCTGCCGCGATGAAATTCCACGCGATGGGGACTGACGGAACCCATACCAACATTGCAGGCGCAGACAAGCTTGCTGAGCTCGTCGCCAAGGACATAAAGACCCAGAACCTCGGACTGGCCAAGTATCTGAGGCAGTAGTCCGCCTCTCGAACGTTCGTAGCTGGTTGAGCGGCCGGTGTGACGGCGGCAGGGCCGGACGCCGGTGGGCCGGGGCCGGCTCCGGCGACCGGCCGTCCGGAAACGGCCACGGATTCGGCTGCCAGATCTGGCTTCCGCTGCCCGCCAACGGGCGTTCACTACCGGCTACGAAATTCTGATGGGCTAGAATGATCTCGAGCAAGTGATGCTGGAAGGGCTGACGACACAGCCCAGTGCGCTGTGGTTTGGGGCGGACGGATGCCCGGAATTCCACGAAAGGATGCCGATGAGGGCCATGGTCAGGGCTGCGGCACCGGTCCCCACCGTAGCGCCCAGACCAATGTTCCGCTGGGTCTTGAGGGTGGATTCGTTCGTGCACGCCCAGTGGTTCAAGGGATTGCGACAGGAATTGAGTTGCGAATTCTGCCTGGCCCAGTAGATGCCGGCTCCGGCCGCCAACAGCGCCGTACCTCCGCTGGCCCACAGCCATGCCGCCGCCGATCGATTAGACGACACCGTGGACGCTGGCTTCGCAGCAGTCACGACCTGGGCCACTCGGGCGTTGGCCGACCCCACGCCCGCAACCGATGCTGGCGCAAGCGTCACTGCGAGTACCCTTCGTTCACCACCGCGGACATTGATGGGAAGCGAGCGAGTTGCCATGCCTGGCGCTCTGGCTTCCAACGTGTGCGCCCCGAAGCCTAACAGCAACGTCCCGTCGGGCTCAAACTCCGGCGCATGGCCGTCGATGATCACGCGCGCCTTGGGTGGCGAAACCGTCAGAGTGCACACATCCAGAAACATGCGGCTGCGATCGAGCAGTTCCCGCGTCTGGATGCGTTGTTCGGCGGAGAGGGGCTTGCGTTTGTCTTGCAGGGCCGCCGACAAGTTGCGCACCGCCGAGACGTAGTCGCGCAGTTCGAAGGAGGTCATGCCCATACCACGGAAGGTGCGCGCGTTCGGGCTGATCGAGTGGGCGCGACGGAAGAGACTGCGTGCTTCTTCGAAATGGAGGGCGTCGTATTCGGCGAGCCCCTCCTTGATGGCCTTTCGGTAGGCAGGCTCTTCGGTCGCATCCCCCCCAGACCACGGCCCGCTCAGATCGTCGGCCGCGCGAGCGGAGTGCAGGAACATGGTCGAGCAAAGGACCACAACCGCGATGCCTCGCGCTGCCTGAAATGGGGAGGAATACTTGTCCATGCGAGGATGCGGATCTTGCTAGAAATCGTCCTCGGACAGCCGGCCGGCGCGCGGCGCCGCCGGCTTCGCAGACTGGTAGGCACTTGGCACAAATGGCGGCTCCAGCGCCGATTCTTCCGTCTGCAAAACAGTACGCTCAGCCTGCTTCCGCGGCTGGGGGGCTCCCCACATCTCACGTGCCGCCACCCGTGAGCGACTGCGCATGACTGGAACGGGCCCGCCACGTGCATGGCCCGAATGCCCGCTGTGTTCACGGATGACAAGTGCCCCTGCTGCAGGCGGGGACGGCGGAGCCTCCAAAAGCTCCGAAACCGCCGCGGGAAGAACCGCCGTGGTTGGCGCCGCGGCTGGAACGGGCTGCGCGGCGGGCTCGCTGGCTGGTGGCGTGGCGTTGCCGATCGGTGCCGGTGTGGGCGTTTGCACCTGACTGGGCCTTTGCATCGCCATCCACACCCCGAAACCCAGCACGGCCGCCAGCCCAACGCCCGCCAACCCACGCAGGCCACCAGGCGAAAGGAGCGACCTTACTCCAGAGAATGGCACCCTGAGCAACGAGGGTTTCAGATCCGCGAGCATCGTCTCACGACCCAGGGGCTGCGGCAGCCTTGCCAATTCCGAGCCGGCATTTGCGCCACCGTTGCGGGCACCACTCTCCTTCTGCGGGGGACGCGCGCAGTAGAGCATCGTCTCCTGATGCGGCCCAGACGGCTCCCTCCTGGCAATGGCCAGCACCGCCGGCTCCGAATCGCCAGATTGAACATCGCGCGCGACCAGCGAGGGCACCCCGGCAAGTGGCATGAGCAGACGCGGAAGCGGGGTGGATGGCAGGATCTCGTCTTCGAGTGCACTCACCATCAGATTCAGATCCGAATAGCGATCGCCAGGCTGCTTGGCCATGGCTCTTTCGATGATGCGCACCAGACCATCCGGCAAGTCGGGACGAAACAGCGTCACTCGGGGAGCGGTAATGTTCAAGATTCGGTGAAAGAGATCTGGTCCTGGTTCGCCCGGAAACGGCATCTGCCCGGTCAGCGCCTCGTACAGCAACACACCGAAGCCGTACACGTCGACACGTTCATCGACAGGTCCCACACCCAGAATATGCTCGGGAGCCATGTAGGCCGGCGTGCCCATGGCCAAGGCTGGGACTTGCCCTGCCGAGGGGTCAGTCACTCGCTCTACCATGACCGAGATTCCGAAATCCAACACCTTTGTAGTGACCATTCGCCCGTCGGGCCCAATGCAAATGAAGATGTTTTGCGGCTTGAGATCCCGGTGGATCACGCCCTGTGCGTGGGCAGCAGCCACCCCACGCATGGCGGGCAAGAGCAGGGCCGTCGCCTCGCCGACACTGAGAAATCCCTTGTGGGCGATGTAGCTGTCCAGCGGCTCTCCGTCGAGCCGTTCCATGATGATGCAAGCCATCCCCTCATGTTCAATGACATCGAAAACCGTCACGACATTGGGATGATTCACCCGGCTTGCGGCCAATGCCTCGCGCTGAAACAGGCCCTGCGCCTCACTTGTGGTCGCCAATGACCGTAGGATCACCTTCAGGGCGACTCGCTTGCCGGTACGTTCATTAGTGCCGGCCCACACCGCCGCCATTCCACCCTCCCCAAGCAAGTGATCCACACGGTACTTTCCACCCACAAGCTGGCCTGCCTGCAAGATGGTATTGAGCGTGTTGTCAGGCTTGGCTTTCGCTTTCGTCACTCTACATCCTCCTTGCTGGCGACCCGCGTGGCCCCTGGTGGGCGTATGTGTGTCTCCTTCTATGAGATGCATCTCTCGGGTGCCGGATACCAACTCGGGTATGCCCAAACAGGCATTGACCAACGAGACGCAAGATCTGCGCACTAAACGTGATTCCCAGTCGCATGGCGCTACCCCGCGTCGCAGGCTGTGGGCGTGCCGGGAATACAGGCCCCATCCTGGCAAGTATCGTTCGTTGTGCATGGGTTCCCGGCGTTGCACGGTGACCCGTTCACTGCTGCTGGGCTATCGCACGTGCCCGTCGCCGGGTTGCACGTCCCGGCGATGTGGCACTGATCGCTCGCCGTGCACGTCACGCCCGTCCCCCCACACACACCCCCCGTGCACGTGTCCGATACGGTGCAAGCATTACCGTCGTTGCACCCAGTCCCGTCCACTGCCGCAGGATCGCTGCACGTGCCCGTCGCCGGGTTGCACGTCCCAACGATGTGGCACTGATCGCTCGCCGCGCACGTCACCCCCGTCCCCCCACACACACCCCCCGT
>PMCR01000500.1 GCA_003155465.1 Myxococcales bacterium | reverse complement strand
CCGTGCACGTGTCCGATACGGTGCAAACACTACCGTCGTTGCACCCCGTCCCGTCCACTTTCGTTGGATTGCTGCACGTGCCCGTCGCCGGGTTGCACGTCCCGGCGGTGTGGCACTGGTCGCTCGCCGGGCAAGTCACCGCCGTGCCCCCGCACACCCCGCCCGTGCACGTGTCCGATACAGTGCAAGCACTACCGTCGTTGCACCCCGTCCCGTCCACTTTCGTTGGATTGCTGCACGTGCCCGTCGCCGGGTTGCACGTCCCGGCGGTGTGGCACTGGTCGCTCGCCGGGCAAGTCACCGCCGTGCCCCCGCACACCCCGCCCGTGCACGTGTCCGATACGGTGCAAGCATTACCGTCGTTGCACCCCGTCCCGTCCGCTCTCGTTGGATTGCTGCACGTGCCCCTCGCCGGGCTGCACGTCCCGGCGGCGTGGCACTGGTCGCTCGCCGGGCAAGATTTCGGGTTACTGCCAACGCAAGCCCCAGATTCGCACGTGTCGGTTTGCGTACACGCATTCCCGTCGTTGCAGGTTGTTGCCAGTTCACAATTGCCAGTTCCATCACACTTCCCCGTATTGCCACAGGAATCCGCCGCCCTTGCACAGGCAGTGGTGTTTGGCCGCGGGTCCGCCCCGACGGGGATACTGGAACAGGTTCCCACGGAACCTGTGAGGATGCAGCTCTGACATGCGCCGGGGCAGGCGTCGTTGCAACACACACCTTCCGCCGTGCATTGGTTGCTGCTGCAGTCCGACGGGCCGTTGCATGGTTGGCCGTTGGCCAGTTTGCTTCCGCAGCGACCGTTGAGACACGCCTCGGCCGCACTGCAGTCGGCGACTGTGGTGCAGCTCGTGCGACACGACGTAGGAGGGTCGCTGCATTGGTAGGGGAAGCAGCCTTGCGGCTCGGCAGCCGAGGGACAATGTCCCTTGCCATCGCACCTGGTGGCTGGAGTCAGGGCTCCCGCCGAACAACTGGCCCCGCGGCAGCCGACGTTGGTCGACCACGGCCGGCAGGCTCCCGCGCCGTTGCACCGGCCGTCCCTTGCGCAGTCGCCCGCGGATGCGTCGCTGGCCACGCAGCGCCCCTTGGGGTCGGAGCCGCCGGAGGCGACCGGCAAGCAGGACCCGACCTTGCCCGCTAGCTTGCAGCTCTTGCACAGGCCAGCGGCAGCGTCGTCGGTGCATGCACTGTCGCAGCACACACCCTCGGTGCAATAGCCGCTCACGCACTGGCTGCCAGCCGTGCAGGCCGTGCCGACCGGCTTCAACCCGCAGGAGTTGCCCACGCAGGTGTTGGGCGGCACGCAATCCGCGTCCGAGCCGCAGGTGGCCTTGCAGGCCGCCGCGTCGCAGAGGAAGGTTCCGCAGGACACGTTGCTGGGTGTGGTGCAGATTCCTGCTCCGTCGCAAGTCGACACCGGGGTCTGCCATGATGAGGACGTGCAAAGCGCAGGTTTGCAATTGAGCCCGCTTGCGAAATAGGCGCATGCCCCGCCCCTGCAGGATCCCGTGGCCCCGCAGGTCGCTTGCAGGGTTGCCACGCATTGGCCCTGCGGATCTGGAGTACCGTCGGCGACAGAGTTGCACAGGCCCAGCGAACCGGACAGGTTGCACGCCTTGCATGCCCCGCTGCACGCGTCGTGACAGCAAACACCCTGGGCACAGAAACCCGACTGACAGTCTTTCCCCAAGCTGCAGTTCGCCCCCAAGGGCTTTGGGCCGCAGGACGAATTCACGCAGGTGCTGCCACTCACGCAATGCTTGTCTGCAGTGCAGCTGTCGTAGCAGGTGTTCCCGTTGCACACGTACGGATCGCATGAACGCGAGCGCGTGGCCACGCACTGCCCTGAAACATTGCAGGTCGACGGTGGGGTCTGCGCTCCCGCAACGCAGCTTTGCGGCCCGCACTCGGTGCCGGCCGGATAATTCTGGCATGAACCCTTGCCGTCGCACACGCCATTGGTCGAGCAGAAGGCTGCGCCCAGATCCGTGCACGTATTGCGCGGATCGGGGGCACCGCTGGCCACGTCCAAGCATTCTCCGGGCGAGCCGGGCAGATTGCAGCTCCGGCAGGGGCCGCTACAGCTGCTTTCACAACAGACGCCGTCCACACACTGGCCTGACTCGCATTCGCTGCCGTCCGGGCAGGGTTGCCCATTCTTCCGCTTGCCGCAGGCCCCGTCGCTCACCCCGTTCTGCCGCACGCATTGGTGTCCGGCCTCGCAGTCCGCGTCGCTCGCGCAGGTCTGAACGCAGGCGCCGTGGGTGCAGAGGAAGGGCGAGCAATCCACCAGTTGGGATTCGCGACAAGTGCCCTGGCCGTCGCACGTCCTGGGCGTGTTCTCAACCGGGCCCGAACAAGCGGACGGGCCGCACACCGTGTTCTGCGGGTAGAGCGTGCACGCGCCAAGACCGTCGCACAGACCAGTGTTGCCGCAGGTGATGTGATCGCTGGCCTCGCACGCGGGGTCGGGCAGGCCCGCAGGAATGAATCTGCAATGGCCCACCGACCCGGTCTGATCGCACGAGACACAGGCGCCGCTGCAGGCGACATTGCAGCACACGCCGTCCACGCAGAAGGCCGAGGCACAATCATCGTCCCTCCCGCAGACCATCCCGTTGGCACTCTTGCCGCACCTGCCGGCCACGCACTGCTGCCCAGCCGCGCACTGGGCACCGGTCGCGCAGTTGCTGGCGCAGCGGCTGGTGGTAGCGTCGCAACTGTAGGGCGGACAGGTCTGCGAGATCGCCTCAGTGCATCCGCCCTTGCCATCACAGGTGAGGATGCCGGTAACGCCATCCCCATCACAAGTACCCGCCTTACATTCCGTGCCCCTCGTGTAACGGCGACAGCCGCCCTTGCCGTCGCACGATCCATCCAGCCCGCAGGTCGCGGGCGTACTGGCGGCACAGACCGAGGGAACGTTGGGTTTGCCGCCGGATGGAACGAAAGCACAGTCACCCAGGGAGCTGGGCAGATTGCATGCCTTGCAGGTTTCTCCACAGGCCGAGGTGCAACAGATCCCGTCGACGCAGAATCCAGTCTGGCATTCCCGATCACAGTTGCAGGATTCGGCCTTGCCCTTGGACTTGCTGGGCGTGTTGGACGAGCAGGTATTGGGCGGCTGGGCAGTGTGCGTGGTGCCTGGAACGTCCGAGGTGCTGACGTCATTTCTCCCTGCCTCCCGCGTGCCCCCTCCATCGACGTCGACCTGCGCGTACGTGGCTGTCTTGCAGGCAGCGAGGCCCAAGACCGCGCCCAACCCAACGACCCTCCGCAAAACGATCGCGCGCGCGGACGATCTCAACCAAACCCGCTGCAAATCCGCTGTCATTGGATCCCTCCACCTATGAAGTCAGTTCGGGCAATAGCCATACTCACTGCCAAAGGGCGTGCAGGTCCCGTGGTTAGGACAAGGATTGGTGCTGTCGCACACCTGCTTGCAAGAGCCGTTCACACAGCTGTTCTCCAGTAGGCAGTCGCGCGCAGAGTTGCAAGGCGATGAATCCCTTCCGTTCCCGTACGCGAACTCACAGACGGTACGGCTGTGCCCTGAGTCGCCGTCAGGGGAGACCAGGAGGCAAACCCGATCCGTGTCGCAGCCGCTGCCGCCCAGGGGATCGCAACATTTTCCATCCACCCCGCACTGGTCGTAGGGAGGATCACATACACCGACCCAACCGCCTGCCGGTGAGAGCTTGCGCTGGCCACAGCCCACCCCGGAAAGGCAATCCGCTTGCGTGCGACAGAGGCTGAAGCAGTACGTGAACTCGTCC
This sequence comes from Myxococcales bacterium, assembly GCA_003155465.1. Next base: position 14,461 of record PMCR01000500.1, on the reverse strand, counting down.
CCAATAGTGGGCGCGAGGCAAGTGCTCCCTGCGACGCAATCATCGAATTGCTGGGGAGAGCCGGAAAAGGTCACTGTGCATGCCTGAAAGAGAGTCTTCTGGCCTTCGCTGGCACAGGTTGGCTGGGCGCTGCCGCCAGCGAGTGCCCAGGTGCACTTCTGGTTGCACCAATCGCAGTTACCGGTCTGGCAGACCGGATCGCATGTGCCTGTCGGGCCATTTCCTGAACAGTCCAGTCTCGGCGCAGTGCAAGTCATGCTTACCTCTGGTGGAGGGCCGGAGTCCCCGGCGCTCTCGGTCTTCCCGGGGTCCCCGGCATCGTTCGTGACAGGGACAAAACTCGCCTGCGCACAAGCACCAGTGAAAACAAGCAGCGCAACGAAGCGGAGCGAGCCAGCACGCTCGGCGACTGGCGAGTCCGTGCTTTTTCCCGATGTGTTTGGTCCCAACATGCGACGCTGCAATCCTGACAACGCAGAAGACTTGGCTATGCCGCCAACCGGCGCACGACAACCAGCGTCCGGTCGTCGCGTGGCAGGTCCGTGATGCGGCGGTCTGCGGCTTCGAAGATAGCGTCCTGTATCTTGTCCGCGCCGCTGGGGCCCACCTTGCGGACGAGCTCGGTCAGCTCGCGGTCGGCCATCCCGGGTTCGGGCCAGGCGTCGCTGATGCCGTCGGAGTAGACCACCAGCGTGTCGTTCGGTTGCATCGACACCTGGGCCTCGTCGTAGCCCGAGTTGGCAAAGGCACCGAACGCCGTGCCCCCTTCGCCCAGCGTCTCACAGTGACCGTCGGCGCCCACCAACAGTGGCCGGTTGTGGCCCGCATTCACGTAGGTGAGCCGGCCGCTGTCCGGGGACAGCCGGCCGAGAAAGAACGTCGCGTATCGATCAGCCGGAATGTTGAGATGGAAGTGGCCATTGATGCGAGTCGCGGCTTCGGCCAGCGGCCCGCGCTGCCAGTTGGCGCGCACCGTAGAACGCAGCTCGACCATCAGCATTGCCGCGCCCACGCCCTTGCCGGCGACGTCCCCCAGCGCCAGGTGCAGCAGGCTGCCGTCATAGGCGAGGTCATAGAAATCGCCACCCACCGCTTCGCTCGATTGGGTTCGACCCGCCAGATCATAGCCCGGGACACGCGCCGGAGTGTGCGGCAGGAGGTTTGCCTGGATCTCGGCCGCCACGCGAAGCTCTTGCTTCATCCGCCGCTGTTCCATGCCCGCCTCCAGCAGCCAGGCGGTTTCGATCTTGGCAGCCGCCGTATTGGCCAGAACAGTCAGGATCTCGAGGTCGGCTTCGCGAAAGGGCGCGCGATCGAGCCGCGCACTGGCGTAGAGCACGCCGATTACGCGCACCGGTTCGCCATGCCGGGTCGACACCCACAGTGGGACGCAGATCACCCGACGGACGGCATCAGCCACCAGACTGGGTTGCGGCCGCAGGTTCATGTCCTCGAAGACATCGCCCGCCATCACCGCCACCCGTCCCTCGATAACCTTGTGCACCACCGCATTGCTGATCCGCTGCTCGACTGGCCGGCTTAGCCGATCGCGACCGGCCTTCAGCACTGGCTCGCGGGTTTCGCTGTCGAGCAGCATGATGGCGGCAAAATCGGCTGGCACCGCCTCGAACACCAGATCGAGGATGCGATCGAAGAGCACAGGGAACGGGTGATGGACGAGCAGGCTGGCGGTTGCGTGCGACAGCACGCGCATGGCGCGGCTTTGCGAAACGAAATCAGCGACGCTGATGATGCGGTCCACTGCCACGCGCGTGCCTTTGCCCGGTGTGGGCCGGCGCAGGATGGGACCCAGCACCTCGACGGGATCTGGCTCGTCCGGCGGGGCCAAGCGGAAGCGAATCTCGCTGTCACCCACCCTGACTACGTCGTGCTCGCGCAGGCGTGCCTCGCCGAGCACCGGCGTGCCGTTCACCGAGAGGGGTTCGTCGTCGGTTCTGGCAACAATGAAGAACTCACCCTCCCGCGCGACGATCTCCGCGTGTCGCGGGCAAACACAATTATCTCCAAACAAGACGTCTCTCTCTCCGTCTCCACACAAGATGATGCGACGCTTGGATGCCCCTGCCCGTGCCGTGGCCTCGGGCCACCGTATGGTTATGGTGGGCACCGGCTTCGGCTCAACCGCCACCGCAACTTCTGTCGCTTGCCTCATGGGTGTTTGTTCCTCGCGCATTGGTCAACCGTCGCGCCATAGCATCAGTCGCAAAGGACCAATGCGGCCGAGCGCGCTCACATCCCATGCAAGCCGTACGCCACGATTTGGCCAACGAACTTGCGCCATGGATTACGGGATGCTTGCGGAAAATGCGCAATTCGTGCGTCCCGCCCAGCCCGCGCAAACCTGGCCCCGATTCTGCTTAGTCAAGGTGTTGTGGTGGCTGCCGCGCTGAACACGATTCCGGAACGAAGCCAGGAACAGCTCTTCCCCGAGGGGGTGGTTTTGGTCACTCGTCGTGATTTGGCGGGCGGTGGGGAGCTGTTTCCCGAAGAATTGCAGGCGATAGCGCGCGCAACTCCTGCGCGCCGGCACGAATTCGCGATGGGCCGCTGTTGCGCCCGTCAGGCGTTGGCCCTCCTGGGTGGACCCCGTGCTACAATCCCGGTGGGCCGTTTCCGTGATCCCGTGTGGCCCTTCGGTTACGTAGGCTCGATCACCCATTGTCAGGGCTTCTGCGCTGCTGCGGTTGCGCGGACTCTGCCCGCCAGCGGCTCCGGTGCCATCTTGGGCATTGGCCTCGACAGCGAGCAGGCCGCGTCACTGCCCGAGGAACTGACAGGGGTGGTCTGCTCCGGGGAAGAGTGCACATGGCTGGCCAGCAGGCAAAGCGACGGCATGCCCTGGGACCGGCTCTTCTTCTGCGCCAAGAAGAGCGCCTACAAGTGCCTCTTCCCGACGAAGCACAGGTTTCTCGAATTCCGAGACATAGGAGCGCGATTTGACCCTGAGCATGGCTCGTTCGACGTGGCGCTGCCCAGCCGCTATGGCTCGCCCTCGCACTTGTCCGGGCGCTACGCGATACGCGACGGCATGGTGTTGAGCGCGACGACCTGGATGGAGGAACCAGCGTGTCCCTGACCTCTCGGGCGGTCGGAAGCGCGATGTGGCATGTGGGCGCAGGGCTTGGTGGCCGCGTGATAGGCGCGGCGGGGACGCTCATGCTCACGCGCTACTTGAACCCGGACGTGGTGGGCGAGGTCGGGGTTGCGTGGGTGCTGGTTCTGACCAGTCAAGTGGCCACCTCCGCCGGCTTTGGGCAGTACGTAGTCGCCCATCCATCGGCCGGACCGGTGGCCGGGTTCCATGTGACCGCATTGAGCGCCGGCACCGTCGCGGTTGTCTCATTACTAGTTCTGTTTTTTGGTCAGCCGTTGTGCCACCTGGTGAACGCCCCTGGCGCCGTCGCCTTTCTCCCAGGCATGGTGGCTGCTCTCGCCATCCTGCGTATCTCCGAGATTCCCGAGCGCATCCTCAACCGCGAGTTGCGCTTCCGGCGCGTGGCGCTCGGCTCAAGTGGGGCCGAAGTCGCGTTTACTACGGTGGCGCTGGGGCTCGCGGCGCGGGGTTGGGGAGGTCAGGCGATCGTGGCGGCGAATCTGGTGCGTTCGCTTTTCCGTCTGGCCATCTTCTCTTCTGGCGTGGATCCGCGCGCGTGGTTGCGCTGGGGGCCGCTCAAACGCGCGCAGGTCTTGTCGATCCTAGGGTTTGCGCTTCCCTTGCAGCTCGGGAGCTTGGCGGCCTTTGCCGCGACCAAGTGGGGCAACCTGGTCGTGGCCGTAATGTTCGGGCCCAGCGCAATGGGGCTGTATTCCCTCGCCTACAATCTGGCGCAGATCCCAGCCGACAACGTCGGCGAGTCACTGGCTGACGTGCTTCTGCCTTCATTCGCGCGACTGGCGCCCGGGATGCGCCAGCAGGCCCTGGCGCGCGCCCTGCCGCTCGTCGCCCTGCTGGTCTTTCCCCTGGCCATTGGCCTAGGTGTGGAAGCCCACATGCTGGTGGCCACGTTGTTCAATCCCAGGTGGCAGCCCATGGCGCCGCTGCTGACCGCGTTGGCGGTGCTGGGCGTGGTGTATCCCATGGGCTCGACGGTGCTGGCCTACCTCAAGGCGTGTGGGCGCCCGCGGGCCGTGCTGGTCTTCCACACAACCCACATGGTCTTGCTTCTGCTCCTCATCGCCTCCCTGGGTCGCATGGGCATGATCTGGGCAGCCGTCGCGCCGGGATTGGCGGGAGGTACCTATGCGCTGTTGGCCCTCATTTACGTGGGCCGTATGGATGGCGTTCCGGTCATGCGAACTCTCGGGGGCTTGGCGCGGGTTCTGCTGGCCTGCGCCGGAATGACGGCGGCTATCCTGGCTTTCCGTCATCTTCCTGGACTTTCTCACGCGCACCACTCGATTGGGCTGCTGGCCTCTGAGGTGGCGCTTGGCGCCGTCGCCTATGTGGCCACGGCCCTTCTCGTGGCTCCCGCCCAGGTGGCTGAACTCTTTTCCTCACTGAGTCGGCTGCGGGAAGGTCGGCATCGAGTAAGGAGTTCAGTCCTAGAAACAAAGCTGCAGGCGAGGGATGCGGATGGCTAGCAGCCCGTCGTTTTAGTGGTGTGAATGGCTTCGCTCATGCGGCTGCGTGAGCGAGCCGCGCGACGCCTGGAGGCTAGTCGCAACAGGCTCCTAGTCCATCAACACCACGCCCAAGACCCGCGAAGCCCCCGCCTGTTCCAGCGCCGCGTGGAGCGCGCGACCGCGGGTTTGGCGGGCGAGAGCCGCGATCACAATGCCGTCTGCCGCGTCTTCCAGCAGCGGCACATCCAGCCCGGTCAATATCGACGAGGTGTCGATAACGGTGTAGTCATAGGCAGCACGCAGGCTGGCAATGGCCGCCATCAGGCTGGGCCCGTACATGGGCGAGTGCGGCTCAGTGCCCTGGTGCACGGCCAGCACGTCGAGAGCATGGATCCCAATGTGTGCGACGGTCCAAGGACGCGCGGGCTCACCTCGGTACTGGACCAGCTGTTCAAGAAAGCAACCCGGCGGCAGGAAACCCAAGAGCCCGGCCACTCCCGGCCGCGCGGTGTTCGCCTCCAGCAGCAAAACGCGGTTCCGTCCCGACTCTGCCAGCGCCCAGGCCAGATTGAGCGCGCAGGTGGTCTTGCCCTCACCGTCGTTGGCGCTGGTGACGAGGATGACCTTGGGATCGCCCCGATCAGCCAGCCGGTGACGCAACACGCGAAAACTGGCCGCACGGTCCGACAGGGGGGCGCGCAGGATTACCGCACGCCGATCGACTTCCACTGCGGTTCTGACCCAGGCGCGTTCCACCACCGCCGGTCTCACGGGCTGGTCGGACAGGTTGGATCCCGCCTCGACGCCGACGGCTGATGGGGCTTCACTCATAGCGGCCTCCGAATCACCTTGGTCTTGTCCACCACCTGCCGGCGCACCGGCCGGCGATCCCGGCGCGACTCGCGCGGCACCTCGGCCAGCAGCGGTGGCAGGCGCAGGCGCGCAAGATCAAACCCGGCGCGCAGACGATCGTCGAAAAATACCAGGCCCAGGGACAGGACGAAAGCCAGCGCCAAGGTGGCGACGGCCCCAATGGCGCCCATCTTCAGGTGGCCGTAGCGCTCGGCTCGGGCGGGCAGAAAAGCGGGGTCGACCACCACCAGCTCGCCGGTCTTGTCCTGCAGATCCAGCGTCGCCTCCAGCGAGGCCTGGAACTGCTTGCTCTGGATCACGGCCAGACGGTCCCGCGCCTCGGACACGCGACGGTCCAATTCGGCAAGCTGGGTGCCCAGCTCAAGCAGGCGCTTGGGATCGCGTTCCAGCATCTTGGCCCGCGCCTGCACGAGCTGCTTCTCGATGGCTGACAGGCGCTGGCGCGTGGCCGGATCGGGCGCCGACGCCGACGCCGGTGCCTCGGCCTGCTGCGCAGGCACAGGCGGAGGCGCGGCCGATGCCTTCTTGGCCGCGGCGATGGCATCCTCGATCTTGCGGAGCCGGTCACGCGCGGCAACTGCGGCGTCGTTGGCCTGGCGCACGTCCGGATACTCGGCGGTGAATTGTTTCTGCTTCTGGGCCAGATCGCGCCGGGCTGCGATGAGGTCAGCCTGGGCCGCCTCCCGTTCGGCCAGCAAGGCGGAATCGACGGCAGCGCTTGCCGCTTGAGCCTCACGCTTGTCCGATCGGGAAGGCTCGCTGCCCCGTTCGCGCAGCCGCGACGCCCGCGCCTCAAGCCGGGACACCAGCCCGTCCTGCGAATTGAGTTTGGCCTCGGAATTGGCCGCCCGCAGAGGCGCACCGGGCGTCACCGGACCAGTCCCCATGGCCAGGGCCATCTCGGGATAACTGGCGAGAAACCGTGAGAACTCCGCCTCACGCGCCCGCAGTACCTCTTCGGCCGCACGCTTCTGTGCATCGAAAAACTGCTGGGCCTTGACCACATCCTGCCGACGCCAAGTGCGATGCACGTCCAGCAACATGTCGGCAGCCCGCTCGGTGACCGCTTGCGCCCGCTCGGGAGATTCCTCCTCGAAGCTGATGCGAAAAGTCTCGCCGCCACTCGACTCGAACTTCAGGTGATGCCTGCGCATTTCCTCGGCCGCGTCTATCAGCCCAGTGCGCCTCACCTGCTCGGGATAGAGATGAAACTCCTTGATCAGGCCGACCAGACGCTCGCGGGTGAAAAGCATTTCCTTGAGCCGTGCAGCGAGCTGACGCGAGGGCTCGCCCTCGCTCGTCGAAACGAAGCTGGCCCCCGGCGAGGGTCGGTAGAAAAGCACGACCTCGGATCGGTACATCGGGCGGACCACCCGCAAGACGCCCATGGTCGCTGCCAGTCCCAGCAACAGGATCAGCCACAGCATGCGCGAGCGGAGGGCTCGTCCCACCATGCGCAACGCCGTCCGGGGCCCGAGCCAGTTCGCTTCGCTTGTCACGTCTCGCCTCCCAACCGCGCCCGCTGCCGGGGGCCATGCAAGTATCCCAGCGACAGGCAGCCCGCCCGCCGAACATCATCTGCATCGTACAGGCGCGGATCGAAGGCGCCAACCAAAAGCATGGCCAGGGCCAGCCCAGCCGCCCCAGCAATCGCAGCCTTGCGCCGAAGCCACATGCCGTTGTTGTGCGGCTCCTCGCTCTCGCTTTGCAGGCTGGCCAGATGAACGCGCGTGCCCGCCTGCGTCTCCTCTGCCGCTGCTGCCAAGTCAAGCCGCGCCTGCTCCTGTTCCAACTCGCCACGCCGGCGTTCGAGCTGGGTCAACCAGGCCCGCAGAAAGACCACCCTCACCTGTTGCGTAGCCGAAATCTTCGCGGGTGCCGCCCGGGAAGCGACCTCCATCGCCACCATCTCGGCGTGGGTTGAAGCGGCTTCTACGCGGGCCTCGATGGCCGCCGCGCCGGCAAAACGCGCCCGCTGGCGTGCCCTTTCGGCGTGGCGCCCCAACTCGGCCCGGGTCACCAGCAGGCCAAGGTCACGCACCACCACCATGGCCAGCTCCGGCTCATCAGCCCTGAATGTGATTGCGATACGGGCCGAGCGCGAAGGTGTGCGCTCGAGACGATCCCCCGCGAAGTAGTCCTGCACAACATCGACCTCGATGCTCTTGCGCATCTCCGCCAGTGCCAGCACCGGACTCCGCGCCGTCTCGGCAAGGAAGAGTCCGTGTCGGTCCATCACTTCCATCAGGCTGGACGACGTCAAGGCGACGTTCTCAACGAAGCTGCGCAGGTCCGCGCGCGAGACTCGGCTCCGATCCGTCAACAAGGAATTCTCGCGCAGCAGCAGCTCTGCCCGCGCGGAAAAAGCCGGCGGCCGGCTCAGTTGCAGGGCAAACAGCAGCGACGCGGCCAAAAGAGCCACGGCCAGCGTCAGAAGCGGTCGCCGGCCGGCGCGACACAGAAGGTGCAGCGTCTCTACGGCCCACTCGCGACCTGCCGGTTCGTCACCCACCCAGTCCATACGCCCTCACCCAAGCAGAACCCGATCCAGGCGCAGAAGCTTGAAGATCGACAACGGCTGGTCGCGCAAGCCCCGCACGGTCACCACGCCGCCGTACTCTTTGGCCCTCTTGTACAGGAACACCACCGCGCCCACACCCGAGCTGTCGATGAGCCGCAAACCCGACAGATCGACGACGATGCGCGGGTGCCGTTCCGCCACCAGGGCGTCGATGGACGGGCGAAGATCGGGAATAGTGACTGCGTCCAGCTCGCCCTCGATGCGAAGGGTAACCACACCATCCGCGCTACTCGTTGAGAAGTCCATGTGTCGTCCTCTTGCCAGAAACCTTGGGCAACCCCGCTGGGCATTCTCGAATCCTCTTGCTCAAATTGAGCACATTGGGCCGCCCCGGCTGGTAGGTCACCTCATCCATCAAAGACCGCATAATAAAGATGCCGAGCCCTGACTCTGGAAGCGCGTCCAAGTCGGGCACGCGGGCGGTGAGCGGATCAAAACTGGCCCCGTAGTCCTCGATGGTCAGACGCAATACACTGGCTTCGATTGCCATACGCACCCGTATGATGTCCGGGGATCGATCGCGGTAACAGTGAAGTGCGATGTTATTGAAGGCTTCGCCGACCGCGGATACAACCTGATGGGTAAACCCATCGGCGGGAACGCGCCGGCCGCACACACGCGTGATAGCGACCTTGCAGACGGCAGCGACAGCGCGGAGGATGACGTAGCGATAGGCAATTTCGCCCGGCGCCTCAACGCAGACATTTTCGCCGGGGGCCACGATGGTCATGTTACCACGCACGTGACCCCTGACAACCTGCATGACGGGCTTGCGTCTGCAGTAATTTTTCCACGTGCCAGCCGGTAACGAGTACAGCGGAACCGCCATCCCCTATTGAAGAGCGGCCTTGCGGCCGCAGCCCAGTTGTTGCCATGAGCGCTAGGCAGTTGGGGTGGTCTTCTCGCCCACTGCTGTGTGGCCCGGCTTGCATCTGCGCTCCACCGGTTTCGCAGGAACGCCTACCACCGTACTGTCGGCAGTCACGTCATGCACAACCACCGCATTCGCACCGATGCGCGCACCATCACCGACGGTTACCGAACCAACGATCTTGGCCCCGCAGCCGATGAAGACGTTGTTGCCCAGAGTGGGGCTCTTGCCCTTCTCGGCACCAATTGTCACCTGATGTTCGATGTGCACGTTCCGGCCCGCATGAACCGCGCCGTTGATCACGACGCCTTGGGAGTGGATGAGCACCAGGCCCGGGCCGAATGCCGCGCCGCGACCGATGATGCACTGGCCGAATACGGCGTTCATCTTGTTGAACAGCATCTCTGCGGGCGCCAGCCCCGCGTCGTGAGACGCCTGCATGAGCCGATACAGGATGACCGCCAGTGTTCCGTCGCTGAACAACGCCCTGAGCATCTCCCGGGAGCCCTCGCCCTGATAGTTCCATCGCGCTTTGGCGCGAATGTCCTCGCGCAATGTCTGCATCAATCCCCCGGCTCTCGCCATCAAAGTCAAGAGACTCGTCATCATTGTCCTTCCGTTTTCTGCCGCAGCGCTCGGTTCTTCTTCATAGGTACTCAATAAGATGCACTCTTCCCCAAAAGCACTTCTGGTTTCCTACACTTTTCCTCCAACTGGGGGCGCCGGTGTCCACCGCGTGCTCAAGCTGGCCAAGTACCTGTCGGCCCATGGGGTTTCTCCGGCGGTGTTGACCGCGCGGAACCCCTCCGTCCCTTTGCGCGACGAATCACTCTTGCGCGACATTCCGGCGGACATGCCGCTGCTGCGGGCGCGAACACTAGAGCCGGGTTATGGCATCAAATCGCAGACGTGGAAGACCTCCGGCGGGAAGGGAGGCTCCTGGCGGGCGCGCGCCATACACGGGGTGACGTCCGGGGCGCGACAACTGCTGCTTCCTGATCCACAGATACTCTGGCAGCCGGGCGCCCAATTCGCGCTGGCTCGGCGTCTGGCGGGCGCAGAAAAGCCCGACGTCGTGTTCATCACGGCCCCGCCGTTTTCCCAATTCCTGCTGGCCCCCTTGGCCCGTCTGGCTCGCGGCACCGCAGTCGTGCTCGACTATCGCGACGAATGGAGCACCCTGCGCCAGGCGTATGAAATGGTGGCAGGCGGCCTGCCCCGCGTGGTGGGCGAGGTTCTGGAAGGCAGGCTGCTTCGCTTCGCGCATGCGGTGACCACGGCCACCGAGGCCTTTCGCCAAAACCTATTGGCACGCTTCCCTTTCCTGCCACCCGAGCGCGTGTTCGCAATTCCGAATGGCTATGACCGCGAGGACCTTCCCGCAGCCCTTCCCACGCCGACCGGCGACCGCCTGGTGGTCACCTACGCGGGAACCATCTTCCGCTTGACTAGCCCAGTAGGTTTGCTCGGCGCGGTTCGGCGGCTGCACGCAGAGTCACCCGATCTGGCCTGTCTGCTGCGTTTGCGTTTCCTGGGTCGCATCGTCGAGACCGAGTTGCCCTGCTTCCAAGGCACCGAGGCGCTGGGCGTAGAACGGGTCGGGTATCTGCCTCACGACGTCATGATGAAAGAGGTGGCGGCCAGCCATCTTCTCCTTTGTCTGCTCGATGACACGCCAGGCGCCCAGCACATCTACCCGGCCAAGATCTTCGAACTGATGGCGCTAGGCCGGCCCTGCCTGACTCTGGCGCCTGAGGGAGCCCTGGCCGAGCTGGTGCGCGCCACCCATCTGGGAGACCTCCTGCCTCCTCGCGACGAGGCGCGCATCGCAGAATACCTCGCGCGCCTGCTCGCGGATTTTCGCGCGGGCCGCTTGCCGGCGCAGGCTCCGCCCATCGGCATCGAGCGCTACGACCGAAAGGCCCTGGCCGGCGAGTTCGCCGAGGTCTTTCGCCGTGCCATGGTCTGGGCTCGCGGGTGAGCTGGCCCTCCTTGCCCTCACGGCGTGGCGGCATCGCCAATCCGTGAGGATGCGAGCGCGCCTCCCTATTCGAGAGCGCCCAGGGCCGCGCGGGCCGTCCCCGCCGGGAGCGGTCTGACCTTCTGGTGAGGCATGTACACCTGCACAGGCAGGTACTCGGATGCCACCTCGGGCACGAGCAGGTCGCCGGGGCGAGCGGCGTCCGAGCGAGGCCGCACGCGCAGGTCGGCGCCGTCCAAATTGGCAAACGGACTAGCGCGGCCCACAACAATGCGATCGATGCCTGTGATGGGGGCCACGCCCGGTTCGGGGTGCAACCGTTGGCCGAAACCCTCGCTCACCCAATTGGGGCCGAGGCGCAGGCGGCCCACACCGTCCAGCAAGAAGAGATGCGTGCTGCCCTGACGAAACACGATGTTGTTACGCGCATCGGCCGTCTCGTCGTTGGTCTCAAGACGGAAGAGGGCTGTGTTCCAGCGACTCCTTTCCTCGCCGCGAATAATGATGGTGTTGTTGAAGAAATAGAGCGTTCCCTTCCGGTACTGCGCCGGGTTGCCGTTGTCGCCCCCATAGTGCACGACGACAGAGCCGTCAAGCGGCCCGTCGAGAAGAACATTGCCGTAGACATAGGTTCGCCGGAAATGCGCATCCCCTCCGGTGATCTTCGTGCTCTCCTCGGGTTCCACCAGATCGAGCAGATGGGCGCCGCCCTCGATCCAGTTGTAGCGAATCACCGTGCCGGCGGAGCGATCCTTGAGCGCGTTGCCACCTGCGCCAGGGCGCAGAGGCCCAAAGCGATTCTGTTGATACACCATCCCAACCGCCTCGGTGTAGGCATTGTGTTGATAGAAAGAACTCGCGACCCCGTTGCCGTAGATGTGATTTGCCTCGGCCAATATGTCACGCGACACGGTCTCTTCCGAATCCCCGGAGGCGACGAAAAGACCGTTGGCCGAATCGGTCAGCGTGCAGTGTCGGATGACAATGTGCTCGCCCCGCTCGACAAAAAGTGCGGCGGCACTGGTGGAGAAGCGATGGCTCTTTCCATCCTGGTCAGTGAAGGAATTCCTCGGATGGGCACCCCGCAGCTCGAGTCCTTCCAGCACCACATGACTGGGCTTGAAACCCCAAAGTTGGCCCTCGCGCAAGCTCACCACCACGACCCCGCGTTCCTGTGTCGGCGGGTAGGGGAATCCCAGCGCCCGCACCGTACGGGCATCCTGGCCGGTGAGCACCGGAAGCTGGCCCTGTGGCCCAGGAACGCCGCAAATGCGAACCGGCTGCTCTGCCGTGCCCCGGGCCGAGACCAGGACCTGTTCGCGATAGGGCTCGGGGCGCCAATGCACAAGAACGCGATCACCCGGGCCCAGGGAATTCCACGGCACATCGGCCAGCCGTTGCAGGCCAGGCTGCGTCCCGACCTCGTAGGTGCGGCCCCGGCCAGCCGGACAACCAGCATCTGCGGAGGCCATCGTGGCCGCGTGCGCGGCTATCGCGCAGCTGGCGAGGAAAACCGCCGCCGAGAGAACGCCCGCCAGCCGCGCACATGGCATGGCGCAAGGTTGGATCGCGCGAAGTGTGATTGCAAACGCTCGATGGTCTGATTCGCTACGGCCCGGACTCGAAGGCTCCGAAGTCGGGAGCTGCCCCTCGGGTGTCGCGGCACACCCCGCCGGCGGCGCCCGAGTACTCGTAGCTGCAGGGATACGTCGCCGCCGGACTAGCCAAGGCCACTGCCCTGTCGACTACGGGTGAGCCGGCCAATGGAGCGAACGTGGTTGGGTCAAGCATGGGATCCTTGCCCGTGACCACGCCTGTCCCCACGGTCACAGTCGCCTTCGAGCTATCGAGCGCAGGAAAATAGCCGCTGGAGATCCAGTTGGGGCCCACCACCGCCTGTCCGGCCGAGCCCAGCAGGTGGAAGTTTGTCGTCCCTTTGCTCCAGATGACGTTGTTGCGAATGTCGACATGCTCGTCGTTGGTGTCGGCATTGACCAGGGTGGTATTCCAGTAGTCGCTGCTGTTGGCCGACTCGATGACTGTGTTGTTGTAGAAATACAGAGTGCCCTTGCGGAAGTTCTGCTCGAGGCCCACCGTGTCGCCGCCGTAGTGAACCAGTGCACTGGCATCAGTGGGCCCACTGATCAGCACATTTCCGTAGACGAACGTTTGTCGATAGCGCGGATCCGCCAGGGCAGCTACCGCGTGCTCCTGCGCATCGACCAAGTCCAACAGCCTCACTGTGCCTTCAATGTAGTTGTAACGGATCACCGTCCCGGCAGAGCGGTCCTTCAGGTTCGCACCCGGGGAGCCGTCCCGCAGACGGCCAAAGCGGTTGTACTGTACCGTCACGCCCAGGGCTTGCATGTACACGTTGTGTTCCAGCCACTCGCCCGCGACTCCGTTGCCGAAGATCTGACACCCTTCGACCAGGATGTCGCGCACCAGGGTGGCTTCGGTCTCCGACTTCGACAGAGTGAACAGACCCATGCCGGAGTCGGAAAGTTCGCAATTGCGAATCGTGACGTTGTCCGCCCCAACGATGGCGATAGAAGAGGAGCCACCAATGTACTTGCGGACGGTGCCGTCAGTAGCGGTATAGCTATAGCCGAGGCACGCGCTTCGTACCGCCAAACCCTCGATCACGATGTAGCCGGGCCGCGAATAGTAGGAATCGCCGGAATCACGATTGATGAGAATGAGTGCCTCGTCCTGAATTGCCGGGTAGTTGATGAAGTGAAGGTTGGGGCCGCTGGTGGCGTTCTGACCGCTGAGAACTGGCAACTCGCCCTTGGGACCGGCGACACCACAGAGGCGAATCGGCTGAGCCGCGGTGCCACGGTTGGAGATGAGGATCTTCTCGCGGTAGGGATCGGCGCGCCAGAAGACACGCACTGTGTCGCCGGGACCCAAGTCGTACCAGGGGACATCGCCGATCCTGGCGTAGGCCTGGCTTGGCCCCACGTCAAAAGTTCGGGCACTGCCGGGGGTACAGTCGATCGACGCGGGTGGGGGAGTTGGCGGAGGCGTGGGTTCAACCTCGCTGTCGGCAGCGGTTGATGGCGGCGTAGCCGTATCCCTTCTCGTTGCGCCGGCATCCGCCCGAGGTAAGGTCGTGACCGGCGCAGCATCGGCCTTGATGGGCGGCGCGACTGGGTACGCGATCGGGGACGCTGGAGCCGCGTCAGGCAGGGCTGGCAGCGCACCCCTGGCCGCGTCCGGCAGCACCGATGGCTGATAACCGCCATCCAGGTTAACGCCGGGAAGAGGAGGCGATGCGTCCGGAGTCGTGCCTGACTGAACCGGACTGCCCACCATAACGCCCTCGGGTGAGCAGGCGGCGAGCGAAAGCACGACAATGGCAGACAACAGCATTCTCCAGGCGTGGGGGATGCACATCGAGGACCTCCGAAGTGCCAGGGATACGGTCCTCTCAAGTGTTGCCATTTCGAAGGCTAGTTGCAGCTATTTCTCTGCATCAACTGCGCGATTATTTTGTGCAAATCATGCGCGGGACGCGCAATTGACGCCAAATCCCGCGAAAAACTAGCCGAAGTTGCGCAGTAGAGCG
>PMCR01000110.1 GCA_003155465.1 Myxococcales bacterium | reverse complement strand
GATGGTCTCGCAGCGCACGCCCATGCCGGCCGCCAGGTCCAGCGCAGCCCGCTGCTCGCTGTGCGCCATGGTGGGCGAGAGCGCGATGAGCGCCGTGCACCGATCCCCGAGCACGTCGTGTGCCACGCGCAGAAGCAGCGTCGAATCCACGCCGCCCGAGAAGCAGACCAGAACCGATTCATGGGCCGCAATCAGGTCGCGCAGCGCTTGGTGTTTCTGTGACAGGGTCATCGCAGACAACTATAGCGTGCGATCAGCCCAATTGCCCCTCACTTCGACTCGAAGTACCATGCCTCATGGCAAAGATCCTCTCGGCCCTGCTTCTCTTGGTTGCGATTCCCGCTTGCAGCGACAGCGGCATTGCGCTGTCCGATCTCCCTGCTGCCGCCGCGGATGCTGTTTGCACCGGCCAGGCTCGCTGCGGGGAGATGCCTGACGTGGCCTCGTGTAAGGCGGCCCGATCCAACGACAGCGAGCAGGTATTGGCGGACGTGAGCGCAGGAAGAATCAAGTACGACGGCAAGGCCGCTGCTGCTTGCCTTGACGTTTTCAGGTCGGCGAGCTGCAGCTATTCGGACCAGGGCGGGCTGGACGAGCCGCAAGCTTGCAAGGACACTTTCAAGGGCACAGTCGCGGATAGTGGTCCTTGCTACAGCGGTTCGGAATGTGCCTCCGGAAATGGTTGCAGCGGCGGAGGCTGTTCAGACGGCAACGCGTGTTGCCCAGGCAAGTGCAACCCCAGCTCCAGTTCTGCAGCCGCAATTGCCATCGGCGGCGATTGCAGCGGGCTCGGCGCGGTGTGCGTTTCGGGCGCATTCTGCAGCCATCAGGCCACGTCGACCTGCACGGCCAAGGCCGCCGCCGGTCAGTCTTGTGATACCTCGGTCCCGGGAGAGTCATGCGCGGACGGGACATACTGTGTGGCGAATGGCCCAAACAGCGGGATTTGCGGCAAGCTTCCCGCCGAAGGACAGGCCTGCTATCCGACGGCGTTCGCCTACATTCCTGCTTGTGATTCGATGCTGGACTATTGCGACAGCGCGATTCTGAAATGTGTGCCCAAGATCGCGGTCGGGGGCGATTGCAGCGGCGGCGCTAGTTGTGTCGGCTACGCCGACTGCGATGCGACCGGCCATTGCGTGTCCCGGTCACGGGCCGGTGAATCGTGTGACGACGCCAACGGGCCTCACTGTCTGGGCTCTCTCCTGTGCACCTCAGGGACATGCGCCCTCCCGCCCGCGACCATTGTCTGCCAATAGTCTTGCGTGGAGGCGACCTGCGGTCGCCCCATGAGCGTGCACACCCGCCGCAGCATCCCCGGCATAGGCGGTTGTTCGTCAATGAGGGGGAGTGGTACCCTGGAGCCGAGAAGCGCGTCCATGCAGTTGCCGTTTGTTGCGACTGGATGTACTTTGACTCATGGTCAAGAGCCTTTCGGCATTGCTTCTCCTGGCGACGATTCCCGCTTGCAGCGACAGCAGCCTTTCGCTGTCCGAGGTCTCTGCCGCGGCCGCGGATACTGTTTGCACCTACCGGGCTCGTTGCGGGCAGATGCCTGATGTGGCCTCGTGCAAGGCGGTGACCCAAAGAGAAGACGCGCAGCTATCGGCAGACGTGACGGCCGGAAGAGTCAAGTACGACGGCAAGGCAGCGGCTGCGTGCCTTGAGGTCTTCAGGTCAGCGAGCTGCAACTACTCGGACAAGAGCGGGCAGAATGAGCCGCAGGCTTGCACGGATGCTTTCAAGGGCGCAGTCACGGACAACGGTGTTTGCTACATGGGTTCGGAATGCGCCTCTGGAAGTTGCAGCGGCAATGTCTGTCCAGTCAGCAGCACCTCGTGTTGCCCAGGCACGTGCGACCCCAGCGCCAGTTCTGCGGGGGCGATTCCTATCGGGGGCGATTGCAGCGGAATCGGCGCACTGTGCGTTTCGGGCGCATTCTGCAGCTACGGGTTGACGACAATTTGCACGGCCAAGGCCGCCGCCGGTCAGTCGTGCGATACCTTGTACGCCGAAGAGTCGTGCGTGGCCGGGGCGTACTGTGTGGCGAACGGCTCGAACACCGGGATCTGCGGCAAGCTTCCTGCCGAAGGACAGGCCTGCTATCCGACGGGGGGCTACCCGTATGCTTGTGATTCGATGCTCGACTATTGCGACAGCGTGACCCTGAAGTGTGTGCCGAGGATTCCGATGGGGGGCAATTGTAGTTCCAGCGCCAGTTGCGTCGGCTACGCCGCCTGCGATGCGACCGGCCATTGCGTGTCCCGGCCACGGGCGGGTGAATCGTGTGACGACGCCAACGGGCTTCACTGCCTCGGCTCGCTCCAGTGCAGCTCAGGGACATGCGCCCTCCCACCGGCGCCCATCGTCTGCCCGTAGCGGGAGAAGAGCGGCCTGGAAGTCGGAGCAGGGAGACTGGTCCGTAGTCTCTGGCCGGAGCCGTGAACACGTCCGGGGCGACCGCGGGTCGCCCCTACGGCCATGCGCCTGTCACCCACATCCTGGTAGGGGCGACCTGCGGTCGCCCCATGAGTGGCTCACAACACGATTCGCTCGGCCTGCTCCGCGATGTCGGCGGCTTCCTTGGCCACATCCAGCGTCGCCTCTGCGCGTTCGACGTCGGAAAGCCTGGCTGCGGTCGCCGGGTGAGCGGGCACGAACAGGGAACAGCAGTCTTCAAAGGGCAGNNCGCCGCGCCAGGGCCGTGGTCTCCACCTTGTCGTAGGTGAGCAGCGGCCGCAGGATGAGGTGCTGGGCCACGACTTCGATGTTGCGCATGTTGGTTAAGGTCTGACTGGCGACCTGTCCTAGGTTCTCGCCGGTGACGATGGCGCCACAGTGCGCGCGTTCGCACAGGAGATCGGCCACGCGTACCATCATGCGCCGATACAGCACCACGGCCAGCTCGGGTCGGCCAGCGGCGCGCAGGCGTTTCTGCGTTTCAGTGAAACCCGCAATCCACAGCGTGGACACCGCCTGCCAGCGGCTCAGTTGGCGGGCCAGAGCAATGACTTTGTCCTTCGCCTTCTCGCCGGTAAACGGCGGCGAGTGGAAGGTGAGCGCCTCTTGCGCGAGGCCGCGCTTGGCTGCCAGCCACCCAGCCACCGGCGAATCGATCCCGCCTGACAGCAGCAGGATGGCCCGTCCTGAAACACCTGCAGGCAGGCCGCCGGGCGCCGGCCGGCGTTCGGCAAATACATGTGTGGCCTGGGTCGAGATTTCGATGCCCACGCGCAAAGCCGGATCGTGCACGTCGACGGGAATTCCCGTTGCTTCCGACACGGCGTCGCCCGCGCGGCAGGCGATTTCGTGCGACTGCAAGGGGAAC
>PMCR01000031.1 GCA_003155465.1 Myxococcales bacterium | reverse complement strand
GCGCACAAGAACCCCATCAGGGAATCCGTTCCCATGGTTCGATGTTTTACGAGGCCGAAAAGACTGGCGCCAGCGGAATGGAGTGACAGACAGGGCGTTGTCATCGTAACGTCGTCCCATGGTCGTTGTCTCGACGCGACCAGGGAGGACACCATGAAGCGGATCGCACTTTTCTTGGGGGCCGGAGCTGTGTTTCTGGCCGCCGCCTGCAGCGAGCAGGCTCCGCGGCCCAAGGCCGAGCCTACGTCGGCCAAGCCCGCGCGGGTGGCGGACGCAGGCCCGGCCACCGACGCGCGCTCCGCGGATGCGCGTCTGGGCATGATGGCGCGCTACGAGCTCTGGAAGGCAAAGAAGGAAGCCGACGAGAAGCTGGCGACCCAGCTTGCGGCCGAGGAGCAGGCACGCCTGCGCAAGTTCGACAAGAGCAAGCTGCCCAAGCATCTGGCCTTGTTCGCCTTCGAAAAGAAGACCCGCAAGGCTCTCGACGATGCGGCCGAGAAGTTGAAGGGCAAGCCAGACGCACGTGACCAACTCGCCAAGCTGGTGGTCTCACAGCGCAAGGCCATCGAGGCGCAAGCCAAGATCCTGCGCGCCATGGATCCCCAAGGTGGGAATTCCAACATCGCCACTGACCACGACGTCAGCCTGAATGCTCTGGCTAACGACTATCCTGAGGCTGTCGCGGCTTCCTTCCAGGGCGACGCCAAGCCGCTTGTCGACGTGCGCGCCGAACTCGACAAGCGCGAGAAGAAGATCACCGCCTGGCTGGCAGAGCTGAAGAGCGGCAAGAAGTAGGTCGCGCTTTGGGCCTATTCGATCTGTGCGATGCCCACGCAGCTGTCGAAATCAGAAGCCAGTTTCCAGAACGGCTCCACGCATTTCTTGTCGGAGCCGCAGGACAGGTGTCTGAGGCAATCAGAATAGAGGCATGATTGCCCCGCGGTGCTTGCTACCTTGCAGGTGTTGGTCACAGAATCACAGTAGTTGGCGCTTCCGCACGCGTCTGGGATCGAGTCACAGCTGCCTCCCGGTGCGATCAAGGGTTGGCAGGACAGCGAACCCGTCCCGCTTGAGCAGAAGAGCCCGTCGTCCTCAAAGCAAAGTGTGATCAGGGTATCACTGGGACCTGCGCGCGAAACGCTAGTACCTTCCCGCGTCGCCCGTGCACATGCAGCATCCCCAGCGCGTCACAGTACAGGTTCCGTTTACACATTCGGGGTAACCTGGTCCACAATCGCAGGCGTCGAATCCCTGGGTACAACTGACGCGGTACTGGATTTCGAGAGTTGCTGCGGGCGAGGCGCGATAGGCCGTGGCATTGGCGGCGCGACCGCAACCGCCAATCGACTTGCCACAGTTGCAGTACTCGGGCGTGCTGCCGACCATGAGGCAATCGCTGGACACGGTGCAAGCCGTGAGGCCCGGATCCGCCATGTAGCCAGTCCACTTCGAGAGCATGTCCGAACAGGCGGTTCCACACCGTATGGGAAGCAGCGGCGATCGCCAGAAGTATTCGTTGCCGATTTCCCGTTGGCACTCGCAGCATGTGGCGCCGGAACAGACCTCGGCGCACGCCGCAGGCACGGGATAGACGGAGCAGTCGACCTTGGGGCAGGCCAGCTTGCAGGTCGAGGAGAGATCTGGTCCACAAAGCTGGCAGTCCGACGAGGTCGCTCCTGGTAGACACGAGCCGCCATCGGTTGTTGATGGGCCACCANNACCGCTTTCGATGCCACCACCCGTGCTCGCGCCGCCCGAGCCCATGGGCCCTGTGACAGAGCCGTCGGGGTCACCGCTCTCGATGCTTCCACCCGTGTCCATGCCCGCTGTGCCACTGCTGCCGGCACCCGACGAATGAATACCACGGTTGCCGCTGCAGCTCGCGGCAACGAGAGCCCACGCGCACAAGACAAGTACCGAACCAACAACGAACGCCAAGTTCCTCGGATAGGACCGACGCATGCGACTAGTATAATCCTATTCGCTATTCCACCACCAGCGCGTTGAAGGCGGCCACTAGGCGACGGCAGGCGCTGAGCGCGGCGAATTCGCTGCGTGGCTTGCCGTCGCTGGGTCGCGCCACCGCTATGGTGTCCTGCGCCGCTTTCATGAAATCCGTGGCCCCCGCAGTACGGGCTATCTCTGGTCGCGCGCTTTCGGCATAGTCGAGGAACATGGTATCGATGTCGACCAGGGCGTTGGCCCGCTCATTGACCGACTGCCGAGCCGGTGGATCGGATCGCAGCGCGCGCAGCCAGGCGTTGGCGCCCAGGGCAAATCGGCGCATGTGCCAGGCGGCCTTGCGCCCGTCGAGCTTCTCCTGCAGAGCCAACTCTTGCCATTGCCACTCGCTGCGCGCGGCCAGAGTTTCGGCACGCAAGGCCGCGCTCGCCCGAATGACGGCGTCCAACTTTTGTCCCGCCTGCACCGCGGAAAGGTAGCCGTCGGCCGCGCCCTCGAGCGCGGGAATGGCGGGAGCCAGGTCACGCGCCTCGCGCACCAGGATCTGGCAACGGGCCAGGTCGTCGCCGTGCAGGCGGACGTGGGCACCGGCCGCGTTCTTGTCGGCGCTCTC
>PMCR01000483.1 GCA_003155465.1 Myxococcales bacterium | reverse complement strand
GTGTGAAGCTCGTCGATGAACAGGACCGCGTTTCCCTTGGCCTGGGCCGCGCGCAACACAGCCTTGAACCGCTCCTCGAAGTCGCCGCGGTAGCGCGTGCCGGCCACCAGCGATCCCATGTCCAGGGCGAAGATCTCGACACCGCGCAGGGCCGGCGGCACGTCACCCGCCTCGATNNTCGACGATGGCGGTCTTGCCCACACCGGCGTCACCCACGAAGAGCGGATTGTTCTTGCGCCGGCGCGCCAGGACGTGCAGCGCCCGCTCCACCTCCGCCTGTCGCCCGATCAGCGGATCAATGAGTCCTCGGCGCGCGCGTTCGTTCAGGTTGACCGCGTAGCTCTCCAGCGGATCCTTGCTTGTGCTTTCTGCCGATTCCTCGTCGGGCTCGGCTCCCGGCAGCGCCCCTGCCGTCCCGCCGTCGCGCTCCGACAACATCTTGGAGGTCCCGTGCGAAATGGCGGTGACCAGGTCCAGCCGGCTGATCCCTTCCTCCCTCAGAAAGTGGACCGCGTGCGAGTCGGGCTCGCCATACAGAGCCACCAGCACGTGCGCGCCGTGCACCTCGGCACGCCCCGCGCCGAAGAGTTGGTTGACCGCCCGCTGGATCACGCGCGCAAAACCCAAGGTAGGCTGAGCCCGCAACTCGCCGTCCTCCCCCTCGGCGCGTGCCTCATCGTCGGCCGGCAGGCTGGGAAGCGGACCTTGCAGAAAATCCTCCAGCTTGGCGCGCACCCGTGCCGGCTTGCCGCCGCACTCCTTGATGACCTCGGCGGTCTTCTTGTCTTCAAGCAGGGCCAGCAGCAGGTGCTCAAGACCCGAGAACTCGTGTCGCCGGCGGGTGGCGTCCTCCAGTGCCCGCCGAATCGCATGTTCCAGGTCAGGGCCTAGCATGATTGCCTTTGCACCGAACAACGCAGGGGCATCTCGTTGTCGCGGGCATAGCGCACCACCTGGGCCGCTTTGGTCTCGGCGATGTCCCGCGGGTAGGCCCCGGCCACGCCCATGCCCTTGGTGTGCACGCTCAACATGATCTGCTGGGCGGCTGCGGCATCGTGCTGAAAGAACTTCATCAGCACGTACACCACGAACTCCTGGGTGGTGTAGTCGTCGTTGTGAAGCACGACCTCATACAAGCGCGGCCGCTCAACGCGCGTTTGGTCGAGCGTGGCAAGATCGCGTTCCCGGTCGAGTTCCCGCTTGGGCATGGTCAGCCTGGCAAATGTAGCTTGTCACGATCTGGCTACGAAACCAGCCGGCAGGGACGAGTCTGGAATTCCGAGTCGCGTGCTCCTCGCTGGCCTTGTCCATTCACGCTCTTCTCTCCATGCCGCAGCTCGTCCGGATTTCTTGTCGCCAGCAAAGCATATAGGGTATGAAAGATCGCATGAACCAGGGGCAAGTGGGACGAAGGATGGTGCTCGGGCTCGCGGCCCTTTCCCTTCTCGGTTGTGGCCCTGACAGAGGCACCGTGGATGTCCCAGGGACCGTTCGAGCATTCGATCCGATCGCGGCTCTGCCCATGTCGGAGCCATCGAAGCCTGCTACGAAAGCGCCCTGAAAGGGAGCCCAACGCTGGCGGGACAGATCAGACTCGGGTTCACGATCACAACAACGGGCAAGGTGTCCAACCCGCAGGTCCGAGAAGATTCATTGGCAAACGCGGATCCTGCATCCTGTTTCACCACGTTGGTGGGCGGACTCAGGTTCCCCAAGCCGAAGTCGCCCACCGAGGTTGTGCTGCCGCTGAAGCTCCGCCCCACGGAGTAGCTTCGCGTCGAGAAGTTGCCCCAGGGTTAATTTGCAGCTACTTCCCGTCGTAGGCGCGCCGGAGCGCCGCGATATCCAGTCGTTTCATCTGCATCGTTGCCTTCACGACCCTCTCGGATTTCTCCGAGTCAGGATCACGCATCATCTCGTTCATGACCGAGGGAACGATCTGCCACGACAGGCCGAACCTGTCCTTCACCCACCCGCACGAGCCCTGCTCGCCACCCTCGCTCAGCCTGTCGGAGAAGTGGTCGACCTCGTCCTGCGTGTCGCAGAAGACCTGGAACGAGATCGCCTCGCTGAACTTGAAAGGCGGACCGCCGTTGAGCGCGGTGAACTCGTGTCCCGCGAGCCGGAAGGCCACCGTCATCACCGAGCCTTCGGGTCTGCAGGGTGCATCCTGGCACTCCGACGTATACTCTCTCATTACATGAAGCTCAGCGATTTCGACGGACGAGCCTGCGCCGCGCGGCGGGCGCGCCTGGCCATGAAACTGGGCGAACAACCAGCCCTGATCGCGGCGGGAGCGCCGCGGCCGCGCACCTCGGCTGGCAACGCCTACTACTTCCGCGCGGCCAGCCATTTTCTCTATCTCTTTGGCCTGCACCTGCCGCGCGCCTTTGGCCTGTGGACAGGCGAGCGCTGGGTGCTTTTCCTGCCCGAGGCGAGCCCTGACTTCGCGCTCTGGCACGGCCGCACGTCGGACCCCCTGGAACTGGGTGCAGCGCTGGCCTGCCCGGTCGAGTTGCGGCCGGCGCTGACCGAGGCCGTGGCGGCGCGGCCGGTGGCCACCCTGCCTGCTCTGGATCACGAGACCCGCGCCGAGCAGGCGGAGTTACTCGGCCGGCCTGTCGCCTATGGCAAGCTGGACGCGATCGACCACCCGCTGGCCGACGCGATCATCGAGTTGCGCCTGGTCCACGACCACGCCGCCATCGCTGCTCTACGCCAGGCTGCCAACGCCACCGCGGCCGCCTTTCGCAAGGGAATCCGCGCGGTTCGCCCTGGCCGCAAGGAAAGCGCGGTGCGTGCGACGATGGAGGCAGAGCTCATCCGCCGTGACATGGGGGTGTCGTACAACTCCATCGTCACCGTACACGGCGAGGTTCTGCACAACGAGGAATACCACCGCGAGCTGAAATCCGGCGATCTCCTACTCGTCGATGTGGGCGCCGAAACCGCTGACGGCTGGGCTGGCGATGTCACGCGCACCTGGCCGGTCAACGGACGCTACTCGGCCACGCAGCGGGACTTCTACCAGGTAGTGCTCCACGCCCAGCAGAGCGTGATCGCAGCGGTGCGGCCGGGGGTGCCCTTCCGCGAGTTGCATTTTCTGGCCGGCCGCCTCATCGCCGAAGGTCTGGTCAACCTGGGCGTGCTGCGCGGTGATCCCGCCGAGCTGGTGGCCGACGGCGTGGTGGCGCTCCTGTTCCCGCATGGGCTGGGCCACCTGATCGGGCTGGACGTGCATGATCTGGAGGATCTGGGCGACCGCGCCACCTACGCACCCGGCCGCACCCGTTCCACCGAGCCCGGCTTGCGTACGCTACGGCTCGACCGAGATCTGGTTGCTGGCATGGCCATCACCATCGAACCCGGCTTGTACCAAGTCCCGGCCATCCTCGACGATCCCGCGCGCACGGCCTTGGCCGGCGAACGGCTGCGACGCGACCGGCTGGCTGCCTTTGCCGACGTCCGTGGCATTCGCATCGAGGACGACGTGCTGGTCACCAGCGACGGCCACGAGGTGCTCACTGCCGCCATTCGCAACGGCGTCAGCGCGATCGAAGAGGAGATGGGCGGAGGCTAGCGCATCAGCCAATAGGCCGCCGCCGCTGCACCCAGAAGCATGAGCGCCGCGATCACCACGCCAGCAACCCGTCGCAACCGCGACGGAGCCCTGGCCAGGTTCGGTTGCGCGCTCGATGCCTTGCCCGTCCGCGGTGCCGAAAGCCGCGGCACGTACTGCCGCTCCTCCACGGGATGCGCCAGGCGACGAACCCGTGGGGTGCCCGCTGCTGACGTTCCACCGGCTGGCCCGGTCTTGGTCCCTGTCGCGGAATCGGGTTTCTCGGCGTCGATCTTCCCTGTCTCCAGGTTGACAACCAGTGCGCTCACCTGGAAGGGATCGTCCACTTCCGAGGCTGGCTCTTCGATGTGCATCCCGAGAGCGGCACGCAAGCCCGCGACCTCCTGCGATTGCTCCACAGAGATCCGGCGCTCATCGGACGACTCGACAGCCGGAAACTCCTTAAGCGTAGAAGACAAGTCCTCGGGGACCGGCGCGTGATCCTGTTTCTGTGGGGCACGAGCCGCTGGCGGCAGCGCCCCGGCGCGCATGTCGGGGGGCGGAGCCAGCGCCAACGGTGCCTGCTCCCGCCCGGCGGGGACCGCCCGCCCGGCCGGCGGCGTTACCGGTGCGCCGTCAAGGGCGACCAGCTCGGCGGAAACTGGCGTGGTCGACAGCGCGCGTGCCAGGTCCAGCATCCCTTCGGCCGCCGGCTCCTCGGGAGGGGGCGTCGCGTGTGTGCCCAGCTTGCCTGCCTTGTGCAAGGCCTCCAGGGCATCGCAGAACTCCGCCGCATTCTGCAGCCGGCGCTCAGGTCGCTTGGCCAGCAGCTTCATGATAAGCGCACCCAGCTCCGGGCTTACCACTCCCGGGGCAACCAGGTCGGGCCGCCGGGGAACGACCTCTACGTGGGCCTGCCAGATGTCGACCGGGGTGGGCCCGTCGATGGGTAGCAGGCCGGTCACCGTCTCGTAGAACATCACACCCAGGGCGTACAGATCGGATCGCGCATCGACGGTGCCGCCGCGGCACTGCTCCGGCGACATGTAGTGTGGCGTTCCGACGTTCACGCCGATCGCCGTGTGCGGCCCATTTGACGTCTGCCCCCTCTCCCCCACCAGCAGCTTGGCCAGGCCGAAATCCACCAGCTTCACCTTGGGNNTTGAGATCGCGATGAATGATGCCGTGATCGTGCACTGCCACCAAGACTCGCCCCACGTCCATGAACACGGGGTACATGTCGAAGGGAGTCAGCCGCCGGTGCGCGCGCAACACGGCGCCCAGGCTCCGGC
>PMCR01000539.1 GCA_003155465.1 Myxococcales bacterium | reverse complement strand
CTGGGCCTTGGCTTCCAGGCCGATGATGGTTTGGTGCAGAAGCACGTGGTTCAGCACGCTGCCGAGCGAGTAGCGGGTCTGGCCCGTGCTGTCGGTAACGGCCGTCTCGATGGCCTCGCTGATGGCGATCCCCAGGCTGCCGGGGGTGTCGGGCATGCTGGCCAGGATGGTCCGGCCCGCGTTGGTGAGGTTGCTGGGGCTGGCGATGCAGTTGGCTCCCCACACCTGCATCATCAGCTTGCGGAAAGGCTTCTGCTCGAAGCTGATGCGTACCATGAAGACCTTGCATTCCAGCCCGATCAGGCTGCAGGCGAAGGCAAGTGCGCTGCCCCACTGTCCGGCGCCTGTCTCAGTGGACAACCGCTTGATTCCGAACTGCTTATTGTACCAAGCCTGGGGCACCGCCGTGTTGGGCTTGTGGCTGCCGGCAGGGCTGACACTCTCGTCCTTGTAGTAGATGCGCGCCGGTGTCTTCAGGTGCCTCTCAAGGTAGACCGCGCGTCGGAGCGGCGACGGTCGCCAGCGATAGAGAATGTCGAGAACCTCCGCCGGAATGTCGATCCAGCGCTTCGTGCTGACCTCTTGCTCAATGAGATTCATCGGGAAGACCGGCGCCAGCATGTCCGGGCTGACTGGCTTTCCGTCGGGGCCGAGCGGCGGCAGCATCGGCGTGGGAAGATCGGCTGCCAGGTTGTACCACTGCCGCGGGATTTCGCTGTCGTCGAGAAGGATCTTTACTTCGTCCATGTTCTTCATCCTGTCAGGGGTGAGGGAAACGCTACGCCGCCGGAAACCTGAGGACCGCCGGGAAAACGAGCCAGTATAGATACCACATCTCCATTTCACGATGCGGACTGGCAGCCGTAGGCTCGGTGGCATTTCGCGTCACGAACGTTGGCGTCGGCGGCCTGCTGACACTTCTTGTCATTGCGGGAATGCGCAGGCAAGGGTCCGGGCGCCGCTGCCGTCGACTGCCGGCCATTGGACGCCTCGACCCAGTTTCGATAACGCCCAGAGCCGTTCTCATTGTCCAACACACGAGAGTTGTATGTGGGGCAGGCGCGAAAATGGTATCTAGGGACATCATCGGCCTTGGTGAGGAATTTGGTATACTGGCGCTCGGTCGGCAGGCCCAACGTATCCGCACTCCCCCAGATGAGGTGCGTCCAATGTCAACAAGCACGATTTCCGTCCGTTTCGGTACCCGCATTCTGAGAACCCATGGCGCCCTTCTCTTGGCGGGCGCGGCAGTTCTGTTCATGGGAGCGAGCTGCAACAGCGCCAAGGTCTCCAATGAGACAGGACCAACGGGAGGAGGGACGGGGCATGGCGGTGGGGGCAACGGCGGAGGGGGCAACAGCGGCAGCGGGGATTGCATCGTTTGTACCGGTACCGGTGGTCCCGGCGGCGGCGGCGGGGGCGGCACGACTGGCGGGCCCAGCCTCAAGCACTGCGGCGACGGCAAGCTTGACAACGGCGAGGGATGCGATGACGGCAACACGGACCGCGACGACCAAGGCAACACGACACCCGAAGACGGATGCAACCACCTGTGCCAGCTCGAAGCCGGCTGGCTCTGTCCAACCCCTGGGCAGCCTTGCGTGGACCAGAGGGTGTGTGGAAATGGGAAACTGACTTCCGATGAAGCCTGCGACGACGGCAACACCAATGACGGTGATGGCTGCTCGGCCGACTGCAAGACGGTGGAGGACGGATACCAGTGTCGCCAGCAAGGAAAGCCCTGTGTCCCGCTTTGTGGCGATGGCAAGAAGATAGGAAGCGAGACCTGTGACGACGGCAACAACACGAGTGGTGACGGCTGTTCGAGCACGTGCCAGAAAGAGCCTGGCGCCGATTGCCCTGAAGTGGGCAAGCCTTGCGTTGTGGCGGAATGCGGAAACGGAAAGACCGAGACGGGCGAGCTGTGCGACGCCGGCAAGGACAAGAATGGCCTCTTCTACGGAGATGGAAAGGGCTGCTCGAAGACCTGCACCAAGGAGCCGAGTTGTCGTGACAGCTCTGGCAAGAACCGGGCCTGCGACACGGCATGCGGAGATGGAAATATTGATCCAGGCGAGGCCTGCGATGATGGCAACCAGGTCAGCGGCGACGGATGCTCAAGTGACTGCAAAGTGGAGGATGGCTTCACTTGTGAACCCAAGACGCATCTCGACTCGTCGACCTGCCAAGCCGGCACCGGCACCTGCCTTGAGTTACCGATCATCTATCGCGATTTCCAGCCCGAGAATGTCGCCTCTGGTGGCCACCCGGACTTCTACTGGCTGGGCACGAAGGCGAACGGATCCACGTCGTCCACCACCATCTGCGTTCC
The DNA here is from genome assembly GCA_003155465.1 of Myxococcales bacterium. Next base: position 5,141 of record PMCR01000539.1, on the reverse strand, counting down.
CAACGCGGGTGGGCCATCCAAGGGGAATGATTCGACCGCGCGCAGCTGGGATATCGCGGCCCCGGATCTATTGAACGGCAAGCCTCAATACAACTCGGCTCGCGCCAACAACCAGTGCGCTTGCCAGTTCAGCGACTGGAGCATCGGCAATGTGGCCCACATCCCCAGCGGCTACTCCCAGGCCGGCAACGACAGTCCGATGTCCAACGGGGCTGGCGGCTACATCGGTGGTGCCGTGGGCACCCCCATCGATCTGACCAATCCATCTGGCAAGGTCACGGGCACCTTGCTCCGCTACACCACAGGCACCCTCGGTGGACCGGTGTTCAATGGCGTGGTGCCCATTGTGAAGGACGCGAACAGCTTCAAGCAGTGGTTCACCGATGACAAGACTGTGAACACGACCTACACCGCGGTGCTCGAGATGCCAGCCTTTGGCACGAATCTCTACCGATACGCCAGCACGTCACATCTCGCGCAAGGCGGCTTCTACCCACTCGACACGCTCAATCCCAGCCAGGCCACGTTGTGCAACCTTTGGCCCTACTGGAACCACGGCAATGGAACCCCCATCTGGGCGACTTGCACTGGTGACCAGTATCTCTTCCCGCCTCGCATTATTGCAGGGGATTGCGGGGCTGGCGCAGCCATCACAAATGGTTGCTGGATCACTGCAGTTCCCGGTGTCAAACACGACAACTACTTCACCACCGAGGCGCGCTACTTCTTCGTCTATGACAAGACGAATGGTATCTCGCTCCAGTTCTTCGGCGATGACGATCTCTTCATTTTCATCAACGGCAAGCTGGTTCTCGACCTGGGTGGGGTTCACCAACAGTTGCCCGGCAAAGTTGATGTCAGCGCTGCCAGCAACAATGACGCGGTGGTCGTGGAAGGTGGCTGCCTCGACGCGGCCGGGAACATCACCGGCGTCACTGTTGGTTCGAACGCCTGTTCGCCCACCAACCCCCCTCTTCCCCCAACCGCCACGACTCCAGACGATTTCCGCAACCGAACCGTCCCACTTGGTCTTGTCGACGGCAAGGTCTATGAGATTGCCATCTTTGGGGCCGATCGGCACCCGCCCGAGTCGAACTACCAGCTCACCCTCAGCGGCTTCACCACCAAGACATCCTGGTGTCAGCCCCGCTGCGGCGACGGCGTGGTGTCAGGCGGCGAAGAATGCGACTGCGGCGATGATGCGTTGGCGGACCTCCCCAAGGGCTGCACGGGGAAGAACAACGACACCGAGTACGGCGGCTGCAAGAAAGATTGCACGTGGGGGCCCTTCTGCGGAGATGGCAATACGGACCAGCCGCAAGAACAGTGCGATAAAGGCAAGGACAATGGCTCGGATCTCAGCAAGACCGGATGCACCTTCAGCTGCATGACGCCTCACGTCTGCGGCGACGGCTTCACCGACACGAATCTGGGAGAGCAATGCGACATGGGCGCCTTGAACGACGTGAAGGTGGACGTCAACGGGAAGCAGTCTGACGCCGCGGGCTCCATGGTCGAATGCGACAAGGATTGCCAGATTCCGCCCTGGGTGCCTTGATTCGAAGTCGCGGAACAGGGACGGCGCAGACTGCAGGATTCCGGCGGTGCTCCAGGCCGCGGCTTTCGCTTTGAAATCAGCAAGGTTCGTCTATCATAGGTACTGTGTCTGGGGTTTCAGGGCAGAGCGAGGCGTCACGATGGATCAGCTCATGCTGCTGGTCGCGTTGTGGAGAGGTGCGCTCAGACATTGAGGTCTGGTGTCACTTCAGATCTCGGTCCTGGCTGCCGAGGATATGAGCGATGACAAGGGTACTGTTGGTGGACGACCATGCGGTGGTTCGGCGAGGCGTGCGGGACATCCTCACCGAGGCGCTTGGCAAAGTGGCGTTTGGCGAGGCGGGCAAACCCAGCGAAGCCCTGGAGAAGCTGCAAGAGGAATCCTGGGACGTGGTGGTGCTCGACATTTCGCTGCCTGGGCGCGGAGGAGTCGATGCGCTCCGGGACATGAAACGGCTGCGTCCCACGGTGCCCGTCCTGGTGCTGAGCATGCATGCCGAGGAGCACTACGCCTTGCGTGCGTTGCGTGCGGGGGCGGCCGGCTACGTGAACAAAGAGGGTGCGGCTGAGGAGTTGGCAGGTGCCGTGCGCAAGGTGCTGATGGGCGGCACTCATGTCAGCGCTCGTCTGGCCGAAACGCTGGCCAAGGGCCTGCGCGACGACTCGTCACGGCCCCCACATGACCGGCTTTCGGATCGTGAGCTTGAGGTCATGCGCGGAATTGCGACAGGCAAGACCGTCAAAGAAATCAGCGCGGGACTGGCGCTGAGTGAGAAGACCATAAGCACCTATCGCACCCGCCTTCTGGACAAGATGCAGATGCATTCCAACGCCGAGTTGGTTCAGTACGCCTTGCGCGAAGGCCTGGTGGACTAGTCGTAAGTTCGTGACTGGTTCGGGTAGCCGAACCCGGGGCCGGCCGTCGGATCCGGCTCCGGCCACCGGCTCCGCCGCAGCGGTCATGGCTGTCCAACCAGCTACGAATTCACAAGAGGCGGTACTAGCCTTCCTTCCTGCCGCGCTTGTAGGACATTGTCCGACAGACGTATAGGACAGCTGCCGGCAGAATCGCCGCGGCCGACGTGGGACACTGGCGGCATGGCACCCAGTTCCGGACGACCCACACGAATCCTCCTGGTGGACGATCACCCCGCGGTCAGTCAGCGGATCGGTGAGCTGCTGACCGGCGCGTTGCCTGACGCAGAAGTGGTTTCGGTGGTGTCCGGCGAAGAGGGTCTGAGCCTGGCGTGGACTCAGCCGTTCGACTTGGTGCTGCTTGACCTCCGCCTGCCGGGCCGAAGCGGCATAGAGATTCTGAGAGAGCTGCGAGCCATCAAGCCACTTCTGCCCGTCATCATCGTCAGTTCGTTGCCCGAGTCTCCCTACGCAACGCTGGCGCGGCGGGCAGGGGCCATCGATTTTGTAACCAAGAGCGCGCTGGTCCAGGAGCTGGGTCGCGCGGTAAAGTCGGCTCTCGGAGTCAGTGCGATGGCGTAGTGGAGTCGGCCGTGAGCGCGAGCAGTAAGGAACCACCTGTGCAAGAAGCAAGACCAAGACAGCCCCGACCGGAATGTCCCCCTGCGCGCGACGGTGCGACTCATGGCTCGACTGACCTGTTGGTGGTGCTTGATGGCGCTGGCAGCATCCGCGAGATCAGCCCGTCCGTCACCCGCCTGCTGGCCTATCGGCGCGGTCAACTTCTGGGCACCAGTTTTCTGGAGATAATTCACCCCGATGACGTGGCAGCCGTCGTGTCCGTGCTGGGTGCGGCGAGGGAAATGCCAGCAGAACCCGCGCACGTCCAACTGCGCGTGCGTCGAGCTGACGGAGGCTGGCGCAGTTTCGAAGCGCTGGCCCGGACGGTGTCGGGTCCTAACGAACAGCCCCTGGTCGTGGTCGACGCATTCGACTTGAGTGCGAGCCAGCTGGTTCGCACGGCCGAGCTGCCGGCCATGCAGCTCGGCGGTCCGCTTGCGCAGGACACCGATCCAGCGAGCCCCGGCGAAAATGATCCCTCTGACGAGATCCCAAGCCGTGACTTGATCGAGCGAGCCGGTGCGCGCGGCGAGACTGTTCTTGTGGCACTTGACGATCCGGCGGTAAGCGTCCTGGCGTGCAACATCATGCGCCATCTGGGCTACGCTGTGCTTGAGGCCATGAGTCCAGCCGATGCCGAAGGGTTCGCTCGCATTCACAAGGGCGCGATCGACCTGCTGGTCGCCGACCTGGCAACGCCGCGCGTGCGCGGACGCGAGTTCGTGCGCTCGATGAAGACGATTCGGCCTGGATTGAAATCCCTGTTCGTCTCGTGTCAGCGCTACGGATCACTGGCTGAGCGACGGGTTTTTGAGAGCGGCGCCCGTCTTCTGCACGAACCCTTCACGCCCGAAGAGCTGGCACACGCGATCCGTCGGGCGCTTGAGGTTGTGAGCGAGAGGTAGCTAGAGTCGGGGAATTGCGGGTCGCCCGAATGGCCGGCCCGCGGTTCGCTGCACGCGTGGCGCTACCGCCACCGCTGACGCACGCGTGGGCCGCTCACGCCGGCTGCACGGGCTCGCCGCGCCTCAGCCTGCATCATCAAACCGCACACTCTCTCTGCCATGATGGCCGTTTTCATGCGATTGTGGGCTATCCCTACACCCGAGGAGGCCAAGTTGGAACTCAACAAAGACTTCATCAGGCTCCTGCACGCGCTGGCCGGTGTTGACGCGCGATATTTGCTCGTGGGAGCCTTCGCCGTCGATTTTCACGGCCATCCACGCACGACCCGACACATGGACATCTGGCTGGACGACTCGCCTGACAGCCTGGAATGCACCTACCGGGCATTGGCCAGCTTCGGCGCTCCCGCGCTGGCGGTCGAGCATTTGAGTGCGGCGTCCCCGCTCGAGGTGGTGTGGATCGGCGTTCCTCCTGACCGAATCGATTTCGTCAAGGGCATGCGCGGCCTTCACTTTGCCGACGCGTGGTCACGCCGGGTCACGACGAACGTGGCCGGAGTCAGCGTGCCCGTCATCGGCCGGGACGACCTGATCGCCGCCAAGCGCGCCACGGAAAGAGAGAAAGACCTGGCAGACGCACAGGCCCTGTCAGCGCCGCGTCCGGGATAGCGATAATCTTGTCGAAGCCTGTTGATCAGGCCGTCTGGCGGGTCTACTCTGCCGGCGTTGTGTCGCCCCATCGCTTGCCGACGCTGGCCGCCCCTACCACCCGCTGCTTGGACGGACTCGACCAGCCGGAAAGCGCGCCCAGACCAGGCGCTGCCCGGCGGGTCGACTCGGCGTGGCTGAGCCATGCAGGCTGAAAACTCCCGAGGAGATTGTCATCATGCCCAGCTTCATCGAACAGATTCACGCCAAGGCCAAGACCAGTCCCCGCAAGGTCGTTCTGCAAGAAGGAGAGGACGTTCGCATCATCGAGGCCGGCGCGCTGGCCAGCAAAGAGGGCGTTGCGGAGATCACCCTCCTTGGCGCGCCCGACAAAATCAAGGCGACCGCGGCCGCGGCCTCTCTTTCGCTAGACAAGATCAACATCGTGGACATGACGAAGCCGCCGAACTTCGACGACTACGCCAACACCTACTT
>PMCR01000557.1 GCA_003155465.1 Myxococcales bacterium | reverse complement strand
CTCCATTGCCACCTGATGCGCTGCCGTCCAACGCAGTGCCACCTGACGTGGCGGTTGCTCCACCCGTGCTCACCCCGCCCGCGTTCCCTGCTGCTCCGCTTGCGCTGGAAGACTGGCCGCCCAGATCGTTGCTGCCGTCCGGGCCGGCGTCGCGTCCGGTCCCCTTGCCCATGTGCAAGGCGGCATGGCAAGCGGAGGCCACGAGACCGAACACGAAAGGAACGACAATCGACGTGCTTCGAGTCTTCATGTTGAACTCGTGCCCTAGCTGAGGCGAACCTTTCTCAAATTCGTTTCATTGAAAGATGTAGCTCATGCTCACACGCGCAGTCGGGGTAGTCGGGGAAGCGCGTCAGATACGTCCCCACATCCCGACTCCCGAAGGCGGCGAGAGAATCTTTCCGGTTGAGCGAGTGCCCAGGACCTTCGAATGGGGTTCAGATGAAGCCCTTTCGAGGCGACACATAGCCAACGATTACAACTGGTTACGCTATACCGCCCGATTGACGCGTCAGCGAAACAAGCGGGGTCATGCGGTAGCCGGAGGGTCCTTGGCACAGAGGGCAGCGCGAACACAAGAACAGTGCAACCAGGAAAGGCTGGTCCGAAAGGAGTGAGGAAATGCGATGAGCTCATGAAATTCGGCAAGTCGTCCAGCGGGAGCGAAACCAGTCCGGCGAAGGGGATAGTCGCCCCAGCCGGGAGCTAGCCTTGCGACGGACGCGGCGACGTGGAGCATAGCCGTTTTGAACGTGGTTCTTGAGCGTGCGAGAACCCTTCCGACCCGCATCCGTGCGCCCCTGATCGCGGCGACGCTGTGCGCCGGGGCGGTAGTTGCGGCGGTTTGTGGGTGCTGATGGGGCTGTCTTCAATCTTCACGCTGCTACCCGTGTCGCCGCGAACGACAAGCCTGGCCGTGTGACTTTGTGCAAGTACATCTTGCGTCCGCCCCTGGCCAACGACCGGCTCCACATCTTGCCCAACCAAAATGTGCGGCTGGATTTCAAGCGGCCTTGGTCCGATGGCACGACGTCAATCGAGCTTGAGCCGCTGGCCCTGATCGCCCGCCTCGCGGCTTTGGTTCCTCCTCCCAAGCGGCCTGTCACGCGCTATTTCGGCGTACTCTCCTCACATGGCAACCTCCGCAGCCAGTGCGTGCCTGCCCCCGTGGCGGCCGTGCCCGAGTCGACGCCCCAGGAAGAAGACAAGTCCCCGCGAACTCTGCCGCTGTCGCACTATATTTCATGGAGCCAGCTGCTCCGAAGAACGTTCGATCTCCCCATCAACTACAGCTCGCACCGAGGATCTAGCGGGCGGTGCGGGTTACCCACCCGTTTCATCCGAAGTTCGGGCAGGAGCTCGACGTCATCGTTCGGCGGTGCAACTGGGGTGAAGATCGGATCTTCTACCGCGAGCCAGCCGGTAACCTAGCATCGCTGCCCTCTCGCTGGACGACTGTCGTGCCTGAGGATCTGTTTGTCGTCGTGGCGGCCGGCCGGTCTCGGTTTCGGGTTCAGGATTTGGTCGATCTCGTCGCGCTGGTGGGGAGGCTTGGCAGGTGAGAGCGGCACGCGTGCAGGACAAGGCCTGTAAGGACAATTTTGCCGAATGTGTAATGGACATTGTGCCGTTCTATGACCGGCCGCATGCTCCTGGCGGCGTTCACCTGTTGCATGGTACCGACGGCAGTGGATGCCATATTCGGCGATTTGGGGTTGACAGCTCAGCCGGGAACGGCGTAAATAGCGTTACACCACGTTTCGCTCACCCTGGAGACGCCCATGAGCAAAGCCAAACCCTCCGACCCCAAGCTCGCGGCCCTGCGGCAACAGGGCTGCCTCAATCCCCATCCGGACAAGGTCGCCGATCCGCTCTTTGCTTCCTCCGACTTCTTCGACGCCCGCGATCTCGTCCAGGTCAAGTACGAGATGGTGCGACGGGTACGCGTGGACCGAGAGCCGGTCAGCCACAGCGCGGCCGCGCATGGATTCTCGCGGCCCTCGTTCTATCAAGCACAGAGAGTCCTCGAGCGCGGAGGTCTGGCGGCTCTGGTGCCCAAGAAGCCTGGGCCGCGACGCAGGCACAAGCTGAGCACCGAGGTGATCGAGTTTCTGCAACAGGAGCGGTCCGCAGATCCGTCGCTGCGCCCGCCGGACCTGGCACGTCGAGTTCTGCAGCACTTCGACCGCAAGGTTCATCCTCGCAGCGTCGAACGGGCGCTCGCACGACAGGAAAAAAAACTGCGGTGATGGCCTCGTCCGCGCCTATGGGCGGTAGCAACACCTCCGTCGCGGCGTACGAAGAGTTGCGTCGCCGCGTTCTCGCAGGTGCCGGCGGAAGCGAGCTGGGGCAGATCTTCCTTGTGCGCGAAGGGATGACTGCCTGGCTGGCACACCAAACGACTCGCGCGGCCCCGGTACGGCCCGCGGCAGATCAGAAACCGTGTGTGGCGGCGCCGGTCCGGTCCGACGAGATCCACGCCGGCCTGGTGCGGCTGCTGGCCAACATGGCCCTGGCAGGACGAAGGGAGATGACCCGATGAACTCCGAAGGACACCAGAAAGTCACGACCAGCCACCTCAAGCGGGATGCCTATCTGTACGTCAGGCAGTCGACGGTCAGACAGGTCATCGAGAATACCGAGAGCACGCAGCGCCAGTATGCTCTCCGCCAGCGTGCCGTCGCGCTGGGCTGGCCCAATGATCGGGTCATCGTCATCGACAGCGATCTCGGCCAGTCTGGGGCCAGCGCGGTCGATCGCGAGGGTTTCCAGAAGCTCGTGGCCGAGGTCGGCATGGGGCATGCTGGTATCGTGCTTGGACTGGAGGTTTCTCGGTTGGCGCGCAATTCCACCGACTGGCACCGATTGCTTGAGATCTGCGCACTGACCGACACNNTTGGAGGTCTCTCGGCTGGCGCGCAACTCGACGGACTGGCACCGGCTGCTCGAGATCTGTGCATTGACCGACACCTTGATTCTCGACGAGGATGGAATCTACGACCCGGCCCATTTCAACGACCGGCTGCTGCTCGGACTGAAAGGGACAATGAGCGAGGCCGAGTTGCATGTGTTGCGGGCTCGCCTGCGCGGTGGCCTTATCAACAAAGCGCGCCGGGGCGAGTTGCACTGTCGCCTACCCGTTGGCTTCGTCTACGACGGTGGCGGGCACGTCGTCCTCGATCCGGACAAGCAAGTGCAAGAAAGCGTGCGCTTGCTTTTCGCGACCTTCGCACGGACGGGGGCGGCACACGCCACGATCAAGTATTTCCGACAAGAGAGGCTGCTATTCCCCACGCGTCTGGGTGCCGGGGCGAGCAAGGGTGAGCTGGCATGGACGCCGCTGTGCCTGGCCCGAGCTGCCAGCATCTTGCACAACCCGTGGTATGCGGGCGCGTACGCATTCGGCAGATACCGCTGGCGCAAAAGGCCCGAGGGAGGCAGGCGTCCCCGACGCGAACGCTTGCCGCGCGCCGAGTGGCTTGCGCTGCTTCGCGATGCCCACCCCGCCTACATCTCGTGGGAGGAGTACGAGCGCATCGACCAGCGCTTGCAGGCCAGTGCCAAGTCCCTCGGCTGGGAGCGAGGTCGGGAATGTCCTCGCGAGGGGCCAGCCCTGTTGCAGGGGCACACGATCTGCGGACTGTGCGGAAGCCGAATGCACGTCCACTACGTCGCCCGACGCTCAGGTCAGCTCATCCCCAACTATGTATGCGGTGGACGCGGCCGGCTGCTCGGCGACCCTTCCTGCCAGAGCATTCAGGGAACACAGATCGATGCGGCCGTCAGCAAGTTGCTGGTAGAGGCCGTCACGCCGATGGCACTCGAAATGACCCTCGCCATCCAGCAGGAGATCGCGGCCCGCCTCGACGAGGCCGATGGTTTGCGCCACCGGCAAGTCGAGCGAGCCCAGTACGAGGCTGACCACGCCCGCCATCGCTACATGCAGGTGGACGCCGCCAATCGACTGGTCGCGGATTCACTGGAAGCGGAGTGGAACGCGAAGCTGCGTGCGTTGGGCAAGGCCAAGGAGGAATACCAGCGCCAGCACGAGGCTGACCGACTCACCGTTGGGCAAGAGCAACGCCAGCGCATTCTTGCTCTCGCCACGGATTTTCCCGCTGTCTGGCGCGACCCCAATACGCCCCAGCGTGAGCGCAAACGCATGCTGGCGCTCTTGATCGAAGACGTCACCCTGATCAAACGGCGCGAGATCACCGTGGCCATCCGTTTTCGCGGCGGCGCGACCACCACTTTCACGCTGCCTCGTCCGCTCACGCCGCAACAACAGCGGGCTACACACCCCGGAGTCCGTCAGCAGATCGATGCCCTCCTCGAAGAATACACCGACGCACAAGTGGCCGACCGGCTCAACGAGAAGAATCTGCGTACTGGTACAGGCGAGGCCTTCGACGGGGTTAGCGTCCAGTGGGTACGCCTCTCCGCCAAGCTGAAGAGTCTCAGAGAGCGACTGATCGACGCTGGCTGGCTGACCAGCAAGCAGATCGCCGCCCAGTTCGGAGTCTGCCTTACGACTGTCGGTGTGATGCGCATCAAAGGGAAGCTCACCGGACGGATCTGCAGCGACCGCGGTGAGTGGCCACACTGGCCACCCGACCGCCCCAAGAGTCCCTCAGTCCGCCCAACCGTTACATCCACTGCGAGAGGTGCAGTATGAAAAGCGCTCCTTCCAAATTGACGCCACGTGTCCTCGCTGCATGAGCCCGCTGCGTCTCATCGCCCTGATCAAGATGAGGACACCATCGGATTTTGCGACCGGACACTCGGTTTCGACCAATCTTGCGGTCCATGCACGCTTTGCGCGTTCACTGCACAGACTGACTGAGAGCGCGCATATTCTACCGTTGATTGAGCCAAATTGCGGGTGCTACGCAGTAGTTGCGCGGAAATGGATGCATATTCCCCGCAAGAATCCGATGCATCCTCCGATTTAGGTGGAACAACTGATCGACTGAACTCCTTTCCTGTGACTCGGAGGTACTCGATGTTCATCCGCCCCATTTTCCGAACCCTGTTGCCAGCCATGGCTGTGCTCGTGATGACGAGCTGCTCTTCTGACGACAGGGCCGCCGGTCAATCCGGAACAGACAATGTCGCCAGCACCACGGATCCCTTGGCCAGTGCTTCTCACCGCACAAGGCCCTTGCCGGATGCGCGTCCAGATCTCCCGCCGGCTACACCCGACACGAGTCGAGATCTCCCGCCGGCTACACCGGAGACGGCGCCACCGCCTCACGTCGTTCCTGATGCCAGCGCACCCCCCAAAGACACTTCTCCACCGCCCGTTACCCCTGACAGTGGCTCTGCCACCCCACCAGTATCGGCGTTGAGCGATCCGGTGACCGTGCCCATGACTGGTTCGCACGCCACCTACGACGTGGGACCGGGCAAGACCTATACCGAGCCCGACACCGTCCCCTGGTGCGCTCTCGGCGCCGGAGACGTCGTCAACGTCTATTGGCGGTCCACCCCCTACCGATGGAAGTTCGCCCTGCGCGGGTCGGGCACCCAGGCAGCCCCGATCGTCGTCAACGGCGTGACCGACTCCTCCGGCCATCGCCCCCAGTTCGACTTCAACGGCGCACGCACGGCGAGTGGCTGCAACTCCTGCGGCACGAACAACATCTTCAACACGGCCTCGCAATGGAGCATGGAGGACTACGCCGGCATCCTGGTCCGCGGCGGCGTCAGCGACCCTTATGGGTACAAGCCGAAGTGGATCGTCATCAAGAATTTGGAGATGAGCGGCGCAAGGAACGCGAACTCGTTCATTAACCTGTCGGGCGTATCGACGCGAT
>PMCR01000409.1 GCA_003155465.1 Myxococcales bacterium | reverse complement strand
CCGTCGCTGTTCCGAGCGCCGCTTCTTCCTGCGACCGGACCGCGAAACCAACAACGCCTTCATCTACTGCCTCGCCCTCTCCGCTCGCAAGGCCAGCATCAGCAACGTCTGCGTCGGCACCCTCTCAAATCACTATTTGTGTACCAAGACTTCCGTGGCGGGATGTCTGATGAGAAGATCCGCGATGCCGCTGTCTGGGCCATTTACGGCATTGCTCACCTGAAGAACTCTCTTCGCAAGCATGCGCGCAAGTCAGGACGTGATCCAGAGACGATCGATGCGGCCATTAGGCACTCAGCTGGGCTCCAGGTCATTCTCGATCTGGCCGACGCCGAGAAGCACGGAGGGAGTGACAGGAACGGTGGTTATTCCGGGCGCGCCCCAAGCCTAAAGGATCTAGCCCGGTCGCTGAGGGTCAGTGCCGGGACGCACTTCCTGACGCCGGCTGGGTGGCTCACAACTCCGGGTTCCCAACCATTAAGGGTCGTCATCACCGCCCCTATTGTAGCGGGCGACGGCAAGTCCAGGGACAAAGGATTCATCTCGACCGAACCCGTGCCGTCGCGGAAGGGCTTCTTCAGTTGCACGGCGACCAGGCCTTCGTCGGTCATGCTGACATGCTCCTGGGCGATGGGCGGCCGCAGCACGTACTTGAACAGGTTCTGCCTGCCGACGTCGTCTTCGGCGCCGGCCCGTGTGGCGGGCGGATACGCAGATGCGACCAGAAAACTCCCAAATGTCTTGAGCCGCAGCTGGCCTGTCGCTCACGCCTCGGGGGCCTCCTGAACTACTACTATCGCAAGGCCGCGTGACCCTCGACGATGCTTCTTTCGCGGTCCATTTTCTTCGATTCAAGCTGCACGACTCCGAGAGTTCATGCCAGAAGCGTGCCGATCTTGGCGCGCACCCGCTCGGCCGCCGCCGAGCGTCGTCAGGCGCCCGGTTCAGTTCGAGAAGCATGGGATGCTCTGTCACGAGAACCTTGAGACAGGAGCAACCCCAGCAGGCAACACAGGTTGAGGAGCGATCTGGGCGCCCGTGCCATCAAGGGTAAGGTGCTGGAGCCGCTCGTCTGCCGAAAAGCAAATCCGAAGCTTTCCATCACAATTTTGGCGGAATTCGACGGTCAACTGCGCGATCCGGAGTTTCACCCCAGAACAGCCAATATTTCGTCGTAGCCATACCCGCGTCCCAGGAGTAGTTTCGACTCTCTCAACGGGGGCGCGGATGCCACAGACACAGGATCGAAGTTGGGTTTTCGTGGTTCTCGCTGTGCTGGGTGTCGCAGCGGTTCCCAAGGCATTCAGCAAGAAAGGCGAGAGCGCGGCGCCGGCCGTGGGCCAAGAGGTCGCTGCGAAAGACGAACACGGCCGCGGCGCGGCCGGCCCCGGCACGCCAGCAACGGAACCAGCGGTGGCCAGCGAACCTGCGTGGGTTTCGGTTCGGCGAGGTGATCTGATTGATCTACTCGGTCGCGCCATAGGTGATTTGCCCCCCGTACCTTCCACCGAGAAGGGGCTACGGCAGCGCGCCCACGAATATGACCAGAAGCGCGGCCGTGTGCACACGGTCGTGGCCTGTGTTCCCGATCCGCGGTCGAGTCCGATGGCACTCCCCTTCGACCAGTCAATCGAAGCGCTGGTCAGCGCGGCGGCGAGGGTCGGGTTCGGCGAGGGCCGCTTCGTGTTTCCTTGGCCACGACCGAAACACCAGGCGCCGGCTCCCGGTGAGAAGACGACTCCGGCGGGGACGAGGGCGGAGAAAGCGGCGGACCGGGCAATGGGACCGGGGCTGGCGCTGTTTCGGTCAGTCGTGTCAGGGACGAGACCGGACTCCGTCGATCTCCTGGTTGTCTTCTTGGTTGGCGAGTCTCCCGTGCGCGGCGCGGACCGACGCGATCTCGAATATGCATTTCAGATGGTTCGCGACCTCGCGACGGAACCGAATGCAAATGCTCCTCTTCACGTGCTCGGTCCGTTCTTTTCCGGCTCGGCAGCGACCCTGGCGGAAAGCATCGCCGACTGGCGACTGGAGGGTCCCGACCGGACCGCGCGGGTTGTGACAGGGACTGCCACAGTCGCCTCCATCGCTGAGGCATTCCGGCCCCCGAGAGTGGACTTCTCGCGCACCGTCGCAACCGACGACGAGCTTCGCCACTTCCTGTTTTGCCAGCTCGGCCACGGCGAGGTCCACCCCTCCATCGCTTTGCTTACCGAGAGCGGAACCCTGTACGGCAACCCCGACCAGCGACCAGCGAAGGAGCCCGCCCCGCACGATGATCGACCACCCGAGCCAGCGATAGAGACTCGCCCCCTGTGCGACGACGGCTCGACCGAGCCAAGACCGCGAGAAGAATTCGAGTTCCCGCTTCATATCTCCCAGTTGCGCGCTGCCAGCCAGCACAGCCAGAAGGCGACTGACGGGCAAGCGGCTAGCTTTCGTCGCACGCTGGAGCTGAAGCTAGATTCCGATGAGGAGGCGCCCCCTGACGCGCTTGCGGCCTTTTCCGAGCTGACGCCCTATGAAGTCGATCTCAGCCTGCGCCAGATCCTGCAACGAATCTGCGCAGACCATATTCTCTATCTAGTCATCGTCGCGACCGACCCGCTGGACGTGGTGTTTCTCGCTCAGCAAACCAAGAAGTATTGCCCGAGCATCGTCTTGGTAACGCTCGGCGCTGACCTGCTTTACAGTCATCCCGATCTAACGACGACCCTGACCGGAATGCTCATTGGCTCGACCTATCCATTGCTTTTCGAAAACAGGGCCATCAGCACCGACCCCCGCTGGAGCAAAGGCAGGGGTCCCACCAAGATTCGAACGCATGATCGACAACGACAGGCATTCTCAAGTGAAGAAGCCCAGGGATTCAACAACGCGGCCCTCACGCTGCTCGGGGAAGTCCTGTTCCCGACCAATCCTGAGAAGCAACCTGGCCTCTTCCAGTACGGACCGCCGCTCGCAGAGCCCGAGTGTCCGGTCCAGGGCCCCCAGCTCTGGCTCACGACGATCGCCAACAACCGCTTCTGGCCCCTGGCCACCACCTGCGTCAGGGCGGGATTGGGCCCCCGCGCTTCTTCGCTTCCGACCGGCCAGGCGCGGGCGGGAGTGGACGATCCCGCGCCGAATTCGCGGCCCGTGAAGCCGACTCTGTTTGCCGACGTGCTGGTCGGAATGTTTCTTCTGCTGACCGTCTGCCACATGGCCCTGACGCTTGTGATCGGCTGGCGCCGACGCCGGATGAATGGCGCGACGGCAGCTCCGGCGGCGAAGGCGCCTCCCCCCCACAAGGCTTGGGCGGTGCAGATCAACCCTGTGCACGCATACCGCCGGACGAGGAAGTTCTTTGAGAGTCTCGTCCCGCGCTCCACGCCTCCGAGTGGTCTCGCTGACCAGAAATCACCAGATCGTGCCGCCGCCTTGGCATCGCAACTGGCTCGTTCCGCGGCGCGGGGCCGCTACCAGCTTGCCAGCCATGTCACGCTGGCCGCCACCGGGGCGCTCGTCCTGCCGTCGGTCCTGTACGTAGCCCGCGGTGACCAAAGGACGTGGGTATTCGCAGTTGCGGCTCCTATCGCCGTCGCCCTGGTGATGGCGACGTGCTGGTCAATGTACATGGCGTTGCGAACCACATGGGAACTGCTCCGAACGCGGACGCAACTGGCGGATGGCGGGCACTACAAGCCATGCCGGTACCAGGTGGCGACCACGGTGGTAACCCTGGCCGCCGTGGTCTCCATCGTAATCCTGGCCTTGTGGGTCTCGGTTGATTGGTTCCCCAGCAGCTCCGGCTTGGGGGCGACGCCACGTCTCTTGCTGGCTATCCGGACGGTGGACCCACTCGGGATGTCACCGCTGGTGTCGCTCGCTTGGCTTGCCGCCGGCTTCTACCTGTGGGGCTTCTTCGGTCTCCGACGGGTCTCAGTGCTCGGGCACTTTCGCGGTTCTTCACCTTTGCCTTCGGAAACAAGGCAAGACGCCCTTCAGGACTTGACGGGCAGGCTTCTTGGTATCGGGAAGGGCGAGTTCTGGAAATATGAGGGGCTTGCGCTGGTCGTTGGGATCGGGCTGGGCCTCATTTTCTGGTTCCACTTGCTTCCGACGTTTGAAGGACGGCCTTACGATCGCTTGCTCAAGGCGGGTTTCGCGACGCTTTATGGAACCATCGGGGTCGCCTTCGTCCAGTTCGTCTCTTTGTGGATAGCCCTGGCCCGATTCTTGAGGCAATTGGCGGCGCAGCCCATGGTTGATGCCTACGATCGCATCGCCGCGAAGGCTTCTGCCAACTTTGCCTGGCAACTGAGCGCGCCTGTGGCGCACGCCCGTGAGCTTGAGGCGTCGGCCTACAACTGTCAGGCCCTGGCCACCCTGGCAACGGAGATTGGCTGGGTCGATGTCGCTGCCAAGCTCAAGATCCGCGCGAGCGAACTGTGGAGTGCCCTCGGGCTGGGCAGCGCACTGTCGGGCGATCCCCTGGCGGACGCCGCGCCGGAAACCGATTCGGAGAAGCGCGAGGGAGATATCCACACCAAGTTCTTCGCTGCTTCGAGGGACATNNNNTCGCCCAAGGTCTACCTCTGGGTGCGCATGGCCGAAGACTTCGTGGCAATGCGGCTCGCCACATTCATTTACCATCTCCTGTACTACCTGCGGAACCTGCTCTTGTTCGCGTTGCTCGGATCGCTTCTCTTGGCGCTTGCGGCAGGGGCCTACCCGCTGCATCCGGCCCGCTTTGTCACCGTGTCTGCCTGGGCGCCGGTACTCGCCGTGATCGCGGGAAGTCTCTTCTCAATAATTACGATGGAACGCAACGAAGTCTTGAGCCGCCTCAGTCGCCCGCCGGCCGGCCGGTCGAGCTTCAACCTCGGCCTGCTGGGTCGCCTACTGGCTCTGGTCGTTCTGCCCATCGCAGCTGTGCTGGCCTCCATCTTTCCCGAGGTCAGCGACCTGCTCTTTGCCTGGCTTGGGCCCCTGACCAGCCTTTTGCAGTGACCCTCTTCCGTCCTGGAATGGAAGTGGCTTGCCTAGAACCCGGGGCCTTTCACCAATTTCATTCTCCCGGGTCACCCGCGAACTGCGCGTCGTGTCCGCGAAGTCAATCGCTATCAGTGTCTACAGTAGGCTGGTGTCGTTCGTCCCGCTACCGAGAAAGTCCGATCCAAGACATAGCCCCGTCGTTGCAGCGTGGGAACAAACGTCGTCCGATGCGCTCTGACCTAGACCCCGATTGTCACGCCCATGCAGCGACCGTAGGCCCCGTAGCAGCGGCTGTGCCTGGCCAAAACCCCATCGGCGTCTCCGCCTTAGCCGACGGTGGCAGAGTCGGCCGGGCACGCTGGCACCTATCGCCCTGAACCCTCTACGGTCGCTTCCGACCTGGGGCATCATCACGTGATGGCTGCCATCCTTTTGAGCTTCTTCGGCGCCCTTGGCTCAGCTCTCCGCGCCCGTGGCGACCTCGTCCTTGAAAACCTGGCCCTGCGTCAGCAGCTTGCGATCTTCGCAGCAAAGTCATCGTTGTGCCGTTCGACGGCGTGACCTTCGATGCAGACAATGGAGGCCAGGGTGGGGCTGGTGGCAGCCGCGGTGCAGCCGGCGGGGCTGGCGGGGCTGGCGGATCGAGAGGAGGAGTGCCGGACGCGGGCCGAGCGGGTGATTCAGGTGGAATCGGCGGAGGATCGGGCGGCGCTACGGGGACTGGCGGCAGGACGGGAATCGGTGGCGCCACGGGAGCTGGCGGGGCCACGGGAACCGGTGGGGCCATGGGAACCGGCGGCAAAGCAGAAACCGGTGGGACGCCGGTAACCGGCGGAATGTCGGGGAGCGGTGGCAAGACGAGTACGAGCGCTGCTGGTGGAGTTCTGGCCGCCGAGGGCGCGTTTGGAGGTAGCGGCCTGGTTGCTGAAATGGGCGGCAGTGTCGCAGTCGGCGGAGCAGTCGGAACTGGCGGTTCGTCTGGCAGCGGCGGCACATCCCAGGTTGGCGAAAGCGGAAGCGGAGGCAGTGTTGCTGCGGGAGGAACGACGCAGACCAGCGCGGCCGGTGGCGCGACGACCGCGGTGAGCGGGCCATCGGCGTCCAGCGGATGTGCTTGTGGTGTCACCCACGCCCAGGCGAACCACCCATGCTTCGCGTTAGCGGCGTTGCTGATTGGCGCGATTGCCCTTCGCAGGAGGCGCTAGGTGTCAGCGCAGACGTTCAACCTCAAACCGGCTCCAGAGCTGTCGCGGGTCAGCTCGGCAGGCGGTGGCGCCCGGCTCGGTGCGCTTCACGCCGGGGAGGCAAGAGCCCACGAGGTGCCGTCCGCGAAAACGACCTCGCAGCTGGCCATAGAAGCTACCCAATCAAAACAACTTTTCCGCCGGCGCCTGCCTCGGCCATCCTCTGCGCTTCGCGCGCCTGGTCGAGCGGGAACCGCTGCGCTATGGGAATGACGAGCTTCCCGTCCGCGACCGCCCGCGCGAGTTCCGCGAGGCGCTTGCCATCCAAGTGCGCCAGCATGGCGCGGACGACGAGGCCACGATCCTTGGCTCCCGCCGGCTCACCGACTACGCTGCCAACCGTGCCGCCGGACCTCACCCTGCTGAGCAGCTTCTTGATCGTCTCGCCTCCCACGGTGTCTGCAATGCAGTCCAGTTGCGGAAGGCCGGAAATCTCACCGTCATCGTCGAGCGCCACGACCAGGTCCACACCGAGTTTGGCGGCTTCTGTCTTCTGCGACCGTCGAACGCCCGCGTAGACATGGGCGCCCCGCGACTTGGCCACGAAGACGGCAACCCGACCGACACTTCCCGTCGCGCCTGTNNGTGAGGAGCACCAGCGGCAGAGCGCCAGCATCAGCGAGATCCATCGTCGCCGGAACGACGGCCCAGGCGTCGGTCTCCGCGACAACGAACTCGGCGTAGCTGCCATGCGCGCGGCCCATCACGCGATCGCCAATCTTGAAAGTACTGACCCCGGGCCCGACCTCGACCACCTCGCCCGAGGCGTCCGCCCCGAGGACGGTGGGGAATGCAAGCGGCATCATCGCCTTGAACGCCCCGCTACGCAGCTTCCAGTCGACTGGGTTGATGCTTGCGCCCACCATACGTACTTTGATTTGGTTGGGTCCAACCTTGGGATCGGGAAGGTTACGAACCTCGAGCTTGTCCACATCACCATACCCGGTCAGCACCACCGCCTTCATGTTCGGCTCCTCTCTCGTCGCGCTCTCGGCGACGCGAACGGTAACGGATATCTTCTTTTACTATGCCTTAGATGCGCGAGATCGAGGAAACGAGACAGTCGTCGCGGCCGGCTACTGTCTCCCAAGGGACGGTCATCGCCATCGACCGCACATACGCTGATCGGGGAAGCGGATGACCTCCCGGCGAACGACAGCGGCCCAAAGTGCGGACTTCCCTGCGGCGGGATCGTCAGCTCATCGGCTTGTTCGGCAGCGTCCTCACATTGCCGATGAGGTAGACTGCGCCTTGCGCTTGAAAGGAATCATTCAGCGCTGTACCGAGGCTGCGATGACGAACAGGTACCCCGGACAAATTCCACAAACCGTGATGGCGCGATTGCCTGCGCTCGCAATGGTCACGCTGGCCTTTGGCTGTTCTTCGAACACGACCGGCGGGGCGTCGACGGGCGGCAACGCCTCCCTAGGCAGTACGGTCAATTCGGGGGGCAACGTCGTCACTGGCGGCACGCTCGCCACAGGTGGTGCCTCGGTATCTGGCGGAACACCGGCCAGCGGCGGACTCGGCGCGGGTGGGGCTCGCGCCGCGGGAAGCAGTGGCGGTGGCGGCCTGGGTAACGTTGGCGGTGGTTGCGGGGCGCTCGTAGCGACTCCCGCTGTCACGCGGGGTGGGCAATACTTCAGCTTCACCGAGAAGTTCAATCGGTACTACACGGACTGCGCCTGGCAGCCGTCGAGCACGGTGTATGTCAGTCCGACCGGCACGGGCAACGGCAGCTCGGCCACGAACGCGGCAAGCGTGGCGACCGCTCTCGCGGCCGTGGTGCCCGGCAGGCTGGTCGTGTTCACGGCGGGTGCGTACGCGGGCTGCTTCGAGCTCGACTCGGACCACAGTGGCACCTACGACAACCCCATCGTGCTGGCCGGCGAACGGAAGTCCGACGGATCGCCGGGCGTCACCATCAACTGTTGCAGCAGCGGACGCAAGACCTGCATCAACCTGGAGGCGGCCGACTACATTGCGGTCGACGGTTTCGAGCTGGTGGGCGGCGACTATGGCGTGCGCTCGGTCGGCGCCGGCTATCCCGCGAACGAGCACCAGAGGGGCGTCGCAGTCCTGAACAACATCGGCCACGGACAGAACAAGGATCCGTTCTTCACCGGCCAGTCCGACTGGTTCGTGATCGAGCGTTGCACGGGCTACGACACCGGCAGCGGCGACGGACACGGGATCTATCTCAGCAACGGCAGTGACTGGAACATCGCACGTGGCAACGAGACCTACAACACCGTGTCGTCGGACTTCCAGATCAACGCGGATCCTATATCCAC
>PMCR01000454.1 GCA_003155465.1 Myxococcales bacterium | reverse complement strand
AGGCCTACTGCGCAACTTCGGCTAGGAGCGACACCATGGCTAAACCGGGCGATCGGACAAGTCGCCATTGGCCAGGATGTCCTCGCTAGACCCCTGCGTGGTTTGATCGTCGACCGGCGCGATCGTGGGGGGCACCAGGCTGAACGAGAGGGCGAAGCTGGCGCGGCAGAAGATCTGGACCACCCAGCCGCCTCTCGGCAAAGCATCTCAAGAACATGGGCCGCTTCAATCAGCCACGAACTTGCAAGAGGCGGCACTAGCGCCCGAAGCGCGAGGCGAGCAGGATCAGGGCTGGTGTGCTCTGCGTGCTCTCGAACCGGCCGTCACCGTGCGAGGCGCCCGGGAGGATGGTCAGGTTGGCCGTGTTTCCCACCTTGGCCAACGCGTCCGCGAGCTCTTGCGACTGGCCCCACGGCACCTGGCAGTCGTTGTCACCATGAGCGATGATGAAAAGTGGCAAGGCCTTGGCCGTCGCGACGTACGCGACAAGGTTTGCCTGGGCGAGCTTGCTGCTCACCGCGGCCGTATCGAGTGCGCCGCCCAGCCATTTCCCCTCGGGAGAGCCCACCGGCGTGTGCTGCAGCCAACTGCTCGGACAACTGGCGGGAGGATGAGCCGTTTGTTGGCTGTCCATCGTCGCGAGGTCAGTCGGGCCATACCAATCCACCACCGCCGCGACTGCGCTCGAAACCCCGGAGTTGCCCAGGGAGTCGTCATCAAAGGCAGTGGCCTGATCCCCGGTGACACCCAGCATCGCCGCCATATAGCCTCCCGCCGATTCGCCCCAAGAGGCAAAGCGGTCGGCATCCAATCCGTATTCGGCGGCATGAGCGCGCAACCAGCGCACAGCGGCCTTGACGTCTTTGGCCCCGGCAGGGAATTGCGCCGCACCGGAGAGACGGTAGTTCACGCTGGCCAGGGCATACCCCTTGGCCAGGATCGCCTTCGCGGCTGTGCCCGATTCTTCCCCTGCCTTGTCACCGCTGCTGAACCCGCCACCGTGGATGCGGATGACCAGCGGAAGGGGAAGCCGCGCATTGGCGGGCAGGAGCAGATCAAGGGTTTGGGACGTAGATGAACTGCCTGCATAGGAGATGTCTGTGATCGTCCGCGCCGCGCCGGTCGTGCCGCCCGCGCCTGTGCTGGCGTCAGGCCCGCGGATCGCCGCATCCACGCCGTCATCCAAGCGCGAGTCCCCGCTGCTGGTCGACCCGCCGCTGGCTGAATCCACGCCACCCTCCAAACGCGAGCCCCCGTTCGCTGCATCCACGCCACCGCCCAAGCGTGACCCGCCACCGCTGGTAGACGCCTCGGTGTTTCCACCGCCTGGCGTCCCGCCCCCTGCGTTGGTTGAGCCACCGGTCACCGTAGTGGCCCCTGTCCCGGCGCTTCCGCCGCTCGCACCTCCTGTGACTTGCTCTCCGCTGCTCATGGTACCTGCGCCGCTCGCGCCCGCTGTGCGTTGCCCTCCGCTGCTGCCGCCGGTCTCAGCCGTGTCCGCCCTGGCCAAGGAACCACCCCTGCCCCCTCGCCCACCACCCACGCTATCGACACCAGCGCTGCTCGCGCTGCTACAGGCATTGAGCAACCATGGCGCAACGACAACAAAGGTCAGGACCGAAGCGAATCTGTTTCCCGTGGACATCGGAGAGCTACCCTACCTCGCGCACCATCACCAGCAGCATCTTGAACGGCGTGGTGGCGAAAAGCGCATGCGGGACGTTGGCCGGCATCAACACGGCCTGTCCGGCCCGGGCAGCGACTTTCTTCCCACCGATGGTCAGTTCGGCCTCGCCATCGAGGATCTCCACGATGGCGTCGAAGGGCGCACTGTGCTCGGACAGGCCCTGGCCCACGTCGAAAGCAAACAGCGTGACTGTGCCGGCGTTCTTCTTGACCAATGTGCGACTGACCACCGCGCCTGGTTGATAGGCGGTGAGGTCGGCCAAGGCCACCGCCTGCGCGGGCGGCATGGCAAAGGTGGCGACGTCGAGGTGGCGCTTCTCATTCATCGTCAGCTTCTTCCTGGCCAGTCACATCCGGTCGTTTCTCCGCGGCCTCGCTCTTGGAAAAGGCAAAGGTCAACTTGTCCTCAGCAACGTCGATGGCCACTGCACCACCAGCGGCCAGCGCGCCGAAGAGCAGCTCGTCGGTCAAGGGACGCTTGACCTCGTCCTGCATGACCCTGGCCAAGGGCCGAGCGCCGTTGGCAGGGTCGTAGCCCTTTTTGGCCAGATGCTCCCGGGCCGCGGAGCTGAGCGTGACCGTGACCTGGCGCTCGCCGAGTTGCTTCTGCAATTCGCCCACGAACTTGTCCACGATGAGCAACATCTCGCGATCGCCGAGCGGGGCAAAGTCAACCTTGGCATCCAGGCGATTGCGGAATTCGGGCGAGAATACGCGCTTGAAGGCCTCGTCGGTGTCACCGAAGCGCTCGCCCGCGCCAAAACCCGGCATGCGCCGCGACAGATCGCGCGCCCCCACGTTGCTGGTCATGATGAGGATGATGTGACGGAAGTCCGAGGTGCGACCGTTGTTGTCGGTGAGCGCACCGTGGTCCATCACCTGCAGGAGGATGTTGAAGAGATCCGGGTGCGCCTTCTCGATCTCGTCGAGCAACAACACCGCGTGCGGCGTCTTGTGAACCGCATCGGTGAGCAGGCCGCCCTGATCGAACCCTACATATCCAGGCGGCGCGCCGATCAGCCGAGAAACCGTGTGGCGCTCCATGTATTC
>PMCR01000078.1 GCA_003155465.1 Myxococcales bacterium | reverse complement strand
GGCGACCGCAAGTGGCAGGCGTTCTTTCCGACAACGCGGGACAAATTGTTGACGATGCGGACTGCCGACGGCGCCTGGCAGGGCGACGGCGTGGGGCTCACGTTCGGCACCAGCATCGCCTTGATCTCGCTGCAACTGCCCTATCGGCAATTGCCGCTGCTGCAAAGATGAGAGTGTCGCGTGTCCGCGTGAGCGGGACAACGTCCCGCTCACGCGGACACGCGACAGACCACGAAATCTCCCGACTACTGAGGATCGAGTAACGCGACACCGAACACGGAAAGGAACATCCCATGGCAAACCAGCAAACGCTCCTCCCGACACCCGACACCCGACACGCTCCCCCCGACAGGCTCCCCGCGTCCGACATCCAGACGCTCGAACGGCTGAGAGCCGCTCATGCCTTGATCCGCGCGGAATTGGGGAAGGTCATCGTCGGCCAGGATGAAGTGATCGCCCACCTGCTCGTCGCGATCTTCTCGCGGGGGCACTGCATTCTCGAGGGGGTCCCGGGGCTCGCCAAGACGCTGCTGGTCAGCACGCTCGCCCGGTGCCTGGACCTCTCGTTCACCCGGATTCAGTTCACCCCTGACCTGATGCCCATGGACATCACGGGCACGGAGGTGCTGATCGAGGACAAGTCGACCGGGGAACGGGTCTTCAAGTTCCTGCGCGGCCCCATCTTTGCCAACCTGATTCTCGCGGACGAGATCAACCGCACGCCGCCNNCCGCTGCCCGAGGCCCAGCAGGACCGTTTCATGTTCAAGATCCTCGTGAACTATCCCGACTTTGCCGAGGAATACCGGATTGCCGAAACCACGACGAGCTCGGAGGCGCCGCCCGTGAACGTCGTGATCAGCAGCGCGGACATCCAGGCCTTCCAGAAACTGGTGCGTGCCATTCCGGTGCCGCCGCACGGCATCGTCTACGCGATGCGCCTGGCGCGGGCCACGCGCGTCCCGGCCGCCGATGCGCCGGANNCCGCGCGCCGTGCAATACCTGCTGCTCGGCGCCAAGACACGCGCCGCGCTGGAGGGACGGCACTTTGCCTCCGTGGCGGACATCAAGGCGGTGGCCCACCCGGTGCTGCGACATCGCATTCTCACGAACTTCGCCGCGGAATCGGAAGGCATCCACAGCGACCAGATCGTGGATCGGCTGCTGGAGGCGGTGGCGGACGACGAAGCCGCCAACGCCCTGCCGGAGGATGTGAAGCAGGCGTTTCGGTCGTAAGCACGGGATGGCACATGCCCACAAAACAAATTCGAAATTCGAATACCGAAATTCGAAGCAAATCCGAATGTTCGAATGAAGCAAATGTTCAAGCAGACGGTTTGGGTTATTTCATAATTCGGTTTTTGCCATTGTTTCAAATTTCGCGCTTCGGATTTTCGTACGGGTGTAAAGACGGTCGAGGCTCTTGTCCGCATTTCGGATGGACAAGGGCCTAGACGGGAACCACGCAATGGCAGCGAAGCACAACTACCTGGATCCCCGCATCCTCAACAAGATCGCCCGCCTCGAATTCCGGGCGCGCCGGGTTGTGGAAGGCTTCATCTCGGGCCTGCACCGCAGCCCGTATCGCGGCTTCTCCGTCGAGTTCGCGGAGTACCGTCAATACGCGCCGGGCGACGACATCAAGCACATCGACTGGAAGGCCTGGGGCCGGGCCGACCGCTACTACGTGAAGCAGTACGAGGAGGAGACCAACCTCGGTTGCCACATCGTCCTCGACTGCAGCAAGTCGATGGCCTACGGCGCGGGCCGCGTGGGGATGAGCAAGTTCGACTACGGGGCCACCGTGGCCGCGTCGCTGGCCTTTCTGTTGCAGCGCCAGCAGGACGCGGTCGGCGCCGTGCTGTTCGATAGCGAGATCCGCACCGTCATCCCGCCCCGCTCCAGCCCGCGGCAGGCGTTCGCCATCGCCCATGCGCTGGAGCAGTGCCGGCCCGACCACCGCAGCGACGTGGATACCGTGTTCAGCCGGCTGCCGGCGCAAATCCGCCGGCGCGGCGTGGTGGTGATCATCTCGGACCTGTTCCTCGACCTCGCGCGGCTGGAAACCATGCTGCAGCAGTTCGGCCACCAGCGGCACGACGTGGTCCTGCTCCACCTCCTGCACGAGGACGAGGTCCGTTTTCCCTTCCCGGGCCAGACGCAGTTCCTGGGGTTGGAGACCGCGGAGGAGATCCTCGCGGACGCGCCGGGGCTGAGGCGCTCCTATCTCGCGGCGCTCGACGATTTCATGCGGCAGGTGCGGCAGATCTGCAGCCGCTGCCGCAGCGACCACGTCTTCGTGCACACCGGCATGCCCCTGGACGCCGCGCTCAGCGCCTATCTCGCCCGCCGGCATTCCCTGCGGCGCGGGGTCCGGCACGGAGGAGCAAATCCCATTGCCCAGGAGGCGGAACCGTGACCCTCGCCTTCCTCAACTTCGTGCATCCCGCGTTGCTGGCGGGCGCGGTCCTGGTGGCCGTGCCCATCGTGATTCATCTCCTCAACAAGCAGCGCTTCCGGATTGTCGACTGGGCGGCGATGGATCTCCTGCGCCGGGCGGACCGCAAGAACCGGCGGCGCCTGAAGCTGGAAGACCTGCTCATTCTGATTCTCCGGTGCCTGGCCGTGCTTCTGCTCACGTTGCTCATCGCGCGGATGAT
>PMCR01000513.1 GCA_003155465.1 Myxococcales bacterium | reverse complement strand
GTGACGGGGACCACTGGGTTGCCGCTGCTGCCTTGTTCAACCACGCCGCTGTCAGCCAATTCAGGAGAGAAGTCAAGCTGAGCAGTGAAGGTGAGCAGGTCGGGCCGGACTGAATCGTGGCCGCTTGCGGGAATGCTCCAGAAAGCGCTGTCCTTGGCCAGGCCGATGGCAACAGCGGCGGCCTCTGGCCCGACCTTGCCCGAGACGGTCCGGCCTTGGATGCCGGGAAAGATCAGAAGCGAGCCGTTGAGGCCACTGACCTCGGCTGTNNCTGGCGCCTTGACAGCCAGAAATCCAACCCACGGCCAACAGTGCCGCGACCCACCTCGCCGCTCGCGCCAGAAGTGACCGCGCCATCAGAAGCGCACCTCGCCGCGAAGGGTGAAGGCATTGTCAGCCAGGTTCCCCGGCGTTCCCCCGTTGCTGAGACCCAGGTGATTGCGATTCAGATCGTACTGCGCCATCAGTCGTCCCCAAGGCGCCACCAGGGCAGCCATGAAGGCCCAGGTGGAGTAGTCAAGATTGGACGGCACTTTGTCACCCGCGGTGAGAACGTAGCGGTCCCGATCCGGATTGTAGAAATCGTAGCGCACACCCACCAGAACATGGCGCCCCAAGGCCTGGGTCAAGGCGGCGTAGTAGCCAATTTCCCGCGCGTCCTGGCTTAGAACAAAGGGATTGGCGGGCTGGATGCCCCGGTCCAGGTTCTTCGCCCAAATGAACTCGGCGTAGATGGTGGTCGTCCACCCAGGGACCAACGCAACCGAAACGTGGACGTCAGCCCCCAAGGCGAAGCGCTCGAAGTTGCGCGACGGAGATGCGCTAATCCCGGCGGTGCCGCGCACCTCGCTTGCATCCAAGACTCCGTTGCCATTGTTGTCGACCCAGCCAATGGCGCCCTTGCTGGCCAGTTCGCCGCTGCTAAAGCCGGTGCCGTAGAGCCCGGAAAGCCCGCCTGCCACGGACAAGCTGGGCGACGGTCCGGTCTTCACCCCCACCCGTCCGAGAACATCCTTCTGGTGATTGGGATCGAGCGCGGGGAAACTGCGCTCGCCCATGGGCTCGCCGTTCATCACCGCCGCCGCGTAGCGCACGAAGCGCCACGCCCCTTGCAGTCGCGCGCCCAGGTCGAATTCAGTGGGAAAGAATGCTCGGCTGGCTGTGCTGCGCTCCATGAACGGCCGCTCCACGTCCGTTTGCAGCACTTCGAGGCCGAACGGCGCGCGAAATGACCCTATGCTGGCCATGAGCAACGGCTCGGCGCCTGGCTCGTGGCCAGGCAATTTGATTGAGGCCCGCGCACCTAGCAGGCGCACGGCCGGCCCATTGACGGTGTTGGCGTCAATTTCCAGATTGCCCTCGCCGTAGCGACGGTCCATATCCAGCATCAGGCGCGCGCGCCGAATCAGAAAGCGATCCTCATTGAGAGGCACACCGCTGGTCGGATTGAGCTGGCTTTCAGACGATTGCCGAAAGACGAGATCGCTCTGCAAGTAGCCGGTCAATGAAACGCCCGCCGCCGAGGCGCCCACCTTGGGCGGCTCGGCCTGGCGGCGCGCCTCCTCGCGAGCCGCGGCCGCTTGCATTTCCTGTTGCAATCGTTGGCTTTCCGCCTGCCAGGCGGCTCGCTCAGCCGTCATCCGCTGTTCCGCCTCTAAGCGCGTGGCCGCGACCGCCGTGGCGCCTTCCTGTAGGACCTTCTTTTCGCGCTTGCGCGATTCCGTTTCCTGGGTACGCAGACGCTCCTCTATGATGTCGAGTTCAGCCTTGATGGCCTGGACCTCGGCCAAGGCGTCGGCTGCCATCTTGCGCGGCGATTCGGGCGGCGCCGCAAGCGCGGGCGAGCCTGACCAGCACAGCAGGGCCATGCCTGCCGACAGAATCACCCCACGGATTGACAAGGACTTGCACTGAATTGAGGTTTTCACGAGTTTCTCTGGCTAGGGCTGACAGGCAGCAGGATCGGATCGCGTGACCGAAATCGCGCCGCGCGTCTGCAGGTTGATAATGCAGTCGCTCACCTGCTCGGGCGTGCCTGTGCAAGTGGGGAATACGTTGGGATCGCGGGAATCGCTCCACAGATCGACCTGCGTGGCATCGGCCGATGGGGGCGCAATGGAACCAGCCTCAGCGCCCACAGGAGCATCGATGGTGGACACGTTGGCGTCGCGAATGACCGGAATGATATTGGGGTACGCCTTCGTGGGAGCAGGAGGGTTGGAGCCACTGCCGCAGGCAGCTCCCAGTGGAACCAGAAACAGAGCAATTCCCCGCACCAGCAATCTCGACATGGTTGATTTCGTCATGGCGCCACCAGGACTATTCGCAGAATCCGTAGCTGCAGATCTGGCTTTTACTGCAGCCACTGCTATCGCTGCACGTTACACAACCAGAAGGCGCGGCTTCGCCGGTCGCCTTGGATTCAAAGTAGCAGCCGCAGGGCGGCTTATTGGACACATAGGGATAGAACAGTCCACCGTCGAGCGTGCGGGTGACCTTCATCGCACATTTTGGCACCACGCCGGCCTGTGCGTACACATCGTTGATGCTGAAAGGAAGTTGATCCTCGGGGGCCACGTCATTGCCCTGCATCCAGTCGATCATCTTTCTAGCCAGCGGGCGGACCACGCGGCCGTCAGAATTGGTCGCGGCCCACATGTGCATGGGCGCCTGCACTGTATAATGGCCATCGCGCACATTGCGCTTGTCGAACTTGGTGGAGTCACTGTCGGGCGAATAGGCCATGGTTTGCCTGAAACCGCGGAAGGCCAGGGCCTTGAGCTGAAAGCGATTCTGGTCGTAGACCTCCGCCGAGAGAAAGCCGATGGTCTTGTCCGGGCTGGTGGAACTGGCGACCCCGTCTGCGACGCCCTGGTCTGCGGTCATGGTGTGGGAAGCTATGCCCAGGTTCCCCGCGAAGACCGATACGTTGATGGCCTTGCTGATGATGATCTGGGCCCCAAACGCGCCCCCTGCGATGTCCATGTAGGAATAGGTGAAGTTGACATCGACCCAAGGCAGAACCCCGCTGTTGGAACCACAGGCCCAGACGTTGTGCGCCTCCTCTGCGGTAATATAGGTGGTGTACTGGCTGCTGCGAGGAACCACAAACACGAAGGCCTGCTGCGGGCCTTGAAAGTCCCCCAACGTGGGTGAGCGGGGCCCACTGATATTGCAGCTTTCGTAGAAAGTGTCGCCGATCGCTAGGTCAATGGGCACAGCCCCGTCAATCGTGCAACTACTCGTGGCAATCTTGCTTGGGTCCTTAGGATCCTCGTCGTAAGACTGGGCGATCTGGCTCAAAGTTTGAGCGCTGTTCACGCGGCCCAGGGCATCGCAAGAAGCCATGGGGAAATAGAGCAAGCGGTAAGGTGTGCTCATTTTGGCCAGCCTGGCCCCAAGGAACATCACCACCGGGATCAGTGAGGTGGAACCCGGCATGAGGACGATGTTCTTTCCGCCATTCAGAAAGAGGCAATTCTGTTGCGCCGTGGCGGATGCACTTGCCATGAAGGCCGCCACAGCTACAGTGCCGATCAGTCCGGCCCGGATTCGAGAAGAAACCATTGAGCCTCCCTTTTTGTTAGGCGTCGGTTACGAGGCGAGTGAGACTCCTGTAGCAGAGCCGTGGAAGAGTGGTCAACCAGCATGTGAGCACAGTCAGGGAAATTCGCGCTGGCGTTGCCGGGCTGTCACCTGGAGTTCACCTTCGCGGATCGCGAGGCCAGGGAGCCACGAAAAAAGGGGCCGCCCCAATTGGAGCGGCCCCTCTTCTCGCCGAGGCGTCCAGGCAGACGCCTCAGCTATTGCACTTGCTTACGGAGTCGTGAGCTGCACCACGAAGCCGGTCGGACTGCTGGAGGTGAACGGCAGGGTGCCGAAGCTGAAGGTACCCGAGCCGAAACCAGAGACGCTGATCTTGTCGTCACTTGCAATAGCCACGCTGTCGGCGCTCTGGTTGGCCGCGTCGCCGTAGTTCGCGGCGCAGACGGGGGTGCCGTCCGAACCCTTGAACTTGGCGAGGTAGGCGTCGGTGGTGGAGGTGGTGGGGTTGCGCAACCTCGTGCTTCCGATGACAAACCCGCTGGTCGCCCCCTTCATGAGACCCACCACCACGATGTCACCCGCTGAGTCGAAGGCCACGCTGTGCGCCTCCTGGTTGGCGCTGTCGCCCCAACTCTCGGCCCAGATGGGAAGCAGGCTCGGGTTGAGCTTCGCGAGGAAGCCGTCCGTGCCGCCCGCACCGGTCAGGGTGGTTGCACCGAAGACCAGTGAGGTCTTCATGTTGCCGGTGATGGCCAAGTTGCCGTTGCTGTCCAGTGCGATGCCCCTGGGCGCTTGCTTGGAGACACCGCCGTAGGTCTTGGCGCTGATCACGTCACCATTCGTGCCGTCGAGTTTGGCCACCCACACGGACTGAATGGTGTAGTCGGTGTAGGAGGGCAGGCCTGTGCCGAATCCGAGCGTGCCGTTGTAGCTGCCGGCGGCAAACACGTTGCCTGAGTCGTCCAAGGCAATCGCGGTGCACATCTGCGACCCAGCCGCACCGTACTGCCTACCCCACATCACGGCGCCGGTGATGGAGTTCACCTTGGCGATAACGATGTCTTCCAGATGGACGGGAAGACCGGTGACCGGGTCATTCGGCTCTGAAGTCAGGTAGCCGGCCACCCCCAGGTCAGCCATCGGCTCGCAAGGCTCTGACACGGCGGGATGGCTGGGGTCATGGGCGCAAGAAGGCGCGGTGTAGCCACACACCACAAACTCGTCCCGGTTCGGGTTGCCAGCGATGGCGAGCAAGGCGCCGGCCTTGGTGTTGGCCGCGTCGGCCCACAGCTTGGTGCCGGCGTTGTCCAGAGCCGCGATGAAGTCGATGGGCACGGATTCAGTGTCGGTGATGGTGTTGACTGCGGTGATGCTTCCGCTGAAGTTACCCATCACAGCCACCCGGCCAGATTTGGTGACCGCCAAACCGGTCGCCATCTGGTCCTGGGTATCGCCGAGAGTCCTGGTCCAGTGCGGATCGCTCGGATCGTTCGGATCCATGACCAGTTTGGCCACCACCACATCCATGCCTCCTGCCGGGCTCACGTTGCCCGAACCGAAGTTCGCCGTGGTAACCAGGGTTGCCGAGACGAGCTGGGCTCCGTTGCTATCCAGGGCCATACCCGCGATGGACGAGACGCCCGAACCCGGAGTGGCAGGATCGTTGAACTTCTTGACGTCGGTCGGTGTCGCACACGAATGGCACTGTCCATCGGACACGCCGCAGCTCAGAGCGTTGCCAGCAGAGGACCCCGTGGTGGGGCCGCACGTGATGCTCCACGCCCCGGTCGGGCAGGTGCCGGCCGGATGAACGCAGACGCCGGCCAGGTGGCACAGGTCGACAGGCTGGCAGGACATCAGCCCGCCCGCTACACACGCGCCGCTCAAGCAGTGATCGCCCACCGTGCAGCCGTCGTTGTCGAAGTTGCAAGGAGTGGTGTCGGGGGCGACTGGGGTCGAGCAGCCAGTGACTGGGTCGCAGGTGCCAACCAAATGGCAACTGTCGGTCGGCTGGCAGGTCGTCTGGAGGACGCCACCCGTGCACTGGCCGTTCTGGCAAGTCTCGCCGGTGGTGCAGACGTTGCTGTCGCTGCAGACCGTGTCGTCAGGCTTGGCCGGGTTGCTGCAGGAACCGCTCACGTGATCGCAGACGCCGGCGACATGGCACTGATCGAGAGGCGAGCACTGCGTAGTCCCGCCGGTGGGCGTGCACACGCCAGCCGCGCACTTGTCGGCCAGAGTGCAGGCATCGCCGTCCGAGCAGTCCTTGCCGTTTCCGGAAAGTGGGGTGCTGCAGCTGCCAGTGACATGGTCGCACACGCCATTCTCGTGGCACTCATCGATTGCCGTGCACGGGTTCTGCGGGCCAGGCACGCACACCTGGTTCATGCAATGGTCCACCGTGCAGGGATCGCCGTCGTTGCAGAGGTTGCCGTCCGTGTTGGGGCCAACGCAGGGATTGATGCCGCGGCCGATGATGAAAGTGTAGGTGGCAGTCGCGCCCAGGCTGTCGGTCACGACCACGTTGACGGTCTCGTTTGGATCCATCGAAGCAGGCGGCGTCCACTCGACCTGGCTGTTGCTCAAGTCCGAAGCATTGGTCGGCGTGCCGAGGTTGCCGTGCAGTGCGCTCCAGAGGTAGCTGGTCAGGCTCGCGCCCGCGGTGTGCTCGCTCGCCTTCACGTACAGGACCACGGGTTGATTGGGGTCCACCACGGTCTCAAGCGACTGCGAGGTCATGTCGATCGCCACGCCACCGCCAGGATTTCCAGGCACAGTCGTCTCGCCGACGTTCACGGTCAGGCTGCCGATCGTGGAGAGGTGCCGGGCGGTGCCTCCGGTCGGGGTGCGATCCGGGCCGCTGACCGTCACAGCGAAGGTGCAGATGGGAGGAATTGAGCTCGGGACCGTCGTGAGCGTGAACACTGGGTTCGCAACGGTCGCGTTGTCGAAGCTACCATCGCAGTCCGGGTGGGTCCACGCGAAGCTCGCGGGTTCGTTGTCGGACATGGAGTACAGCACCTGAAGGTTGATGGTGCCGCCAGCGCCCGAGATGATTGCGGGGTTGGTGGTGATGCCGGTAAGGACCGGGTACGACTCGACCAGGGTGCTCACGCGGGCGCCGCCCACGTCCACACCAGCGCTGATCGAGATGGTCACCGCGGCCATGGCCTTGGCGCCATGGACATCCGTGACCACCATATTGAGCTGGCAGCTCGTGCCCGAGGGGGGCGCGGTCCAGAGGCTGGCCCACACGCGCTGCCCTTGGGCATTCGTGGTGTCGCTGATCGGCCCGAACGTGCCGCAGCTCGGGGTGTTCACGAAGTTCAGGGTCGCGGTCTCGCCGGTATCCGGGTCATGCGCGGCCAACGTGTAGGCGATCTTTTCGCCGTAGACAGCGCCGGTCGCGGACACGCTCAGGCTGTCCACGATGGGCGCGTGATTGCCGAAGCCGTTCGGCGCATGGTCCTCTTGCATGACTATGACGACGTCAGCAATCTGGTTCTTGGTGATGGTCACGCCGCTCACGGAGCCGCTGTAGATCTGATGGGTCTTCGCGGTGCTGTCATAGGCCTTGGCCATGAAGGAGCGATTGCTGGTCCCAACCGGAATGTGGTTGACTAGTGCTTTCCAGGTTCCGTCGGCCTGCTTGAACAGAGGTATATCCATCGGTGTGGCGATGCCATTGCCTGACACGGCTACATCCATGGCCTTCACGTCGCCCGAGAGGCTCAACGCGTGCACTGCGACCTGGGCCGAGCCCTGCGTCGCGGCGTCCGGTTTCTTGGAACAGCCGCCGGTTGCCATTACCGCGGCCGTTGTGAGGCCTGCCAGAATGAGTTTTGTCGAATGCCTAAACATGGTTCTCTCCTTTTTCCCTTTGATCCGTTTCTTCCCTACTGTCTTTGCGCCACTGCGGGCGCTTCATTTCTTGACTGATTTGCCTGCGTACAATCCACGCCGCGAGCGGTTTCCGCCGCAGCGTCCGGCCCCATCCCCTGTCCACTTCCATTCAGTGGATCACGTACGGCCCATGCGTGGCCCGCCCACCAGAGACAACCCGCGCCACCCACGGCGCCATGATGCCTGCCAGTAGCAACCCCAGCACCGCCCCCACCACCACACCCATCCATCGTCTGGCCCAACCGGGACGCATTCCGTCTGTCTCCCTCACGCGCTGATGACTAGTTGACGACTAGGGCTTGCACAGGTAGGCCGCGCCGCCCGTATCCTGACAGGTTAGGTTGGTACAGCAGTCGGCGTTGCTGCGGCACGGAACTCCGTTGGCGGCGCAGACCGGCAGCCCGCAGGGCTGGTTGTTCACGCTGGCCGCGCCAGTGGCGCAGCAGAGGCTGCTGCCGTTACCATTCTTGCCGGTGGCGATGCACAGGGCGGGCAGCGACTCGGCAGCCGGGAACGGGGTGTCGTAGCAGAGGTTGTAGCCCGATGGGGGCAGGTTGCAGTTCTGGGTGCAAGTGACGAAGCCCTTGTCCTTGATGATGGGGTCCATGTGACAGCGGCCGTTGTCAGGATCAGTCGCCCAGTTGTAGAGTGTGTTTTCCTGCTGTTGCTTGTCGTAGTTGGCACCGCCGACAGCGCTGTCCGGAAGCGGGTCGCCATGGTTCAGGTACAAGCGGCGCGAGAGCAGGTACGCACCCAGACGAACCGAGCCGTCCGCGAAGCTGATATGGTTGATGGTGGGGCCAGCCGTGGTCCCGGCTTGCCTGACCGCTTCGCGGCCCGCATAGCCAATGGTCTTGAAGGTGGTGTCGTCAGCCACGCGCTGGGCAATGCTGCGGGTCACATCAAGGAAGGAACCGGGATGGGCGGGATCCGGATCCCCATCGGTCAGGGCGATGATGAGCCCCTGGGTGCAGGGAATCCCACCGGGAACGCCAGTAACGGGATTCGTTGTCGAATCCCAGCCCGGGAGACAAGTCGCGTTGTAGGGCCAGTACGTGCAACGAGTTTGGTTCTTGTGGGGATCGTCCGTGCCGAACGGGACGCAGTCGCGCCGAATTGGGTCCATGTCATCCGCGTCCAAGTTGTGGTACAGGCCCACGCCGCTCGACGGAACGCCGCCCGGGGCTTGACCGTTGCAGAAGCGATCGATACGGACTCGCTCGCGCATGGTGTCCGTGGTGCCCGAGGCATCATTGCGGCGATAGATGTGGTCGATCTGGTCCACGTGCATGCTGTTCGTGATGCGATTCAGCGCGGCCAGCCGGTTCGGATGGCGGCAGGCATCGGTGGTGCCAGCGGCATTCCAGCCACTCATCACCACGGCGAAGTCGGAGTTGACAGAGGCCTTGCCAGGGGCGCTGGGATCGAGCGGCATGGCAACATCCTGCATGCGGGACGGGTAGGCAGCCGTGACCACGACTGCGGCATCCAGCCCAAGCACGTTATTCGTGTCCGGCTGCCAACCGCCGTGCACGCCCAAGATGGCCGACTTGAAATTGCGCGACATGAAGCCGATGGACTGCTGGACCGGGACGGCGTTCATTTCGTTCTCGGCCTGGCCCGAACCCATGGCCCGGTAGACGAGATTGGCGCCAGATCGGGTGATGGCAACTGGGGCCACGTCACCCAACGTATCCGAGCCATCATCGTTGTACGGACCGGCGGCCCACACCGCGACGCCAATCCCGCTGGCCGTCACGGCGATGGTTGCGGGGAGAATGGTCCCCCTCATTCCAGAGCCTCGATACCATCTTGTCATTGTGTTCCTCCTGCTCAGTGTTTTCGTTCTGGACCGGTCAAGAAAACCCCAAGTGCAACTCGGGCCTGATTCAGTCCGAGAACTCAATACCCTCTTTTCCAAAAAGCGCGTGCGAAGGTAGTGCGAAC
>PMCR01000079.1 GCA_003155465.1 Myxococcales bacterium | reverse complement strand
ATGGTCAGCGGACCGACAGGGTAGGCCGGGCCATTCCCTTTGATCACGATGATTGACTTGGTCGCAGACAGGTGAGCGGTCGCCTCGTCTGATGAACAGTAGGGCGTCGCGAGCGTGCCATCCCCCGAACTTGCCGAACAAGCCGCACTGTTCTGCAGGTAGATCACCTCATCCGCGGCCGGACACGAGCCGTCCAGGCCACACACGCCCGCTTGCGATGCGCCGGTGCATTCCAGGTCCTTCTTGCATGCCAGGCATTGGTTCGCGTCGCACACGGGTTTGGTTCCGACCTTGCAGTCGCTATTGCCATTGCATTCCACGCATTGGCCGATGGAACCACCCGTGGTGGCACACATCGGCTTGGCACCCGTGCAGGCGCCTGCACCGGCCGCCTGGCAGCCCGTGCAGGCGTTTTTCACGCAGAATCCCTTGGCCGGGTCTGCGGTGCAGTTGGTGTTGTCGTTGCACTCCACGCATCGATTCGTCGTGGGACTGCATACGCCGGTCCCCGCGTCGCCATGGCAATCCGCGCTCGTCGCACATTGCACGCATGCGCCGGTAGCTCCCATGCACACCGGCAGGGCGGGGTTCTTGGTCGGGCAGCCGTCGCTGGGCGCAAGCTGCAGGCCACAACCCACGCAGGTGTGGAGAACGCCGCAGATGGGCTTGCTCGGATCTTTGCAGTCAGCGTGGACGAGGCACTCCACACATTGCTTGGTGGTCAAGTAGCAGAACCCGGCGACGACTCCGCCATCGACCCCGCCATCCGTGCCGCCATCGGTCCCGGCATCGGAGGCGCCGGCGCTGCCCGCGCAGTTGTCATTGCTCAAGCACCCCACACACTTGCCGCTCGACGAGTCGCACACCGGCGTGAGGCTGTTCTTGGTTCGGCATTCGTTCGCGGCCGACGAGCACGCCGCGCACTGGTTGGCTACGCACACTGGTTTCGCGGGATCAGCGGTGCAGTCGCTACTCTTCGCACACGCAACGCAGCGGCCGCTCGTGGTGTCGCAGACATTTGCGCCGCTGCCGCCGTCGCCGCGTTCGGCGCAGTCGTTGTTGGACGCGCACTTCGCGCACCTGAAATCCAGACACAGGGGCGCGCCCGCGGGACAGTCGATATCGCTGCCGCAGCTTCCCTGGCCGTCGACCGGTCGCGTGTCCACGGCCTTGTCCGCCGCGGCGTCGGGTGCGTCGGCCGCCGCGTCCGACGCGACGTCGGCCGCCGCGTCCACCGACCTGTCTGCTGGTATGTCGGCCGCCGCATCCAGCTTCGACATGTCAGCCCCGGCCACCTCGCGGGCCGCAGCATCCACCGGTGGCGTCGCAAGGTCGGCCCCGCCGTCACCTAGGGGCACGCACCGATAGGACGGGCGGCTGCATGTATAGCCATTCTTGCAATCGGAGTTGGTCTCGCTGCATTTGCTCCAGTCGCGCTCGACCTTGTCGCAGGCGAAAAGCAAGCAGAAGGGAAGGACATAGTGNNATTCGTAGATTCATGGGTTGCCTCACCAGGTTAGGTAGTAGAAGAGGAAGCCGCCGGCGAGCGCGGCGCCGATGCCGCCGGCGAGGAAGCCGGTCCCACGGCCTGCTGTGACGTGGTGTTGGGTGCAGTTGGTTCTTTCGCCGGCTGCGCATGCCACCTGGCCGTCGAGATGCAAGAGATATCCGCCGTATGCCGCCGCAGCTACGCCCAGCGCCACCATGGTCAGGCCACCCACCTGGCCGATGCGTGTGCCAGCAGAGCTGGCTGGCTCCGGGCCAGGAGCCGGCCAGCTCACGTTCAAGGCTGGCGGGGGTGGAGGGGGTGGCAGCGGGACAGGCGGCGGGGCCAGCGCCGCCTCCTCGGCCTCGAATACCCGCGCGCAAAGCGCGGCGACTCGGTCGCGCAGCGCCATGTGCAGGTCGGGCAAGGTGCAGATGTCGCAGCTCTTGCCGTCCGAGCTGAGTGTCCTGCCGGTGCGAGCGTCCCACATGAGGAGCTGCAGAGTGAACGAGCCTTTTTTGAAGATTGATTCCACGCGCAACACGTGGGTGGCGCCGGTGGCGCGGTGGATGGCGATCATGCAATCGGGCTGGTTGCAGTCTCCGCCCGCCGCGGCCTTGGCTTCTACAAAGGGCACGATCTCGGAACCCAGCGAGCGCACGACGTCCTCGATGTCAGCCCGCAAAGCGGCAACCTCGCCGCGCGGCACCTTGCTGGTGCTTGCCTCAACGACTGCCACGCGATGGGCCGCCGCCGTGACCGCGCGAGGAAGCAGGCCCGATGCCAGGACGACCCCGAACATGCCGACGCGAAGGAAACGCATGTGCGCACGATCGCGAGATTCGGCAATGACGTCAAGGGATTGGCCGACGAAATCCGTACGGCACGGACACACGGCACTATAGCCTATCGGCCCTGTCTGGCGCGCACCACCTGCAACTGGCGGGCGATGTGGGGGTTGCCGGGGTCTCGCTGCAACGCCTTGCTGAGCAAACGTTCCGCTTCGTCCAGGTGCCCGCGCTTGAAGGCGATGGCGCCAAGCAGGGCGTCGGCTTCATGGCTCCC
>PMCR01000473.1 GCA_003155465.1 Myxococcales bacterium | reverse complement strand
TCCCCGGATGACACGCGGCCAAGGTACTCACTTTGCCAAGTGAGGCTTCGGTACGAACTGATGAGGTACTTGTAGGTCAGCTCCGCGTCGTACAGAACCGTGCCCGGGGCGTTGAATGCCATGTCGGTCGGCGAGCCGTGCGTCTGGGTCGAGTGTCCGTACATGGCCGAAGCACCGAGCAGGAAGACGTGGTCCCCGACATCGAACGAGGTCTTGAGCGATCCGACATACAGGGCCGGGACGAACGGGGCCGTCGACGAGATCACCGTTCCGTTGGCCGCGGTCAGGCTGTAGCCGACGGCATTGAAGGTCCGTGATTCATCGGAGACGCCCTGAAAGACCTCGAGGTTCAACTGCAAGAGAAAATCGACTGGAGCTGTCCAGGACACCCTCAATCCCGGGTTCTTGAATCCTTCCGAACCGATGAAGGCCTCGTAGACCAGAGGCTGGTCATAGAAATCCCAGACGTGTGCGTGCATTCCATTGAGCCGTCCAAAGGCCGAGAGGAACTTGCCAATGCGCAGTTGAAAGCCAAACGGGAGCTGGCGGGTGTCAACGTAGGCTTCCTCGACGTCAAAGCCGTCAGGTGCGAATGTGACCACGCCGAAGAAGTCAAAGTACGGGTCCACTGACGTGGCGAAGGCCAATTCGAGGTAGTTGAAGTTGATCCCACGCGACTTCCCGGTGCGGTCCGATTGGTCAATGAATCCCGGAACCGCCAGGCTTTGGGCGATGTCGTCGCTGACATTCGTGCCGACTGCGGCGAAGTCGGCAATGATGGAAAGATCGGGGTTGAAGCGATTCTGGGTAAATGTCCCCGCGGTTGACCGGGTCGCGGGTGGGGGGGTGCGGGCTGCCNNCCGAAGCAGGTCATCGTAGGAAGGGGCGGGTTTGGTTTCGGGCGCGGCCGCCGCGCCAGCGGGTGTCGGAATGTTGGCCGCAGCCGGCGCGGGGACTGTGCCCTCGGTCGGCTGCGCGAGCAGCAAGGCTGCGATCACAGTAAGAGAAAACATGACTTGTCCTCCGTCGATTCATCAAAGCGGGAACGTGGGAGTGAAGGCGTGCAGGCCGGGACGCTCCCGATCCCTGGCCTGCCATGCGCGCCCATGGCGCTTTGCCTGGACTATGCCCAGGGAGGCGAGTTCTTGGGCGCGAGGAGGAGCACGGGCACGGCGGGTGTCACGCCGACAATTGCCAGTGACGGCAGGGTTGCGGCCACCAGCACTGGGCCAGGCATCACGTCGGGAGCCGGCAACGGCACAAACCGCTCGCGCGGGTTGGCCAGGGCGAGACAATGATCATGGGCGTGCTCGGCGGTCGGCGCCCCAGCGCCAAGTGTGGGATCGGCTGCCGCGCCCTCTTGGCTCGAACCCAGCGTCTGAGCGTCGCCAGGCGATTCCGAGTGAATCGCCTCACCATGTTCAGGACAGATGGTGTGTCGGACGACCAACAGATGGCCCAAGGCAACGAGCTGAGCCGCCAACAACAGGGTGCTCGTGGCGCGCATGCTGGCGCGTCGCACTCGTCTGCTGCCCGTGGCAGGAGCCATTGCCACTACCTACGATACGATGCTGCAAGCGTCAAGGCGGGAGCTATTGAGAGATCCTGACGGACAGCGAGAACACAACGTCCAGCGACCAGTCAAACTGCGGGGGATCGCCAGTCGCCTGGACGGTGACAGAGAGCGAAGGACATGCCCAAAGAGACCGCAGNNNNAGCGGTATGGGCAGCACAGCCCCAGTTCCCGGGGGCACGTCGTAGTCAAGGATCGGGACTACGGGCCGGTTGCGGCACGCCACGATGCGGAGAGAGTCCGGGTTTGTCGCCGTCACGGTTAGATGGGTCAGAAAGGAAAAGTCCTCGATACCGGTGTTGGCCCGAAAAGCCAGCCGNNGCATCGGGACCGCCAGCAGCCCCAAGCTTGTTACTACTGAGAAAGAATTGACCTGTGACGGTTGTGTTCGGCGGTGCACCAACCGGAGCCGCCGGGAAGAACAGGTTGGGCTGGGTGACTTCGATGTCAGGCGCGTCGACCGTGACCGAGGGGGCGCAGCCAAGGACCAGTGGGCCAGCCAACGCGAAAGCTACAAAGGACCGGTGTAGGCGCATGATCAGAGCCCTCCGAAGTACACGATTATTCCCGCCTTGCCCGAAAGCGTGTACACCGTGACTGTAGCGTCTTGGCGCAAGATGACCTGGGCCGGATCGCTTGAGCTTTGGGGGGCGCCGGTCACTGGGGGGATGGCAACAGCATGCGGCGTGCGCACTTTCACGTCCAGGTAACTGCCGCCGAAGTGTAGGTAGCCTGTCAGATTTCCCCGACCGAACTCCAACCCAAAATGGGCATTGTAGTACGTGTACCCTGCTTGCTGGACGTAGCCGTTCATCCAGGAAGGGACTTGGAAGAACGCGCGAAGGGCGTCATTGAAGTCCCCGAGCCGGCAGAACCCGGCTTCAAACGTGATCGAAGGCCCGAAGTGCCAGAACCAGTACGGGATTGCCGTGATTCCACCCCGGAAGCCCACGCTGGCCGTATTGGTCCCGCCCACGCCATGCGCGCGGATCCAAGAAGTGGGACGGACGACCAGGCCAAGATTGATCCCGTCAGGCAGACCCAAGTCGGTCGTTAGTCCAAACAGGCGCCGTGCNNACTGTCGGGGTGTACATAACCGGCGGGGGCGCAGGCTGGGGCGCTGGAGAAGAGCCAGTCGGCGGGGGCGCGGGCGCGGGCATCGGAGAATACACAGCCGGCGGGGGCGCAGGCTGGGGCGCTGGAGAAGGGCCAACCGACGGGGCCGCAGGCGTGGGCGTCGGGGTGTACACGACCGGCGGGGGCGCGGGAGCGGATGCCGGCGGGGGCGCAGGCGCAGGGGCGGGAGGAGAGTCAACCGGCGGGGGCGCAGGCGCGGGCGTCGGGGTGTACACGACCGGCGGGGGCGAGGGA